>DATLRW010000027.1:0-27949 GCA_035534495.1 Candidatus Dormiibacterota bacterium | reverse complement strand
CAACGCAATTAAATTCCCGAAGCCGCCCTTGGGCATGGTGTCCTGACTTGGGAACAGACGGTCGTATGAGTCGAGGCCAATTTCATGCCTCTTTTCCATAGTCCGTGTCAGTAGTGCACAGCCAAGCCTTCTGGCGTCGGCAGCAAATATCGGGCGATCAAAGAACACCCAGATGTGCGCGCCGTTTCCCGAACGTGATCGCTCGATAGCCGGTGTCACCTGGAAGCGTCGGCAAGTCTCAAGAAACGCAGCGGTATCGGCCATCCACGATTTCTTATCGAAATCAACCGCAAGAAGCCAGCACGTTTCGTCCGGCAGGAGTGGGTAGATGCCTATTGTCTGTTTCCCGGTGAGATGTTTTCGAATTGCGTCATTCGTCAGGGGCAAAAGCATACGCGTCTTACGGGCAATCTGCTTGCGTTCCTTCGGGCTCGCCGCGTGAATGGCACGCCAATCCATAACTCCGGCTGGCGAATATCCCGATTTTCCTCCCCTCCCTTCCCATCGGATAGCATAGATGTCCTCCCGCCCACGGAAGAGGTTCCGAAACAATGCGATCTTCTCTTCCGCTGTGGACGGGCCGCCGGTGACCTTGGTTGAATCTTCGGGTGCCGGATTGGGGTGCAGAGTAGTTCGATCTTTGGCTAACTCTGGGATGCCAAGCATTGCGCGGAGACGCGAATTCTCTTCGCGAAGTCGTTCGCACTCCTCCTGAGCAGATCGCAATCGATCTTGAAGGTGTTCCTGACCCGGCGTGTGACCGTTGGATGGCATCGCACTCAGGGCAAGATTCTATTCGAGGAGCAGTCCGAACTGATAATACAACTGGCGTCTTGAAGCGTGGACGAGAGGGGCGCGAAAAAACAGCACCTCATAAGTTGGGTCCAACTTGGGTCCAACTGGTGCCAAATTAGGTCCAAAACCGTCTACCATGACGCAGAACAAAGCCAGACGGACCAACGAGATAGATTTTTTGCAACTGCCTTGGGCGCAGGAGGTCCGGAGTTCAAATCTCCGCGCCCCGACCAGATCCACGAAAGCCGCATAAGGTTCCCGGATTGCCGGGATTTGCCCCGTCTGCAGCCATCCTGACAAATGGGAATCATGAACCCCTGAGTCCAACGCATCGATGGTGCTGTCCAATAAGAATGACGGCAGCCGAAAGGGGAACGGAATGGAAATCGAATCGATCAGAGCGAAAGGGAACGCACTCGCCCTGGAGGCCGGTGAATTCACGATCGGCGGCGATCTTCGCGTCACTCGCCTGGGATTCGGCGCCATGCGCATCACGGGCAAGGGAGTTTGGGGGCAGCCGGCGGACCCGGACGAAGCGATTCGCGTCTTGCGGCGGGCGAGGGAACTGGGCGTCAACTTCATCGATACGGCCGATTCCTATGGCCCCGGCGTAAGCGAAGAGTTGATTGCGGAGGCGTTGCATCCCTATCCCCGGGATCTGGTGATTGCGACGAAGGGCGGCTTCGAGCGTTCCGGCCCCGGCCGCTGGGTCGAGAACGGACGGCCCGAGCACCTGATTTCGGCGTGCGAGGGCAGCTTGCGCCGCTTGCGCGTGGATCGGATCGACCTGTATCAGTTGCACCGAATCGATTCGAAGGTGCCGGCGGAAGACCAGTTGGGAACTTTGAAACAGTTGCAGGAACAGGGCAAGATCAGGCACATCGGTCTCTCTGAAGTGAGCGTGAGCCAGCTCCAGAACGCGCGATCGATCGTGGATGTCGTAACCGTGCAGAATCGCTATAGCCTGGCCGACCGCGGCTCGGAAGATGTTCTCGACTACTGCGAACAGCAAAAAATCGGTTTCATCCCATGGTTTCCCCTGGCTGCCGGAAAACTTTCCGGTGAAGACTGTCCTGTTGCGCGCATGGCAGCCCAAACGCATGTCACGCCATCGCAATTTGCTCTGGCGTGGCTGCTTTGGCGATCCCCCGTGATGCTCCCGATTCCCGGAACCTCCAAGGTCGGCCATTTGGAGGAAAATATTCGCGCCGCTGCCGTGCGGCTCGACGAGTCCACATTGAAGGAATGCCGACTGTGACCGGCTGCGACCCATGTCCGGGAGAAACAGGTCCCTTGCCGGAGGCGGCCGCAAATGCCTGAACGTCAACAGTGTATGAGTCGGAAGCGATGCGCCTGGGCCGGCGCGAACGATCCGCTGATGGTCCGGTATCACGATTGTGAATGGGGCGTTCCGGTTCACGATGACCGCAAACATTTCGAATTTCTCGTGCTCGAAGGGGCTCAGGCCGGGCTCAGCTGGTCGACGGTGCTGAAAAAACGGGAGGGTTACCGGCGCGCCTTTAGCGGCTTCGATCCCGAAAAAGTGGCGCGCTATACGCGCAAACAGATCGGCAAGATCCTGCTGGATCCGGCGATCATTCGAAACCGGATGAAAATCGAGTCGGCGGTAGGGAACGCGCGGGCGTTTCTCGCCCTTCAGGAAGAGTTCGGCAGTTTCGACGCCTACCTCTGGCGGTTCGTGGGTGGCCGTCCGAAGGTGAACCGGTGGAAGATGAAGCGCCAGATTCCGGCGACCTCGCCCGAATCCGACGCTTTCAGCAAGGATCTCAAGCGCCGGGGATTCCGCTTCGTGGGATCGACGATCATATATGCGCACATGCAGGCGGTCGGGATGGTGAACGACCACCTGGTGGATTGTTTCCGGTATCGGGAGATTCGCGACGCGCCGCCGCCGTCGAGCCGCCGTTCGTGAGGACCATCCTCGCGCCAGAGAGGTAGCGGGAGAATATCTTCCCGCGATGGATCGGCGGCGTTTGCCCTGCCATATGATGGGAGGGACCGGAGCGATCGAGTGACCCAGGAAACCAATGCATCTGTCCTCCGAAGGACACCGCTGTTCGCGAGCCTCACGGACTCCGAGGTGCGCGCATTGTGCGCCCGAGTGAGCCGAAGGCGCTACGACCGCAACGAGTCGTTGTTCCATGAGGGCGATCCGTGCCTGGGCCTGTTTCTGGTGGCCTCGGGCAAGATTCGGATCTTCAAGTTGTCGCCTTCCGGACGGGAACAGGTTCTGGCCATCGAAGGGCCGGGGAGTTCCTTTGCCGAACTTCCGGTTTTTGATGGCGGCAACTATCCCGCGTCCGCGTCCGCGCTCGAAGGCACCGAAGTGCTCTTCATCTCGCGCAAGGATTTCCAGAACTATTGCCGCGAACATCCCGAAGTGGCGCTCAAGGTGATTGCCGTCGTCGGCTCACGGCTCCGCCGTCTGGTCGGGATCATCGAGGACCTCTCGTTCACGACAGTGCGGCAGCGACTGATTGGTCGCCTGCTGCGATTGGCGCAGGGGGAAGGGACCGCAACGAAACAGGGTGTCCGCGTGGAATTGACGAAAACCCATCAGGACCTGGCGGCAGAATTGGGTACGGTGCGGGAGATCGTTTCCCGGAATCTGAGCCGTCTCCAGGCCGAAGGATTTGTGGACGTGGACGGCCGCACCATCATCGTAAAGGACCTGGCGGGCCTGCGGCGCGAGCAAGCCGCCTCCGAATAAATCACTCTTTTTTTGGCCACTTCCGGGAACGGTGACTTTAGTCACTGCCGCCCCGTTTTCCGCCGTGCAGAATGGGGCGGTGAGGAGGCGCCCATGAGCTTTACCACGGAAACCAAGGTGAAAAACATCGCCCTTTCGAATGCAGAGGCGAGGCATGTTCTCGAAGATGCGGGGATCGACTACTGCTGCGGCGGCGGAAAGTCGCTTCACGATGCCTGCTTGTCCACCGGAGTCTCCGCCGAGGAAATTTTAAGTCGTTTGCGGTCAAACGGCGGAGATGTGCACCCTGAAGCAGCCAACTGGACCTCCGCGCCACTGAGCGCTCTGACCGGCCATATCCGCGAGAAACATCATCGGTATGTCCGCGCTGCCATTGCTCGAATTCGATCGCTGCTCGACAAGGTGAACGCGAAGCATGGTTCGGCCCACGGCGAAATCGCGGTGATCCAGGAACTCTTCCTGAAAGTCGGCCAGGAGATGATCGTGCATATGCAGAAAGAGGAGATGATTCTCTTTCCGTTCATCGAGGCGATGGAGCGGTCGGCCGGGGAAAATGGCTCTTGGAAAGCTCCTTTTTTCCAGACGGTGCGAAATCCGATTCAGGCCATGATGGCGGAACACGATGCCGCCGGGGATCTGGTAAAGCAGATTCGCAAAGCCAGCGCGGACTACACGGTTCCTGCCGGCGCCTGTGCGAGTTTCAAGGCCTTGTATGAAGATCTCAAGCAGTTTGAAGCGGACCTTCATCAGCACGTGCATCTGGAAAATAATGTTTTGTTTCCCCGTGCCGTAGAAACCGAAGCCGCCACCCTGAAGCCATGAATATGCCGGTCCCCACGCAGGCATCGACGCCGGGAGTCAATGCGGTGCGCGGTCCTTCACCTTCGCCCGCTGAAATCATGGAAATGACTCGTTCTCGCGAGGCTTCTCTTTCACGCCTCTTGATGGCGTATATATGTTCGGGGATCGCGTTTATGTTGCTGCCAGGAACGTTTCTGGGAGTGTGGAATCTCCTCCAGATCAGCGGGCATGAGAGCGCCGGTTCGGTTCCTCCGGCATGGCTGCAGGCACACGGCCACGCGCAAGTGTTCGGTTGGGTTGGCAGCTTCATTCTCGGCATCGGCTTCTATTCCGTTCCCAAGTTTCGCCATGCGCCCAGCCGGGCCTTCGGTGCTGCGTGGGTCTGTTGGGCCATGTGGACGGCGGGAGTCGCGGCGCGATGGGTTGCGAACGTCTATGCGTTCGAGTGGCGATGGCTGTTGCCGGTTTCGGCCGCCCTTGAACTTGCTGCCTTTCTGATTTTCTTCGGGATTGTGTCCCAGCACCGCCCGGAAGGCTCGGGCAATAACTGTCTGGGGGCATGGGTTTGGGCGGTTATCTGTGCCAGCGTAGGATTGCTGGCCGCGCTGGCCGTAAACCTGGGAGCTACGGCCTACCTTGCTTTGCGCGGCGCGGGTCCCGCCTTTCCGCACGGTTTTGACCAGCATTTCATCGTGCTGATGGCATGGGGATTCTTGGCGCCGTTCGTTTGGGGCTTTAGCGCCAGATGGATGTCGGTCTTCCTCGGCTTGAAACCCGTTCGGCCGGGGCTGCTCTTCGCGGCACTTGCCGTGAACTTTGCGGGCGTCGTCTTTACATTTGCCGGTTTCAACCGGCAAGCCACCGCGTTATTCCTGGTTGGCGTAGTTCTGGCCATAGCGGCATTGCGCATATTTGAACCGGCCCGGCAGGCAGCAAAAACACGTGGTGTGCACTGGAGTTTCCCCTATTTTGTTCGCCTGGCGTATGGCTGGCTACTCGTAGCGGCCTTATTAGGAACCGGAGCAGCCATTTGGGATTCTTCCGGAGGGATTTGGGGCGCGTCCCGGCACGCGCTGACGGTTGGATTCATCGCGTTGATGGTGCTGTGCATAGGCCAGCGGATTCTGCCCGCCTTCGCAGGTATGCGCCTGCTGTGGAGCACGCGCCTGATGTTTTCCTCTCTTGTGTTGCTAACGGCCGGATGCGCCCTCCGGGTTTCGGCGGAAATTCTCGCCTACCAGGGTTACGCCGGTTGGGCATGGTCCGTGCTTCCTGTTTCGGCCCTATTGGAATTGTCGGCGATCACCGCGTTTGCGGTGAATATCCTGGGGACTTTCCTGTTTGAGCCAAGCCACATGCAAAGACAGCCGTTGATCGTCGCATCCATCCGTGAGCGGGATGGTCACACAATGGTTGAAATATAAGGGCGTCCGCGGCGGTTGTACGGGTTCATTCGATTCGGACGGCAGATGCCTGGCGTTTCCTGGCGCGCCTTGGGCGCAGCCTTGAGCGCGGGCGGTCCGGAGTTCAAATCTCCGCACTTCGACCAGATTTTGGCATATGTCCCTCGGCGGTTTCCTCCCCGTGCATTAATATTGATACTCTCATGCGTCGAGCGAAGATCATTTGCACTCTGGGTCCCGCGAGCGCCGACCCCGCCGTTCTGCGAAAGATGGTGCTGGCTGGAATGGACGTGGCGCGCCTGAACTTTTCTCACGGCAATCACGATTCCCACGCCCGCGCCATTGCCGCCATCCGGAAAATCTCCGAAGAAATTGGCCGGCCCATCGGTATCCTCCAGGACCTCGGCGGCCCGAAAATTCGGACCGGCCCCCTGGAAGGCCATCAGCCGGTGCTCCTGGAGCCGGGGAACCGCATTGTTCTTTCGGCCGCGGCCGGTATGGGAGACGCCGAACGCGTGCGCACGACGGTGGACCTCTCGAGCGAGGTGAAACCCGGCGAGCCGTTGTTGCTCGCCGACGGGATGATCGGTCTGCGCGTCGAGGAAATCCGCGGGCAGGATATCGCCTGCCGCGTCGAAGCCGGTGGATTGCTGGGCGAGAACAAGGGAATCAATTTGCCGGACTCGAAACTGTCGATCCCGGCCATCACGGCGAAGGACATTGCCGACCTGGAGTTCGGTCTCGAGCAGGGCGTGGATTTCATCGCCATGTCGTTCGTTCGCCAGGCGCAGGACCTGTATGATCTGCGCAACAAGATCGCCACATGGGCCAATGCCCACGAAGGTCGCGGGATGGATACGCTGGTCGTGGCGAAGCTGGAAAAACCGCAGGCGATGGAACATCTGGACGAAATCCTGGACGCCTGCGAGAGCGTCATGGTCGCGCGTGGCGATCTCGGCGTCGAGATGCCGCCCGAGAAGGTGCCCGCCCTGCAAAAAAAGATCATCGCGGAAGCCCGCCGGAAGCGGCGTCCGGTGATTACCGCGACGCAGATGCTCGAGTCGATGACCGAGCATCCGCGGCCGACGCGCGCCGAGGCGAGCGATGTCGCCAACGCCGTGCTCGACGGCACCGACGCGCTGATGCTCTCGGGCGAGACGGCTGCGGGCCACTATCCGGTCGAGGCGGTGGCGATGATGGCGCGCATCATCGTTGAGGCCGAAGCCATGCCGCGTCCGCCGGCCCTGCGGCCACCCGCAACCGAACTGTCGATACCGGAAACGATTGCCGAATCGGTCGCCCACGGCGCGGAAGATCTAAAGATGGCCGCCATCGCCGTGTTCACGAGCGGCGGATCGACAGCGTATATGACCAGCAGCTACCGCCCGCCGTGTCCGATCTACGGTCTCTCGCCCGACGCGCGTACACGCTCCCGCCTGACGCTCTATTGGGGCGTTACGCCGATCTCGTCGCCGGAAATCCTCACGACCGACGAAATGCTTCGCCGCGCCGAACTTCGCCTGCTCGATCTCAATCTGGTTCGGTTGGGCGACATCATCGCCATCGTGGCCGGGTCGCCCTTTGGCGTGCCCGGACGAACGAACCTGATGAAAATTCTGCGCGCCGGCGAATGATTCACCCCCCTCCCCCGCGGTAACTCCCTCACGAGCCAGACTCGTGCGTACGCCACAACTGGGGTTGCGCCCGTTGGAACTCGCCGCGCCGCGTTGACCGATCGTCGCCCGCGATTCCCGGGGAAATTTATCAAAAGCCCCGCGACGAACAACGTGGGCCGCGGCTGGATTGCGTGAGAATAGAAAGAGCTCTAGCGTTGATCGCGAAATTATTTTATATAGCGTTTTTCCTGAAGCTTTCCGCCGCGACGCATCCCCTCTAACGTTCTGATAAAAAGACGCTTAGAATCCGGCCGTCCCGGGCGCCCATGGCATGAAATCTGCTATGGAGAAGTGCTGCTTTTCAAACTCGGAAGCCCGTGGAGGGAAGAAACATGAGAGGAATTCGCTTTAAATGGTTGTGCACAATTCTTGTTTGCAGTTTTGCAATGTTCTGCGTGTCGGGGGCCCGGGCACAAACAGACGCCGTGGCGCAGGATGTTCTCTGTCCCAACAATCTCTGCGCCGGAAGCGATGGGACCTGGAACGTTCTCACGTCACAGAACCTGCCCACGCTGGAATTTGCCAATTCAGGCGGGGCGGAATCGGGAACGGCATGGCTCGTCATGCTGGTGCCGAGCACGACGGATCTGGGCCTGAATTTCACGGTAAACAGCACAGCCGCCATCGACAACGGCGTGTGGACCGGCACGCCAAGCAGCACGATCTTCGGTTTTCTGAATGTGGCCACGGCTGGCAATTTGGGGGGATTCGGTTCCTTCAATGTCGGCGGGTTTAACGCATTTACATCCGCTTCGGGCCAGGTGTCCGGCCCGGTGAGCGGATTCAACGTATATACCGCCAATCTCGGTTCGTTTAACGCGACGACGGCCATCCCGTTGACCCTTTCCGGCTCCGCGTTGCCCGCGGGATCGGTTTTCTGGGGCTATTTGAGCGGAAGCCCGCTGAATGGCTATTCGTGCAGCAGCGGCTCGACCTGTGCGAGCGACGACGTGGCGCTGGACGAATCGGTTACGGTGACGCCGGAACCGGGAACGCTGGCCCTGGTCGGTTCCGGTCTGTTGCTTTTGGGACTGGCGATACGCAGGAAAATTCCCGGGGATCAATCCTAGCCCCGGCTGCAGAACGGACAGATGAAGCCGGCCGTCATCCTCGTTTTCCTGGCCTTGACGGCGCCGGCTTCGGCACGCGCGCACCCGCTGCGATGGGCCAGGTCGCATGTGCTCGAAATTGCCGCCGACGCCTTGATGATCGGGGCGTCGGCCTTGGACGTGGCGAGCACGCGTTCGGCGGTTCGAGGCGGGAACTATGAGGCAAACCCGCTTTACGGGGCGCGCCCGGGACTTGGCCGCCTCGTGCTGGTCAAAGCCGCTTTCGACGTGCCCGTTGCGGTGGGCAGCTACTTTCTCGGCCGGCGCACAAGAGACGAGCCACGCTGGAAGCGAGCGGAGATACTCATGCCTGCCCTGATCCTGGCCATTCCGCAACTCTGGGCAGCCCACCATAACTGGACCCTGCGTAAAGCTCCGTAAAGCCAGGTAAAGCCCCCTGTAAGGCCCCCGTAAAGCAAAGACTCGAGCAAAGCGCGGAGAGAGGAATTCTCTCGCCGCGCCGCGGCCTCTTCACTCCAGACTGATTGCCGGGTTGGACAACCATCCTCTCATTTCGTTTCCCCTCGAAAGACGCGCGCGGATCAGATCACTGAATCTTCAGTGAACTCCCATCCCTTTCTCTCTCCATGACGAGGATGCGCGGGACGCCCTGCAGTGGTGTCTGCATGGGTCTTTTCTCGCATTGGAAAAGCGGAACGGGTGAGCAAAATAACCCGGCCGCCGGTCGAAATCGGAGGAAGCCTTTGGGTGTTCAGCAACTGCCTGTGTCTAAAGCAATTGGCAAGGCCGGCCGGCCGCCACGGCTGGCGCATATGGTTGACCGGTTGCTGGCAGGAGAGTGTGGCTGAAACCTCCGAACGATCTGCGGGCACCGTGCCAGCCGGTTCGCCTGCAACGGCAGCCGGCTTGACCACGGAAGAAGCCCAGCGCCGTCTCGCCATCTACGGCCCGAACGATCCCGCGCGCCGGAAGGGCCGTTCCCTGCTTGCCGAAGTGTTGCCGCTGTTTTCCAACCCGCTCGTTTTAATTCTACTCGTGGCAAGCGGGGTAGCCGCATCCCTGGGGGAGATCGTCAATGCGACGATCATCGCCGTCATCGTTTTCTTGAGTGCCGCCATCAATTTTTTTCAAACCTACCGCTCGCGCCGCGCGATCGAGCGCCTTCGCGCGCAGGTGGGAATCACCGCGACGGTGCTGCGTGACGGGGTATGGGTAGAGGCGCCTCGGCGTGAGGTAGTCCCGGGCGACGTGATACGGCTGGGGAGCGGGGATCTGGTGCCGGCCGATGCGCGTTTGGTGGAAGCGAGATTTTTGAACGTTCAGCAGGCGGCCCTCACCGGAGAATCCCTGCCGGTGGAAAAGCGAGTTGTCGAAGGGAAAGCCCCCATCGTTCCGGATTCGCCGGGAGCGGTTTTCCTGGGAAGTTCAATTGTCAGCGGCGAAGGCGCGGCCGTCGTCGAAGCAACCGGCCGGGCGACCGTTTTCGGGGAAATTGCGGCGCACCTGGCAACGCGGCCTCCGGAAACGGAATTCGAGCGAGGGTTGCGCGGGTTCGGCCTGCTGATCATGCGCGTAGTGGTCCTGCTGGTGCTGGTGGTGTTTCTGGCATTGGCGGTGTTGCGGCGCGGCTGGCTCGATTCGCTTTTGTTCGCCCTGGCATTGGCTGTGGGTCTGACTCCGGAGTTCCTGCCGATGATCACGACCGTGACATTGGCTCAGGCGGCGATTCACCTGGCCCGTAAACGGGTTGTGGTGAAACATCTGGCGGCCATTCAAAATTTGGGCAGCATCGACGTGCTCTGCGCGGACAAGACGGGCACGCTCACCAGCGGAGAAATGGGCCTCGACCAGCACCTCGATCCATTCGGGAGCACAGCCGACGCCCCCTTCCTGTACGGGTATATCAACAGTCGGCTGGCAACCGGCATCGAAAATCCGCTCGACGCGGCGATCCTCCGTAGCGCCCCGCCGGAGGCAGGCGATTACCGGAAGCTGGCGGAGATTCCCTTTGATTTCGAGCGGCGGCGCGTGTCGATCGTCATTGCGCGCGACGGCAATCGGCTGATGATCGTCAAGGGAGCGCCCGAGGGTTTGCTGCCGCTCTGCTCGCGGTTGCTGGTGGACGGAACCGAGCAGCCGATGGACCCGGCGGCGCGTTTCCGGAGCGTCGAAACCTTTCACCGGGAGAACGAACAGGGAGTGCGGGTGCTGGCGGTAGCCTATCGGACCGTATCCGAACAAACGGCCTATTCGCCCGGCGATGAAAATGAACTCGTATTGGCCGGCTACCTCACGTTTCTCGATCCCCCGCTCGAAGACGCGGCGGAAACCATCGAACGGTTGCGAGGAGACGGCGTACGGCTGGTCGTTGTGACCGGAGACAACGAACGGGTTGCGCGCCATGTCTGCGCGCAAGTGGGACTCAATACCGGCCATCTCGTGCTGGGCGAAGAGATCGACAAAATCATTGACCCTGCGCTGGGAGCCCTGGTGGAGCAGGAAGACGTTTTCGCCCGCGTATCGCCCGTGCAAAAGACCCGAATACTGCTGGCGCTTCGGCGGCGCGGACACGTGGTGGGCTTTTTGGGCGATGGGATCAACGACGCGCCATCGCTGCACGCCGCCGACGTCGGCATATCGGTTTCGCAGGCCACCGAGGCGGCCAAAGACGCGGCCGATGTGATCCTTCTGGAACGCAGCCTGGCGGTGCTGCACACCGGAATTGTCGAAGGCCGGCGGTCATTCGCGAACGTGCTCAAGTACCTGCTGATGGGCACCAGCTCGAATTTCGGAAACATGCTGAGCATGGCGGCGGCCTCCGTGGTTCTTCCCTTTCTCCCGATGCTGCCGGGCCAGATCCTTCTGAACAATTTTCTTTACGATCTGGCGCAAATCACCATCCCCACAGATAACGTCGATTTGGATTTCATTCGCAGGCCGCGGCGCTGGGACATCGGACTGGTGCGGAATTTCATGGTGGGCATGGGTCCGGTCAGCTCGATATTCGATTTCCTTACTTTTGCGGCCCTGCTTGTCTGGTTCCGGACTTCGGAGCCGCAGTTTCACACCGGCTGGTTCGTAGAGTCCCTGGCCACGCAAACGCTGGTATTGTTCGTTATTCGCACCAGGGGCAATCCGCTGCGCAGCCGGCCGAGTATGCCGCTGGCGATCACGACGCTGGCGATTGTCGGGGTTGGTTTGCTGCTTCCGGTTTCTCCCCTGGCTGCCACGCTAGGCTTCACCCGGCTCCCGGCCGGATACTTTGCTTTTCTGGTCGCGATCACCGTGACTTATTTGTTTTGCGTCGAGGTGGTGAAGAGATTCCTGATGCGCCGATTGCTGAGCTGAGAAGTGAAAGGCACGCGTATTTTCTTCGCCCCCTGGTGTCGGCAGGCGAGCGCATCAGCCAAGGGTCCTTGGGCCTCGGGTTCCTCGACGCGCTGTTCGGCCCGGCCGGGCGCCAAGTTGCCAAAGTTCCGGGATTAAAAGTACGCTATCTGGCAAGTGCATGGAATCCACGCGCGAATTTGCGATTGGGAATATCAGGATCGGCGGCGTGGCGCCGCTGGTGATGATTGCCGGGCCATGCGTTATCGAGAGCGCGGAACACGCCGCGTTCATCGCGCAAAAGCTGTGGGAGCTGTCGGGCGAGATGGGCCTGCCGCTGGTGTTCAAGGCTTCCTATGACAAGGCGAATCGCTCCTCCCTTTCTTCCTACCGCGGGCCGGGACTCCGGGAAGGAATGAAAATCCTGGCGGCGATCAAACAGGCGACGGGACTGCCGGTGTTGACCGACGTTCACGATGTTTCCCAGGTGGACGAGGCAGCCGAGGTATGCGATGTCCTTCAGGTGCCGGCGCTTTTGTGCCGGCAGACGGACCTCCTGCTTGCAGTCGGGCGCTCGGGACGCGCCGTGAACGTGAAGAAGGGACAATTCCTTTCGCCCTGGGAAATGGCGACGGTCGTGGAGAAGGTGGCCAGCACCGGCAATGACCGAATCCTGGTGACCGAGAGGGGAACGTCGTTCGGCTATCGCAATCTCGTTGTGGATATGCGTTCGCTGGCCATCCTGAAGGGGCTGGGCTATCCGGTCATTTTCGACGCCACGCATTCGGTGCAATTGCCGGGTGGCGAGGGCCATCGCAGCGGCGGCCAGCCGGAGTTCATCGAGCCGCTGGCGAGGGCGGCGGCCGCGGTCGGTGTGGACGGGATTTTCGCCGAAGTGCACGAGAACCCGGCGGCCGCGCTCTCGGATGGCACAAACGCCCTTTCCCTCGATCAATTTCGCCCGCTCGCCGCGAAGCTGATGCAGCTGGCGGCGCTGGTGCGTCCCTGGAGCGCGAAGTGAACCGGGAAATCGCGCGCCGGGTTCTGCGAATCGAAGCGGAGGCGATTGCCGGGCTGATCGACCGGCTCGATGAGCGGTTTGACGCCGCCGTGGATATCCTACTGAAGTGCCAAGGCCGAGTCGTCGTGACGGGGATGGGGAAATCGGGGCTGATTGGGCGGAAGATTGCGGCAACGCTTTCGAGCACGGGGACGCCGGCTGTTTTTTTGCATCCGGCCGAGGCCTTGCATGGGGATTTGGGAATGCTCGTGCGGGGCGATGCGCTGCTCTCGATTTCCTATAGCGGCGACACGGAGGAAATCGTCGGCCTTCTGGGACGAACCAAGCGGCTCGGCATTCCGATCATCACGATGACCGGCAATCTGAAATCCCCGCTCGCCGCGGCAAGCGAGGTCACGCTCGATATTTCGGTTCGCGAAGAGGCCTGCTCGCTGAATTTGGCGCCCACCGCCAGCACGACGGCGGCGCTGGCGCTGGGCGACGCGCTGGCCGTCGCGCTGCTCGACCGCCGCGGATTTCGAGAAGAGGATTTTGCGGCGCTGCACCCTTCCGGCAAGCTGGGGAAAAAACTGCAGCGCATCGAGGATCTGATGCACGCCGGCGAGCGATTGCCCGTTGTCCGCCCGGACACGGCGATTGCCGATGTGATCTACGAGATCAGCCGGAAGGGGCTGGGGATGACGGCCGTGGTCGGGGAAGGGAACCGGCTAATTGGCATTGTGACCGACGGCGACCTGCGCCGGTTGATGCAGAAGCGCCGTTCGTCGGCGCTGGAACTCACGGCAGCCGAATGCATGACGGAGCGGCCGGTCACGATTTCTCGATGCGAGTTTGCCAGTGCGGCGCTCGGTCTGATGGAAGAAAGAAAAATCACCTCGGTGGTGGTGGTGGACGAGCAGCAGCGCGTCGAGGGAGTGGTGCACCTGCACGACCTGTGGACCTTGGAGTTGTTCTGAGCCGCCGATGCCTCGACGCCCGCCTCCCGGTTCACGTTCAGCCGATTTCGCCCGGCGCGCCCGGCGCGTGCGGCTTCTGCTCTTCGACGTCGACGGCGTGCTGACCGACGGCCGCATCTATTTACTCTCGATGCCCGACGGCGGCGCGCTCGAAATGAAGGTGTTTCACGCGCACGACGGGGCGGCCATAAAGCTGGCGCGCGCGATGGGCTTGCGAACCGGACTCATCACCGGACGCGATTCGGCGGCCACCACGCGCCGAGCCCGGGAAATGAGAATGGAATTCGTAACGCAAAAGCAGGCGAACAAGCTCCCGGCGTACGAGGAAATTCTGCGCCAGGCGCGCCTGGGCGACGATGAAGTGGCCTACATGGGCGACGATTTGCCGGATCTGCCGGTTCTTGCGCGGGTCGGCTTGGCGATTGCCTCCGGCAATGCCGCGCTGGAAGTGAAGCAGGCCGCGCACTTTGTGACGCGCCGTTGCGGCGGCGAGGGCGCCGTGCGCGAGGCCGTCGAGGCCATCCTGCGCGCGCAGGGCCTATGGCGCAAGGCGATCGGAAGAGCGGAGGCTTGATCCTTGCTCAAAGGGCATGGTCAATGATCAATCATCAATGATCAATAATCAATAATCATTGATCGGGGATCAATGCCCTTCGAAGCATTTCCCTGCAACCGATGAGCCTCTTATTCCCGTGTCAGGGCTTTTCCCCTTTTTTGTCCCTATGCGCCTGTGTTAATATTTCTTCGTTCATTGGCGCTCTATTCCTAGCGTTTTATCTCCTTCGTTGTGGAAGTAATCGCCCTGGCTGGTATCCAATCCCGTAGTCGAGTCGGCAATTTTCATCGGCCGGGCCCGGCAGTACAACCTTTCATATAAGCGGGAGGCAAGTTGCCGCAGGAGACCGCAAATACCCTCCGAGAACTGATCCGTTCCCGGTTGCGGGGCCATAAATTTATTTCGGTTTCGAACCGCGAACCATACCTGCACATATGGCGGGACGATCATCTCGAGTGGATGTGGCCCGCGAGCGGGCTGGTCGTGGCGCTGGACCCAGTCATGCGGGCGAGCCATGGGCTCTGGGTGGCGCACGGAAGCGGCTCGGGTGATCGGGATCGGGCGGCCAGCGACGCCCAAGGCTTCGTCGATGTTCCGCCGGACGATCCATCGTACCGGTTGAAGAGGGTATGGCTGAGCAAGGCGCAGGAGGAGAACTATTATTACGGCTTTTCGAACTCGGCGTTGTGGCCCCTCTGCCATTTGTCCTACCGGCCGCCGGTATTCCGCCAGGAGCACTGGGAGGCGTACCAGGAGGTGAATCAGCTGTTTGCCGACAGCGTGGCGGAAGAAGTCGGAGACGACCGGGCCTTCGTTTTCATCCAGGATTACCATTTCGCTTTGCTGCCGCGCATGTTGCGCCGGAAGTGTCCGCAGGCGGTCATCGCGCACTTCTGGCATATCCCCTGGCCGAATCCGGAGGTCTTCCGCATCTGCCCCTGGAAACAGGACATCCTGCGCGGCATGCTGGGAAACGACCTGCTCGGGTTTCATATCCACTATCACGGAAACAATTTCATGGATACGGTCGACCGGGAACTCGAGGCGCGGATCGACCGGGAGCGCGCGGCGATCATCTACCGGCGGCACATGACGAAGATTCGCGCCTTTCCGATCAGCATCGATTTCGATTCGATCACGCGCCAGTCCGAAGACCGCGCCACCGAGGAACGCATGGAGTGCATCCGCCGCCGTTTCCACATCGGCGAGGACATGATCGTGGGCGTCGGCGCCGACCGCATCGACTACACAAAGGGTTTGCTGGAACGGGTCGATGCGGTGGACTGTTTCCTCGAACGATTCCCCGAATACCGGGGCCGGTTCGTTTTCTTTCAAGCGGGAGTGCCCAGCCGGACCCACGTCAAGGAGTACCGCCGGTTGAACGAGGACCTCGATGCCTGCGTTCGCCGCGTCAACCAGAAGTACGGAACGGCGGATTGGTGCCCGATCATTTTCCTGCGCCAGCGTTTGCCGCTCTCGGAATTGCTCGCCTGGTTCCGGATGGCGCGCTTCGCGATGGTAAGCTCCTTGCACGACGGCATGAATCTGGTGGCTAAGGAATTCGTGGCTTCGCGGGTCGATGGGCAAGGGGTCCTGTTGCTCAGCCGGTTCACCGGCGCCGCGCGGCAGTTTCACAGCGACGCGGTCCTGATCAATCCGTACGCGGCCGACGAGGTGGCGGGCGCGATTCATCGGGCGATCGAGATGGAGCCGGAAGAGGCCCGGCGCCGCATGAAGAAGATGCGCGAGCAGGTGCGCGAGAACAATGTTTACAAATGGGCCGCGGACATCATCCGCAAGCTTTCCAAACTCGCGTGAAAACGGCGCGTCCCCTATTCCCTGACTGGCCGCAACTGGCCAAACGCATGCGCTCGGCGCCCCGGCGCATTCTCCTGACCGATTTCGATGGAACGCTCGTGCGGCTCCGGCGGTCGCCGGGGGACGTGCGGCTGTCGCAGGCGATGCGCCGCCTGCTCGTCGATATCCGCGACGCCGGCGGCACGGTCGGCGTGGTAAGCGGCCGCGGACTGGAAGACCTGATCGGGCGGGTGCAGATCCCGGGCATCTGGTACGTGGGCAGTCATGGATACCGGCTCACCAATCCGCGCGGGCGGACGATTGTGCTGGCAACGCCCGCCGAACAGCGCCGCGTGCGCCGCTCGGCGCGCTGGCTGGGGTCGAGGCTCGCGCCCATCAACGGGATCAATCTCGACGTGAAGCGTGCCACGCTCGCCGTGCATTACCGCGCCGCGTCTCCGGGGGCGGCGCGGAAGGCCGAAAAGATCGTGCGCGAGCTGCTGGAGGCCGAGCCGGGCTTGCGGCTTCTCGCGGGCAAGAAGGTGTGGGAACTGCTCCCGGGCGAAACGGTGGATAAATGGACGGCGGTCGAGCGACTGCTGGCGGAGGAGAAAGCGCCGCAGGGCTGTCTTACGGCCTACCTGGGCGACGACAGGACCGATGAAAGCGTGTTCCGCGGATTGCGCGGCGGAATTTCCGTCGTGGTCGGCCGCGATTCAGATACAACGGCCCGGTACTGGCTGCCGTCGATTGGCGATGTTCGCGAGTTGTTCCGGCGCTGGCTGAAAGTGGAGCGGGAAGAGGCCGGAGAGTAAAAATCCCCGCCGTTTGCCTCGCCCCGCGGCGACGGAAAAACGGGAAGGGATTCCGCCATCCCGCAGGTTCGGCCGGCGCGGTTCTGGAGCTTCCGATGGACTCCCAAACGCTGGCCCTGCTTTGCGACCCGTTGACCCGCGAGCCCCTGGAAATGGGCGGCGGGAAGGACTCCCGCGGCCGCGCCTGGCAGTTTCTGTGGAATCCGCGATCGGGGAAGCGGTTCGCGATCCGCGACGGCATCCCGATCTTCACCGACCTCGAAAACCTGGCCGGCCGGAACCGGCAATTCCGCAAGCTGTACGACCGGGTGGTCGTTTTCTACGACGTTCAATCGCACATCTATGCCTTTCTCTCGCACCAGAATTTGCGGGAGCTGCGCAGCGGTTTCCTGGCGCAAATCGAGATTCGCCCCGGCGACCGCGTGCTCGAGGTTTCCGTCGGCACGGCTTGGAACCTGCGGCTGCTGCCGGAAGGAATCGATTTCTACGGGCTCGATCTTTCCTGGGGAATGCTGCAAAAGGGCCGGCGGAATCTGCGCCGCTCGAAGCGCCAGGCGCGCCTGTTTTGCGGTGAGGGCGAACATCTGCCGTTCCGGGACGGGAGCTTCGACGTGGTGTTTCAGCTGGGCGGACTGAACTTTTTCAACGACAGGAAAAGGGCCATCCTCGAAATGATCCGCGTGGCCAGGCCGGGAACGAGTCTGCTGATTTCCGATGAGAACGAAAAGCAGATTCGGGAACTCTACCGGAGGATTCCCATCCTAGGGCGGCGGCTTTGGAGCCACGCCGAAGGTTTGGCCCCCCCCTTGGACCTGATTCCTCCAGGGATGGTGGACCCGGTCGTTCGCGATCACGGCGGCGGCCGATTCTATACGCTTACCTTCTGCAAGCCGGACTGAGGGGTGCCTTCAGGCTTTTCCTGAAGCGCCATTTGCAACGCCTCAGCCAGGTGGATCGCATCGCGGCCGGTCGCCTGCCGTATCTGTTCCCGGCAGCTGAAGCCATCGGAAATAATCAATGTATCGGCTGACGCTCCCCGCACGGCGGGCAGCAGCACTCGCTCTCCGATCGCCTGCGATACCGCATATTTGTCGCGCTCGAATCCGAATGGGCCGGCCATCCCGCAGCATCCCGAATCGGGCGTTTCGAGCTCGGCTCCCATTTTGCGGAGCAGCGATTCCTCGTCGTTCATTTTCATGAGCGCTTTGTGATGGCAGTGACCATGCAGCAGCACTTTTCTGGCGAGCCGCGGGGGCCCGTAGCCTGGCGCGTGGCGCTCCAGAAACTCGCTGAGCAGGTAGGTCTGGCTTCGCAGCCGGCTGGCGAGCGCGTCTTCCGGGAACAGACCGCGCAGTTCGTCCCGGAACACCGAGGCGCAGCTTGGCTCCAGCACGATGACCGGCACGCCGGCATCGATCGGACCGCGCAGGGCCTGCAGGATGGTGCGCAAATATTCCTTCGCCCTGTCGATCATGCCGAAATCGTAGAGTGGCCGCCCGCAGCACAAATGCTGCTGCGGAACGGTTACGCGGAAACCTGCCTGCGCCAGCACCTCGGCGGCCGCGCGGCCGGTTTCGGTATGAAAGTAATTATTGAAGGTGTCCGGCCATAGAATGACGTCTTGGCCCTGGCCGGCCGGCTGCGCCGACGCGCGGCCTGTCTGTTCCCCGATACCGGGAATCCCGTTCTTTCGAGCCCACTGCTGGAAAGTGAACGATGAAAAGCGGGGCATCTGCCGTTCCGGCGCAAGTTGAAGAACGGCCCGCATGACCTGTTCGAGGCCCGGAGCGGTGCTCAGGAAATTCGCCAGGGCGGGCGCCATCGACGCCAGTTGCGCCCAGCGGTCAATCATGCCGAACGCATACGCGTATAGGGGCCGGCGCTTGGTTTCGTAGTAATGCGAAAGGAATTCGGCCTTGTACGTTGCGACGTCCACATTCGTGGGGCATTCCGTTTTGCACGCTTTGCAGGATAGGCACAGGTCCAGGGACTGCTTGACGCTCTCGTTCCGCCAGCCGTCGCGCACTATTTCGTTTTGAAACATTTCAAAGAGCATGTGAGCGCGGCCGCGAGTGCTGTGTTCTTCCTCGAGCGTGGCCATATAACTCGGGCACATCACTCCCGTGTCGCGCTTGCGGCACGCGCCGGTCCCGATGCACCGCAGCGTCGCGTTCGCCAGCGACCCGCCGTCATCGGGAAATTGGAAGTGGGTGGCGAGCGCGAGGGGTTTGTAATCGGCCCCCATCCGCAAATCTTCGGTGATCGGGTGCGCGTCCACGACAATGTGAGGATTCAATCTGTTGTCCGGGTCCCACGCGGCCTTGAATTCCCCGAAGGCCTTCATGATCTCGGGCCCGTACATCTTCGGGAGCAGCGCGGAGCGCGCTTGCCCGTCGCCGTGCTCGCCCGAGAGCGATCCGCCATAGCCGATCACCAGGTCCGCGGCGCGGTCGATGAATTCGGCAAAATTACGGATGCCTGGCTCGGTCTCGAGATCGAAGCTGATCTGCATGTGCATGCAGCCGTGCCCGTAATGCCCGTAGAAAGCGGTATCGTAGTTGTATTCGTCCAGAAGCTTGCGGAGATCGCGCAGGTAGGCGCCCAGCTTTTCGGGCGCCACCGCCGAATCGTCCCACCCCTCCCATTTGTGCGGCGTGCCGGACTGGAAGAGGATGCCGCGAGGCCCCGCCTCGCGTATCTTCCAGACCTCCCGCGCTTCGCTCTGCGTATAAATCCGGATATTGGGCGGGTCGGGCAGCTGCTTCAGGCGGCTGACGAGCTGTGTGGCAACGTGATTCACCTCATCGGCATCGTCCGCGCCGAATTCGGCGATCAGATAACCGCCTCCTTCCGGCAGAAGATCGAGATTGTGACTTTTCTTCTTCCTGAGGTTCTCGATAATGCTGCCCTCGAAACCCTCGAGGCCGATGGGCTTGAGCTCCAAAATGTCCGGAACGTGATCGGCGGCAACGAAACCGTCCGCGTAGCCGAGTCCCACCAGGACTCGTTTTTGCGGGCTGTGGACCAGCTTCACTTTGGCTTCGAGCAGGATCGCGCAGGTGCCTTCCGTGCCCACCAGAGAACGCGCCACGTGGAAGCCGTTTTCAGGGAGCAGTTCGTCCAGGTTGTAGCCGGAGACGCGGCGCGGGATTCGCGGGAAGCGCGCCCGGATCTGGTCGCTGTACCGGTCCCGGATGGTCCGCAGCCGGGAGTAAATCTCGCCGCGGCGGCCGCCCTGACGGATGATGGATTCGAGGTCGGCATCGGCCGTTGCGCCCACGGTCATCACCGTGCCGTCGTAGAGCAAAATCGTGAGTTCCTCGACATTGTCCACCGTTTTGCCGCCCAGCAGCGAATGGGTTCCGCAGGAATTGTTGCCAATCATCCCGCCGAGGGTGCACCGGCTATGCGTCGAGGGATCGGGCGCGAAGGTCAACCGGTGCGTCTCGGCCTGGCTGCGCAAAACGTCCAGAACGACCCCCGGCTGCACCCGCGCCGTTTTGCTGGCGGGGTCCACCTCGAGAATCCGGTTCATGTATTTCGAGAAATCCAGCACCACCGCCACGTTGCAACATTGGCCCGCCAGACTGGTTCCCCCACCGCGCGGCAGCACCGGGGCTTCGTATTTCCGGCAAGCGGCAACAGCCGCCATCACGTCGTCCGCATCACGCGGGATCACCAGGCCGATGGGGATTTGCCGGTAATTGGACCCATCGGTCGCGTACAGGGCCCGGCTCGCGGCGTCGAAACGGACTTCACCTTTGAGCGCACGCTTGAGTTCGTTTTCCAGTTGGCTCGCTTGCTGGAATGAATCAAACGGCTTCGCGTGTGAGCTCGGGGACAAGGGGATTGGTGTTTGCAAAGTATCCTCGGGTTCCAATGGAAAGCGTCTCAGCCGGCCGCCGCGTAGGGTTCGCCCTTTCGCGCTGTCTGGACCGGAAGATCGAAAGCGGCCGCTGCGCCACCGTGTGTATGGGTCGCGCCGGCGAGCTCGAGACCCGTCCCGGCTCCGCTCGGCGTTCCCATCAACATAAGATCATTGAAGACGCCAGGCTGTCCAATGCGAAATGCCGGACGGGCCGGCTGGGAGAGCCCGGCCCCTTCCGCTCGGCCGAATCACCGGACTCGATACACTAAAATTTCGGCTTTCGTGCTCCCGTGCGGCGGCACGGCGACATAGTAGCGGTTCAACCGGCTGACGAGTATTCCCGTCTTGCCCATCGGCCCGCTTGGGATCTTGCCGATACGCGCGTAGTGATCGGGATCGCGCTCCTGAAACACGTCGACAACGCCTTCGGCGCAGGGAACGTAGATGCGCTTGCGGGCCCCGTCGTAGGTCATGTCGTCGGCCCCTTTTGAAATCGGCAGAACGGCGACCACCTTGCCGTTTTCGGTGTCGAATACGTCCATCTCTCCGCTGCGGCAGGCGACAAACAGCCGGTGATCCTTCTCGTCGAGGGCCATGGCGGCGTTGATGTCTCCCCTGGCGATGGGCCACATCGCTATGACCTTTTGTTCTTTGAGGTCGATTACGCCAACGGCCCGCCGATCCGTAACGTTGATGAAGAGCCTGCCGCCGTCCGGGTCGAGCGCCATTTGTTCGAGCCGGTTGCCGTTGATCCGGATATCTCCGGTCTGTTTGCCATTATCCGTATTGACGATACTCAATAACGTGTAATTCAACTTCGCATCTTTGCCCCCGTTCGCAATGTAGAGATTGCGGGTCGCCGGATCGTAGCCAAGGGCGTCCGCGTCGGTGAGAAGCTTCACCGTTTTAAGCAACCGATAGGAGGTTCCATCGTAGATGCGTAGCAGGCCATCGGCGCCATCGCTCACGAAAATCCGATCGATGTCCGGCCGGTAGAGCACCCCATGCGGCATTCCGATTCCGCCGATGCTATGTAGCAGCTTGAGGGAGGGTAGGTTGTAAACCTCAACCGTCCCATTATTTTCCGGCACGACGAACAGACGATGGCCCACGGAATCCAGCCCGAAACGATCAAAATGACAAGCGATGCTCGGTATCCGTTCCGTAGCTACGGCCCGCGCCAGCTGCTTCTGGCTCAGGTTCGGCTGGCGGCACTTTACCTGGGGCATCGGGATTGTCCGGACCAGCGTCAGCGGCGGGACGGCCCGGGCCGGATAGGCCGGCGCCAAGGCCATGCAGAATAAAAACGAAAGAACGTATCTCTCTGTCATTCCGTTCCTCCCGGGGGCGCGGTTCCATTTGCCGCCGCTCCGAACTGCGCGACTAAGCGCCTGCTGGAATGTCTCGCATGGCGGGGCACTCTCTCAGTGATGGGGTTAGTTTTCTATCACCGCGGAATGAGCCTGTCAATGAACGGCATAGCCGGGGAATCGGGCCGGGCGTGAAAAGGTTCTGACGGGACAATTGTACTTAGTTCCGGAAGCAGCCTGTGATAAGGTTCTGCCACCAGACGCGCCCATAAGTCAGAAGGCTTCCAGGATCGATATCGCGGGGCCGGGTAGCCTGTGAAGGCTGCTGCCTTGAGCACGCGCAACAGGGACCGTTAGACATAGAAAGGCAGGTAAGCTCTATGGTCCGCAAGCGGTGGCTCAGAATTATTCCGGTTGCCATTGTGATGTATACAATCGCCTTCATCAGCCGGACAAACATAGGCATGGGCCTGCCCGCGATCAGCCGGGATCTTCACCTGAACCCGACGCAGGCCGGCGCTGTGGCCGGCATCTTCTTCTGGGGCTACCTGCTCCTGCAAATCCCGGGCGGGCATCTGGCCGAACACTGGAGCGCCAAGAAATTCATAGCGATCCTGATGGTTATCTGGGGCGGCTTTGCCATTGGATGCGGGTTGGTCCATACCTATCGCCAGTTATGGATCATGCGGCTGCTATTGGGAGTGGCGGAGGGCGGCGTGTATCCCGCCAGTCTCATCCTGCTCTCGCATTGGTTTCCCAGGGGAGAACGCGCCCGGGCCAATGCGTTTTGGAACCTCTGTTTGCCGTTGGCCGTGATTATTTCCTCGCCGCTCTCGGGCTGGCTATTGGACCGCTGGAACTGGCGCATCATGCTTATCGCCGCAGGGGCGATGCCGTTCCTGTGGATCGTGGTATGGCTGATTTTCATCAGCGATCATCCGCGCGAGGCGAAATGGATTTCCGACGAGGAGCGGGAATTTCTGGAAACGACGCTCGAGCGGGAATCGATCGAATCTGGGCCGTCCGAATCGAAGCTGGGCGTCCGCGCGTTGCTGCGCCCTCAGATTCTTGTCCTGATGATCATCTATTTTTGTTTCATCTGCGGGCAGATGGGCTTCCTGTTCTGGCTCCCAACGGCCATGGGCCAGGCCAAGAAGATGAGCAATCTGGTGATCGGGATCCTCTTCGCTGTTCCGTTCGTTTGGGCGGCGATTTCCATGGTGTTCATCTCCCATCACTCGGATAAGACCCGCGAGCGCCCCGGCCATGTCGCCTTCGCGCTCGGTGTGGCTGGAATTTTCCTGCTCATCGGGGTCCTGCTGAGCCACAGTTGTCCGGCCATCGCATTCATTTTCGTATCGCTGGCGGCGATGGGCTCTTACGCGCCGCTCGGACCTTTCTGGGCCATCCCTACCGAAACGCTGCCCCGCAACGTGGCCGGGGCGTCCATGGGCCTGATCAACGGGTTCGGAAATCTTGGCGGGTACTTTAGTCCATTGCTGCTCGGCTATATCGATAAGACCACCGGAAGTTTTGCTCTCGCCTTCGGAGTCCTGGCCGTGATCATGCTCATTGGAGCCGGCATGTGCTTCCTGATCACTCCTGCGAGCAGAGAAGCCGTGGCTGAAGCGGTGCCGAGATCCTGAATGGGGGGTGGTATTCGCCTGGCGAGGGCAGGGACATCCTCAAGGTAGGCCCCGCCGTGCCCCAGCAGCCACGTAAGCTGTTTGTTTTGTTGGAGCGGGAGAAGGGAATAGAACCCTCACCTTCGGTTTGGGAACGTTAATCTATGCGCTGGAACGGCGGCACTCAGGTCAGGTTTTCGCACCTTAAATGGAAAATGATGGAAAGCGAAACTGGCCCACCGTGCGGGGCGGGTCACCCTTCCTCTACATCTCCTCGGCGGGGCTGTTCGAGCTATCCTACGCCGTCAAATCTGCCGGGACAGCAAGGAATCCCAGAGGGTCGGCATCTCCAGCATCTCGGCCAGGTGAGGGGCGGAATTGATGCGCCTCTGGCGGGGACATGTTATCCTGGGCCGGGTTTCACCAGTTTGCGGCTCGGCCGCCGGCGCGGGGAGAGCCAAGCGTGGGACCAAACGATTTGGTTACTGACCCCGAGACCTACGACGCGGCAATCTCTTTCCGCCAGGAGGACGAGCCCTTAGCGGTGCGCATATACGTCGAGCTCGGTGAGAATCTCGGGGTCTTCGTGTTCTCCAAAAAACAGGGGAATTGGCCGGGACTGACGGCCTAGATTCGTTCCGACACGTCTTCCTCGCAGGCTCGCGGATGGTGGTTGTTCGCTATCGCGATGGGTGGGGGCAAACCCCTTGGACACGGGTCGAAGAGGCGGCAATCAAAGATCGCTTCCTACAGCAGGGCTGGGAGTGGTTGTTGTTTGTGATGGTAGACGAGGCCAGCACGCCCCCAGCGTGGCTGCCGAAATCTGAGATCCGCCTGAACTACGAGACGTACGGCTTTGAACAGTTGCTCGGCGCCATCAAGCTTCGCGCTCAAAAGCTCGGTAGCGTGCTCAGGGCTGAGACGCCTCTTGAGAAGGCGCTTCGCCTGGAGAAGGCGAGTACTGAGCGGTCCCAACGCGAGCAAATTGTCTTGACGCAAGGGCGGGCGGCAGTAGGCGAGGAGCACGAGAGACTACGCCAGACCCTCGACGAGAAAATCGAGCACTTGAATAAGGCGTTGACCGCCCTCAAGATTGAGCACAGTTCGGATGGTCATGATTACTTGCTTAAGACATCCGGCGTAAGCTTGAATTTCTACCTGTACCCAACATACCCCCCAACACAATCGCGGATAGTGATACAGGAATGGAACGGACCCCTTATCCTGCATGGAGATCGCGGTCGGCGGATGTTCTTTCCGGGCGACGAACCGAAGGCGATTGCCAAAGAGGGATGGCACTTCGACTATCAGGGGTTTCTCGGCTGGTGCTGGCGACAAGGCCTGCAGGGAGACCAATTTCTGACAACGTCTCAACTGGCAGACCGCGTTATCGAGCAGCGCCTGCTTGATTTGCACGCGCGGTTCGAGAGGGGCGAAGTTGCGCGAAAAAACCGCTGGGGCTAAGCTGGGCAGGATCATCATTGCCCAATGCTTCGACGGTTGCTAGTCGCCCTGCCACCTGCCATCCGGTAAATCGCCTCCGTTTTCGGTAGCTGGCTCGTCGATTTCCGCTTTCAACACTCGAAAGTCCCATCCTGCCAACGGGCGAGGGGCAAGGCCGTGCCTAATCACACTGCGACCCGCGCGACGCTTTTGTCCGGCTCAACGAGGGTTTGGTCGCGCAGGGACTGGAGCTGCCGCAGATCAGGTGTATTGCGGCGTAGTCTCCTCGATTCCGAGTTCTCTACGCAATGCATTGATTACGGCATAGTGGCGACGCTCCAGGTCAAGAAAAAGTGGCGTTGCCTCGCTTCCCCTATTCTGAGCCAGCAATCCCGCGCATTTCTCAGCCATTTCGGAAAAGGCGGAGACGACATCGTATGTTTTCTCCTCGCATACGATTGCCACCCGTATGGCTGCCTCCTCAAACGCATCGGAGGCAGTGTCCCATGCTTTTCGTGCTTCAAGATTTTCGGCGGTCCATTTGGGGTCTCCAGGATTGCGGTGTGTAGTGCTCCCCGCTAATTTAGACAGTCAGGGCCTCCGAGTTTAGTACACCTGTGAAAACCAAGAAGGCCTCGTGTGGGGTGCGATTTTCGACTCCCCGATGAGGCCGGTCGTGATTGTACTCCTCGATCCAGCGAGCGATGCTGCCGCGCGCTTCTTCCAGGGTCCGGTATTCCGAACTCCAGACTTCCTCCTCCTTCAAGCTGCGATGGAACCGTTCGATGTAGCTGTTGCCCTCCGGGTGATGATAGGCCGTTCGCCGATGCGTAATGCCGAGCCGCCCGACTGTATCCAAGAAGCGCGAAGAGGTGAACTGGGTCCCATTGTCGGTGGTCAGTGTCAGATGAGCCTCACGGCTGCCCTCGGGCAGCCGTGCCAGCACCGCCTGCTCGACCGCTGTCAGAGCGTCCTCGGTGCGGCAACGGTGCGAGAGATTCCAGCCCACGATCTCCCGCGTGCAGCAGTCGATCACGCTCACCAGGTAGGCCCAGCCCACCGCCGGCCCCGCCCAGATCTTCGTCATGTCCGACTGCCAGATTTCGTTCGGTCGACTCGCTTCCACTCGTCCCCATTCCTTTCTCCGCCGGGCCCGCAGACGTCGCGAGCGCACCAGCAACTCTCGCTCTCGCATGACCCGCAGCACCCGCTTCCGGTTCACCCTCAGCCCTTGCTTCCGCCGCAGCCACCAAGTGACGCGCCGGTAGCCGTAGGCGGGTTTTTCGCCACAGGCCACGACGATCCGCTCGTCGTAGGTGCGATCGGCCCGGCTGCCCCGTAGCTTCTTCCGGTAGTACAAGCTCGACCGACTGATGGCTAGCGTCGCGGCCACCAGCGTGGCCGCGTATCCCTGCGCCACCAGTTCCCGCGCCTGGGAGTGAACCCCGCTGCAGCTCACTCCCCCACGACGTTTTTTAGGATTTCGATCTCCAACGATTTCCGCCCCAGCGTCCGTTCCAGTTGCCGGATGCGGCGGTCTTTCTCCGTTTCAGCGGCGGCAGCGCTTTTCCCCCCAAGCGCTGCCTTGGCTCCTTCCTCGGCTTCGTCCCTCCACCGATACAGCAAGGACGGTGAAATGCCATGCCTTCGGCAGGTCTCCGAAACGTTCCCGCTCTTGATGCCTTCCTGCACGATCTGCCACTTCTCTTCCGGGGTTCGATCGACGCGCGCTCTTCTGCCCATGGTGCCTCCTGTTTGGGAGGCCCTGATTCTACCTAGGAAGGCTGTCCTGTTTTAGCGGGGAGCACTACACAGAGGTTTCTGGAGTACAACGAAGATGATGTTCGTTGCTTACCTTTCGTCCTCGATGCGGTCGCAAAACTATCGCCTATTCTCGACGTGTCTATCCAAGCTCCGACCCAACAGAAATCAAAGTAATGGCAGTGAAAAGGTTGGTGGATTTGCCCTCCGGAGAAGTCCTCCCAATGGCAAGTTTTCTTCTCCACGGGAATCAAGCATCTGTGCGAGTCTTACCTACCCTAGAGACTGTCCTGCAATGGGTCGGCGGAGGCGCAATTGTTAGCGGCATCGTTGGTGGAATCGTCTGGCTTATCAAGAAGCGTCGGAAGAGATTTGAACGGAGATTTACGAAGCGCTGGAAGCGCGGGGCGTGAAGTATGCCATCCGCATCCCGGCCAACGACGCCCTGGAGCGGGACATCGAGGAGTTGCTGACGCGCCCAGCGGGGCGGCCGAGCCACAAGCCCGTGGTTTGGTACAAGGGCTTTCTCTACCAGGCGGGGAGCTGGAAGACGGCGCGGCGGGTGGTGGCGAAGGTCGAGCATCATGCCGGGGAGTTGTTCCCGCGAGTCGGGTTCATCGTGACAAATCTGACGCTGCCGAGTCGGGCGGTGGTCCGGTTCTACAATAGGCGCGGCACGGCGGAGCAGTGGATCAAGGAGGGCAAGCAGGCGGTGAAGATGACGCGGTTGAGCTGCCACCGGTTCCGGTCCAACGAGGTGCGGCTGTGGCTGAGCGTGATCGCCTATAACCTCGGGAATTTGTGGCGGCGGCTGGCGATGCCCGGGAGGATCGGCAGTTGGTCCTTGACCAGTTTGCAGCAACGGCTGGTGAAAACCGGCGGACGGTTGGTGAAACATGCCCGGTATTATTGGCTGCTTTTGGCGGAGAGTCATCTGACGCGGCGGCTGTTCGGAGCCATGCTGGGCAGGATCGAGGCCCTTTCGTCCCCGGCG
>DATLRW010000026.1:0-10375 GCA_035534495.1 Candidatus Dormiibacterota bacterium | reverse complement strand
GAGACGCTGGCGAAGCTGCAGGGCACGGGAGTGCGGACGTACATTTCCGAGAAGAAGCAGAACGGTCGGCGGCACTGGGAAGGCAAGGCCGACCAGTGCCGGGCCACCTACGCGAACCGGCGGCGGGTCCAGGGGGAGTATGGGAAGGCCTTGCTGCGGAAGCGAGGCGAGTTGATCGAGCGGAGTTTCGCGCACTGCTACGAAACGGGCGCGATGAGACGTGTGTATCTGCGCGGCCGCGAGAACATTCTCAAGCGAGTGCTCGTTCACGTCGGGGCATTCAATCTCGGTCTGCTGCTGCGCTCGCTGGTCGGAGCAGGGACGCCGAGGGAGCTCAGGAATCGGCTTTCTTCGCTGCTTTCAGCGCTCGTTTCGCGTTTCCACCGCTTCCGGGCGCCCGCTGGTCGCGCCGAGGCTTCGTTTTCGCCATCCAGGCTCCGCCACACGCAGAACCGCCGCTATCTTCGCTACCTGCGGCGTTGCTCAAAAGCACCCGATTTTGCCACGGGCTGCTAGCGAAGGTCTTCGGCGGACGTGCGCGGGTTTACGAGGGCGGCTCTGTGCCCCAGAGTTATCGCTCCGAAACTTACGATTCCCTGCTGCCAAGCCAACACCTGGATGTATCCGAGGACGGGCGCGAGCAGAAGCCAATCAGCGCTGTAGTAGACAGTTGATTCCGTTATCGACATCACGGTGAAAAAGACCAGAATTCCCGGGATCTCATCCGGCAGTTGTCGAGCCAATTTGGAGGTGTACAACCTCACGAGCATGTACCACGCCAGAGCAAAGGCCGCGACAAAGGCGACTGTTCCCAGGATGCCCGCCTGAATCAATGCTTGCGACACGGCGTTTTCCAACTGAACGCCATGCAGGTAATACCGGTCGGCTTGGAAGCCAAGCCCCAGCCATGGGGAATGCAACGTCGCCGCCAACCCTTGCATCCATTGGTTGGTTCTGCCGGTGAGCGTGGGGTCAAAACCATGCCCTCCCCGGGACTGAGTGCCAAAGACCCATAGGTCGTGGAAAAAGCCGACCAGATAAAGCAGAACCACGCCCAGCGTGCCGGCACCCAAGAGCAGGGTTCGGCGCGATTTCCGCAGCACCAGGATCGCCATTAGCCCGGCGAGGAAACCAATCGTCTCCGTCCGTGCCTGAGCCAGCACCAGCGTATACAAAGCGACCAGCAACACGGCGACCCAAATCAGCTTGCGGAAGAGGTTCTCTTTCCAAAGCCTGCCCAGCGCGACGAGTCCCGCAACGGCGGCATACCTGGCCAATCCCGTATTTCGCGTGCTTGCCATTCCCAGAATCGTTCCGTTCGCTGCCATCTGTCCCGCATAGGCCTGGAGTCCCAGCGGGTTTCCGTGTGCCTGCGAAAGCGCCGCGCCGCCAAGGAACGGAATCGCTCCCAATAACCCGAGCAGAATCAGAATGTCAATCATCCAATTCACCGTAATCACTCGCGAGAGGATCGGAACCGCGTCCGCGTCCGAGCAGACCGCTACGAGAACGATTAAAACAGCCCCGTACATGCCGCCCCAGTAAAGCGCGTCGAGCGGATACTTGGAGATCAGCCCCGACGAAAGCAGCCCCGCCGCCGTAAATACACCCAACAGTCCAACCGGCCCCACCAGGGCCCAAAGACGAGCGCCGCCCTTTCTGAGAAGCGTCACAATGGCGAGCCATCCAGCAACCAGCGGGAAAAAAGCTCGAATGCCTTGCACGAGTTGGAGGGTATCGGCCGGGAAGTTAGGAGCCTGCACGACGTAGATACCCGTGTTGTATCCGGACCAGAGCAGGATCCAAAGGAACACACTCCACCACAATGCGGCTGACAAGCGCAAGCGCTTGGCCGCTTCCGCCGGTGAGCTAAGCCGGGAATCCAGGAACGCGTTCCGCATGATTCTGTCGAGAAGATTGGGAATCCCGAACATCCTGCTCCGGCCCGCCGAGAACATTCCGGTAGATTCTCAGCAGCCGCTCGCCTTGCCTGTCCCAGTGATAGAGTTGCTCGACGCGCTCACGCGCGGCCTTGCCCATCCGGAAGCGAAGCTCCGGATCGGCATGGAGCCGCACCAGCGCTTCCGCCATGTCCCTCGCGGCCTGATCGGGCGAGTCCGCGGCCACTCTTATCCCGCACGTATCGGTCACATGAAGTCCCGGCCCGGCCAGATTCAGGCAAACGATCGGATTGCCGGCGGCCATGGCCTCGATCACCACCGCTCCACCACCGTCGCGCAGGCTGGGAAAAATAAACACGTCCGAACGCGCCATCTCTCGCAACAAATCCACCCGCGGCATCCACTTCTCAATGCGCGCTCTGCCCGTGAGGCCGAACGTAGCGATCAGGCCGTTGAGCCGCGCCAGCTCCGGTCCGTCTCCGACCAGGGTGAACGTAGCCTCCGGAGTGTTTTGCGCGAACCGATGAAATGCGCGTATCGCGAGATCGAATGCCTTCAGTTCCAGGAGCTTGCCCGCCGAAAGCACGCGAAACTCTTTCGGATTCCCATTCGATGGTGAACCGTTTCCAGATGCATGCTCAGCCATGCTTTCGGCGCGGCCATGCGGTTCAGCCAAGCGCAGGTCTTCCATGGTAATGCCGTTGACGGGAAACAATTCCGCTTTATCACGCCACCTCCGGGGAATGGTCGCACGCGCTTCAGGCGTACAAACTAAAATCGCGCGGGCGCGGCGCTGGCCTAGCCGGAAAAACGGATCGTTCCTCAGTATTTTTTGACCCATGGCTCGTACCCGTTCCCAGAATCGGCCGCGGCGCGAAAATCGGCGCAGAAATCTTGGCGGGATGTACTGCGCGCCGCCGCACGGTCCGCGGAAGTAAGGGATCGGCAGCAGCGCACCGATAAAGCTCGCCATCCAGTCGTTCGCGTAGGTCACGTGGTGAAAGGCGTCGAAGGAGCGCTGTTTGTGCAGGCGCCGCGCCACAAAATAGGCTTTGATCTGCCAGACGTAGGCATAGATCTGGATACCGCCATGAGCGTAGTGAAGTGCCTGAAACCATTTGGGCAGGTCGACGTAGACGAACCGCGCTCCGGGAACTGGCTCGCGCGCCAGCTCTTCCTGGATTCCGGATCGATTTCGTAGGGCGGTTAGGACGGACACCTCGTGGAATCTGGCCAGTTGCCTGATGACGTTCCAGCCCAGAGTGCCTTCGCCGCCTTTGAAGCGGCCTCCTTCCTCGGCACAGCAGGCGTATGCGCAAACCAGCACTTTAAGCTTCATAGCGGCAACTTTTTCAGGGCCTCGGCTTGAAGGCCGCCAGGTGGAACGTGCCATCCCACCGGGCGTAGGTCTGAATTTGGTCGAAGCCGCACGCCCCCAAAAAGCGGGTTACCATGGGCGGCTGGATGCCCTCCGGGAGCAGGCTGGGATGAATCTCGCACACCACCAGTTGACAGGCATCCTTTTCCAGGGTTCGCCGAAGTCCGTTCATGACGGCGTATTCGAACCCCTCGACGTCGATCTTGACGGCGCGCGGCGTGGGCAGATTTTCGGACTCGATCAGGCGATCCCCTTCGATCACCTCGACCTCCTCGGCCGGGGCGTTTCCCGCCGCGGAATCGGAAAGGCTTGAGTTGCCGATGACCGCGCTGGCATAGAGCTTCGCCGTGCCGCTTCTATCTGCAAGGGCCTTGCGGAATACCTGGACGTTTTTCAGGCCGTTCAATTCGAGATTTTCAGTCAGATGCTGGGAGTTTAAACGCCCGGGCTCGCAGGCAAACACCCTACCGGATGGCCCTACCGCCCTGGCCAGCAGGACGCTATAGAGCCCGACGTTGGCGCCGATATCAAGAGCCACGTCGCCCGGTCGAAGGAAGTCCTTCAAAAGCTCCATGACACGCTGCTCGCCTCCCGCCCCTCCCGCGGACTCCAGGATGCGCAGCTCTTCCGGGGTGCGAATGAAAAACCGCGCGGGATTACCGGCGATTTGGGTTTCCAGAATGCCGTTTGCGGGTTTAGCGAAGTGGAAATAGGCACGCCGCAGGGCGGAGCTAAGCCCGAGCTTCTGGACAGGTCTCAGCAGTTCCGGGCGATAACTGAGGCGCTTGAATGAATCGAGGATCGTTGTCACGGATCTACCTCTCTACCACCCCGCGGGCCTGGGGCCCTTGGATGAATTCGCCAGGAAGCCGGCGACGTTTCCGGCCACGCGGCTGAAAAAGCCGGGCTCGCGGCGCGTGACGCCGAGGAAGACGCTCATCGCGGCGCGAATCGAAAGCGCCAAATAGCAGGCGGGACGTGAGAATTCCGGGTGCTTGGAGATGAAATGCAGGCGATTGAGAACTTCCTTCTTCCCGAACAGGTACCAATTTGGCCGGCCAGTCTTCGACGGATAGTGATAGAAGCGCGCGTCAGCGACTACGGCCAGCCGGTACTTTTTTCCGACCCGGTAGCTAAGATCGAGGTCTTCCAGGTAGCTGTAGCTCTCGAACCATTCGTCGAAGTGAAACTCCGCAAGAACCTTTCTAGGGTAGACCACGGCGTAGGTCGGGAGCCACTGGACATAAATCGTTTCCGCAATGCCGGGCATCATCGTGTGAACGCCAGAGCGAAGCACTGCTCCCTTGCGGGAGTCATAGAGGCCTAGACGGGAGACAAGCGGCAGGCTCTTTAGCCTCCGCGCGTAGACCTCGGGATAATTCATCAGATTGCAGCCAGTACCGCCCAGGTCTTCGGGCGCTTTGTCCCAAAAGTCCATCAGGGCCTCGATGGCCTGGGGTTCCAGAACGATGTCGTCGTCCATGAAGGCGATCAGATCCACGTCGGGCCGCGCATCTCGCGCCCCTCGATTTCGGGCATCGCAGATGGACGAGCCAGGCATGCTGATGAATTCTGTATGCAGTTGCGCGAAGTCTCGCGCGATCTCGGCGTTGCCGTCTCCCTCACCGATAATCAGCGCCTGCTCCGGCAGACGGGTCTGCGCGGCCAGGCTTTCCAGCATGCGCCGCAGTTCGACGTAGCGCCCGATGGTCGGAATCACGACGGCGAGCTTGTGTGATGGGTCAGGCAGCGGAGACCTCGCTGACCGAAGGACGGTCCGCGGCGTGTGCGGTCTTTTCCGCCAGAAATTCATCGACTACTTCCCGGAGGCTCTTTTGGAAATTCTGCACGGAAAATTTCAGGGCCTGTCTGGAAAGATGATAGCGGAGGGACTGTTGTAAATCGGGATTCGAGAGGACGGCTTTGATCTTTTTCACCGCGTCATTGTCATCCGCGAAGATCAGCGCCGGGTGATCGACGATCTCCTTCTGTCCACCGCCGCTGGGGACAAACGGTATGCACCCTGCCTTGACCATTTCGGCGACGGCGTTCGGCATGTTGTCCACCTCGCAGCCGTTGATACCGAAGCGATGCCCGGCAGCCAGGCTTTTTTTCTTCTGGCCGAAAGTGGAACCCTCCAGCAGGACCCAATTCCGGGACGCGGAGAGCCCTTTGAGCCTCCGGCCAAACGACGAATTGTCCACCCCTCCCAAAATGTGGAGATGGACGTCATGGCCGGCTTCGCGGACCCTTTCCAGAATCGCAATCACGGCGTCCATGCGCTTCTCAGGCACCACGCGTCCGATGCAGACGAACCCAGCTTCTTTCTCTTCCCAGGAGACAGGCGGAAAATCGAAAACGACGGGAGGGTAGATCACTTTCGGTTCGATCCCAAATTCACTCCGCAGGATCCCGGCAGCCCACTCGCATTTGGCGATGGTGGCGTTTCTTCTCCAGCCATCCGCGTGCTGCCCAGCGATCGTGTCGCACAGGCCAAGGTAGGCGTGACGCAATGGCGAATTTCCATACCACCACTTTCTATGGTTGGCGAGCGAAGGGTGAGTCTGGGTGCGCCACTCTCTCACAAAGGAGAAATCGGCGATGAGCTGAATGCCCGGCACGCCGAAATCGCATACGTTGTAGGCGCTGATCATCAAATCGAACTCAGGCGCGACCTGCTGCAAATAGCGCTGGTAAAAAGCTCCGCGAAGCCCTGCGAACTTCGCTGAGCGGCGGAGTCCGAGTGGCATTGGGACCGTGCGAATCGAGAACTCGTCCGCGCGCAGGCTCGTCCCGTAATAGCGATTCAGCCGATCCAAGTCGACCGGGCCGCCGGTGATTAGTGTGACGTCGAAATTCCGTTTGAGCGCGCTGATCGCCTGTAGCGTGCCAATCTCCGACCCGCCGGAGCCCAGACAGGGATGCGCGACGGCAACCTTAGGAAGCCGCATGTCTTTGGACCTCCTCGTCGTGGCGTTTCCATTTCCCGCCGACGCCCCGATAGCCATCGATCAGGCCTTGCAGCACGGCCCAACCTGTGTGGGCCCGGCCCGCTAGGGCGTGTCTTGCGGCCCGCGTCAGGCAAACCGGGGTGTTGGTCAGATAAAAGAGCGCTCCCCACCAAGGCGGGAGCAGTTCCCTTGCCGTGCGAATCGCGTTCCTGGTGGGGTAATAGAAGGTAAGGGAGCTGCGAGCGCCGCCGGAACCGGTCCCTCCCATGTGGCGGACGCGCGCCGCACCGGCAAAGAGACCTCGGTAGCCGGCCTTGCGGGCGCGGCTCGAAAGCACGATCGACTCTCCATACATGAAGAGGCTCTGGTCGAAGTACTCCCCATGCCTTCGCGCCAGTGCTTGGAGGACGTCGCTGCGGAGTAGCATGGCCGTCCCCGGCAGCAGGAACGAATCCCAGAACCCGTTGTGCCCCTCGGGAGGGGGGAGGTGCCAGTTGACCAGAGGCGAAAAAAACTGGCGTAAGAGCGGCGCCCGGCCGCCAAACAGTACCCTTTGCCCCTCCCCGTCCAGCACCATGGCGCCAACCATGCCGGCGTCGGCCTCCGCGTCCACGGCCACAAGTTGCGACAGACAACTGGGTTCCGGGGCGGCGTCATTGTTGAGAAGAAAAACATAGTCCGCGCCCCGGCGTAGGGCGCAGTGGATAGCGACGTTATTCCCGCCGGTGAAGCCGAGGTTTTCCTCGTTGCGGATCAGGACCATGCGAGACGGAGAAGAAGCGCGGTCGAGGGCATTTTCGGTTCCGGGGTCGCCGCCGGCGAGCGCGGCTCCGCGCGAGTAGTCGGCAATGACGTGACCGGGGCCAAGATTTGCTTCCGCCCACGCTTTGATCTTGTCCGCCGAGCCGTTTGTTGAGCCATTGTCGACCACGACGGTTAGGTAATTCGGGTAATCCAGTTGCCGAACGGATTCCAGGCACTCGAGCGTATCCTGCCAGCCGTTCCAGTTCAGGATGCTGATCGCTACCTTTGGTTTATTAGCTTGCGGGATCATGGCCAGTCCCCGGCGGTCCTTGTAGCTTTCGAGCCATTACACATTGGAGGCGCCCGGGCGCACAGCGCGCCACGAAAGCTTCTCATGCAGCTTCCGCCTTTGCTCCGCCTGCATGAATTCGAGGAGGTCGGGCGGCAGCTCGATTGGCATCCGCCGCACCCGTGCCCACAGGTAACCGAGCAGCACCGAGCCGCCAGCCAGGAACAATGGATGCTTCAGCATCCTTGTGCCTGAGCGAGCAAGCTCGAAGGAAAGGAGGCCGCCCATGATGTAGTCCAACTGTCCGAGATGGAAGCAGACCGGGATTTTCTCCCGAGCGGTGTTCCTTGGGACATCATGCTGATAGGCCTTGATCTCAGGGAAACAACGTACAGTCCACCCCTTCATGCGTGCGCTGGCGGCCGATGTCACGTCCTCATGGCCAAACGGCAGCAGGCCGCCAATCGATTTCCAGCATTCTCTCCGAAAAACGCGCACCGGCCCGCCAACGAATTCCGGATTGAGGAACCCTCCGGGCGCGCCCACGTTGTAAATGCCTCCGCCTGCCAGCCCTAGCCGGGGATCCCCCTCCATGCGACGCAAGACCTTTTCGAAAAATGCCGGTTCCAGTGTGACGTCCGCATCCATCTTTGCGAGGTACATGTAATCGAGTGAAGCCACTGTCTCCACGCCAGCCATCACGGCGGCGACGATTCCTTTCGTGATCCGGTCGGTCGACCGCCGGTCCTGCGCCGGCCTCTCGAGGCGCAGGTAAGAGATGAACGGGTGGCGGCATGCAGCTTCCTTAACAATTTCATCTGTTCGGTCCGTCGAACCGTCGCTGACGATGACCCAGCGCAGAGGCAAAAGCGTCTGCGCTGCAACCGACTCGATGCAGCGCTGAAGTCTTTTCTCCTCGTTATAGGCAGGAGTGATTAAAACAAATGGAGAGTCCATCTGCTTTCTCGCGAGGCGATGCCATTCGGCTTAGTCGGTGGGAGCGCCGAGTGTTGCCCTAACCTTGGGCAGGATGTAGTGGAAGTAGAAGGCCCGATAAACAACCCACGGAAGGGGAAGCCGGGTGTCGAACAGTCGGATGACCGGGGCGAGCGGCGGCAGGGTTGCGCGAAGTAGGCCCCGGAGGGCCGTGCGGGCCAGGCCCCTCTTCCGGGCGGGATGGGGATCCTGGGACTTTGCCCTGAGTAGCTGTCGGGATCTATCGACGAGCTCGGCTCGGCGCCAGACGTCTGCCACGGACATTCTCTTGTGGTGGTAGCCGAGCGCTTGGCGGTTGTAGAAGAGGCACAGTCCCTTCCTCATTAGCCGCTCGCCCAGCTCGACATCCTCACAGCCATACGAGGAGAAGTCCTCGTCGAAGAGACCGTTTTCGACTAGGAATTTCCTTTTCAGGCTTATGTTGCTCGAGTAGAAGTATCCGTGTCGCAGTTCCTGTCCCCCGCGGATGTGGCCATAGGCGAAAACGACGCCGTCTTGCCCAAGCCACTCCATGAAAGGCGTCGGGTTGACGTCCCGGGACCACGCGACGTGCCCGAGGATGCCCGCAGAGGGTTCCCGGTGTCTCCCGTGCCAGGTGAGATGTTCAGCGACGAGGTCCGGGCATGGAATGATGTCGTCGTCTGTGAAGAGGATGATGTCTCCGCGGGATTCGCGGATGCCATGATTTCGCGCGGCTGCCTGTCCCCGGCAGGGCTGAGATATATATCGCAACCACGGCTGGCGACCGAGCGGCGCGCGCGCAAGGGCCTCGCCCGTTCCGTCCGTCGATCCGTCGTCGACCACGAGCAGCTCCGCGTCCCCTTTCGGCGGCATTTGTGAACCGTAGGCTCGCAAGGCCATGAGGAGGATGTCCTTACGATTGTGCGTGGGGATGACTACGGAGAGCCTAGGCATGGGGCTCCGTGCCCCGGCTCTTCCGTCTACCGGCTTCCGGCGCGCTGCGGCGGGACGGCTGTTGCCCCACATGCCCGAAGGGGTGGGGTTCGTCGTGGTGCTTCCATTTCCCGCCCACGCCGCGGTAACCGTCGACTTGACCGGAGAGGATGGTCTTCGCCATAGGGAGGTCACCCTGGGCAGTCCACTTCGCTATCCTAAGCGCCAATCTTGGGATGTTTAGTGCGTGGTAGAGGGCGCTCAGGTGAAAAGGTAGCACTTGGTTGGCCGACAGTATCCTGTTCCTCTCCCTGTAGTAGCACACGCGTAAAATGTTGCCCGTTGAGCTGCCGGCGCCTTTGTGGTATGCGAATGCCCTCACTGCTAGGGCGGCCTTATGTCCATGTCTCGTGGCGTGAAAGTGCAGGTCCCATTCGTCCCCGTACATGAAGAGGCGGCTGTTCAGGTACTCTGCGCGGGATTGGAAGACGTCTCGGAGGACGCGGCTGGAGATCAGGACTGCCCCTCCGTGGCTGGAGGGAACCCACATGAAATCGGCGTCCTGAGGAAGATCCGTGGAGGCGCGCGTGACGAAGGGGAGGAAGAGAAAAAGCGCCCGCGTTGCTGACTCAAACGGGGCGCGGCTCCGTGCTTCCCCGGAGCTTTCAAGGGTGATCACCGCGCTAACTATCCCGGCTCCCGCGCCCCGTGCCACTGCTACGAGTTGGCCCAGACAGTCGTGCGCGACCTTTGCGTCGTTGTTCAGAAGCATTACGAAGTTTGCCTCCCGTCCCCTCCTCAGCCCGTAGTGAATGGATACGTTGTTGCCGCCTGTGAATCCGAGGTTCTCTTCGTTGCGGATGAGAACGATTCTGTCTGCGGATGGTTCTCGGTCGAGCGCCCCCTCGGTTGCGGCGTCCCCGCCCGCGAGGGCCGTCTCGCGGGTGTAATCGGCGATGAAGTGACCGGTGCCGAGGTTTTCTTCCGCCCAGGCTTTGATCTTGTCCGCCGAGCCGTTCCAGGAACCGTTATCGACAACGACGGTCAGGTAATTCGGATAGTCGAGCCGCCGAACGGATTCCAGACATTCGAGCGTGTCCTGCCAGCCGTTCCAGTTCAGGATGCTGATGACCACGAGTGGGGACTCGGCGGCGGTCTCGGACTGCGCCGGGCGAGGATTCCCCGAGGTTTCGTCAATCAACATACAGCACTCCGATCCCCC
>DATLRW010000025.1:0-3103 GCA_035534495.1 Candidatus Dormiibacterota bacterium | reverse complement strand
AGGCGTGGGCGGCGCAGGCGACGGCGCGGCTCGAGTCGTGGGGATTCAATACGATTGGCCCGCAGCCCGGCGTGGGCAGCCACAACGTTCTGCCCGTCTCCACCTATAATTCAGCCCCCAACCCGCATCCGATGCCCTTCCTGCGCTATATCGACCTGTCGAGCTGGTGCGTGCGCAACTCCTCCTACCAGGTTAAGAACCTCTACAACGGAATGAACCCGGCCGTCTTCTCGGCGAGTCGCACCTTCCCCGACGTCTTCGATCCCAACTGGGTCGCCTGCGCCAAATACTACGCCGCCCAGGGCGACGGCTCCTTCACCCCGAACCTGCCCCAGAACGAGCCCTGGATGATCGGCACCTGGATCGGCGACGCCGATTATCTCTACGGTTTCGGCCGCGGTCCCCAGACCCCCGGCGGCGCGCACCCGCACCTGGGCTGGATCGTGGCCACGATGAGCCCCACGCAGTCCAGCGGCCCGAACGGCGATTTCGGCAACCAGTTCACCTATACCGATACGACCGTCTACGCCAAGCTGGCATGGCAAAGCTATCTGGAGAGCAAATACGCGACGATCCAGGCGCTCAACACCGCCTGGGGCTCCAACTACACGACCTTCGGCTCGGCCGGCGGCTGGCCCAAGAAGACCACCGGCGGCAGCGGTTTGATGGATGAGGACGGATCGAGCCCGTGGATGGGCAACGGAGCGGCTGGCCTGGTGGGAGCCAACGCCAACGTCGCCGTCGATCTGAACGCCTTCCTGGGGCAGATCGCAAGTCAGTACTTCAGCGTGGCCGCGCAGGCCTGCAAGACGGCCTATCCGAACCAACTGGTATTCGGTCCCGGTTCGCTGAACGTCGATACTTACCCGCAGGTTTTGCAGGCGGCGGGCAAATACCTGGACGTCGTCGAGGTGTGGGTGGAACCGCAATACATCAAATCGCTCGCCGATGCCTACAACACCATCGGAAAGCCCCTCGTCGTCTGGACCAGCTTGCAGGCCCAGCCCGATTCCGACACGACGACCGGTTGGGGCAACGTCTCGTCCACTTGCGACATCTCCGGCGGAACGAGCGACTACGACTATGCAACTCAGGATCTGCGCGGTCAGTGCTACCAGCAACTCGTTAACGCCTACTGGAATACGCAGGGAGCCGACGGCTCCTATCCGGTTCTCGGCCTGGAGTGGTGGGAATTCGTCGATAAGGTTGTTGGCGGAGAAAACACCAATTTCGGTTTGGTGGACATCAACGACAACGCCTACGACGGGGTCGAAGACCAGACCGCAAAGAGCACCGACCCCTGGGGTTATGCGGCGGGCGGGCAAAGCGCCAACTACGGCAATTTCCTGGGGTACGTGCAACAGGAGAATAGCAGCATCATTCAGAAGCTAGCAGGCACGTTCTAACAGTTGTGAACAGGCCGGGTGCGCGCCGCCGGGAATTTCCGCGGCGCGCGCCCGGCGCCCTCCTGATTCCCTCCTTACTTTCTTTCCGATTACGCGGCGCGCCGGCGCTCGGTTTGCAATTGCCGGTAGAGATCCTCGTAGGCGATAGCCCTCGATTCCCAGCTGTATTGCTCTTCGGTCAGCTGGCGCGCCGCGCGGGCCAGACGCTCGGCCCGCTCCGGGTGCCGCAAGAGCAGGAGCACATATCGCGCGAAGGATTCGGGCGTTTCGGCTGCCATCAGGTGCTTGTCGTGCACGCACGCAATGCCGACCGTCGATCCGGGGTGATAGGCGACGATTGGCATGCGCATGGCCATGGCTTCGAGCACCTTGCTTTTTAGTCCGGTGCCGTGGCGAATCGCGCAAACGTAGATGGAAGAGCCGCACACGCTTGGCCGGATGTCGGGCAGATTCTCGGAGAGCCGCACGCCGTCGAGCGTCGCGAGCGCGCGAACCTGGGGCGCGGGGTCGGCGCCAACTATATGAAACGTGGCTTCACGCGCCTCGCGGCGGACGAGCGGAAAGATGACGCGGGCGAATTCCGTCACCGCTTCCACGTTCGGCGGGTAGCCGAGATGGCCGTGAAAAACCAGGCTTGAAGGCTGTTTTTCGAGGTGGACGGGGTGGAAATAGTCCGTGTCGGTGCCGTAAGGGATTAGTTCGGCGCGAGCACCGGGCACGACGCGCTTCACCTCCGCCAGATCGCGGTCGGCTACAACGATGCACCGGTCGAATTTGGGATAGAGCTGGCGTTCAAAGCGTGGTTCGCGCGCCGCCAGCGCCGAATAGTGCAGCTTCTCCCTCCAGTTCTGCGCGCAGGCAAGCATTTCCCGGCAGCGAAGCGTCCAGGAATCGTGAAGCGAGAGCACGGTGGGGACGGGCAGCCTGCCGGCCATGAGAGATGCCACGTAATCGCCTTCGAAGTGGATGACGTCCCATCGGGCCGCCGCGATCCCGCGGGAGAGGATTTCGGCCAGTTCCGCCCGGTGATGCAGCGCCGTCCCCGAGAGGTAGCCGGCGACGAAGTTCGCCGCTCGCATGGGCAGCCTCGGGTGGCCGACATCGATGGTTTCCACCTGGGAGCAGTAGGGGCGCGGCCAATCCAGGTGCTCGCGGTCATGATCGACAAGCAGCGAAACCAGATCGACGCGGTGCCGCTTCGAAAGGCAACGAATGAGATTGGCGCCATATAAACGGAAGCCGCCGCGTGAGGGCAAATAGGGAAGGGCTTGCGAAACCAGGCAAATATTCATCTGTTCCTTTCCTTTCTATTGTTCCGGCTTGGTGCCGGCGGCTTGGCGCCGCGCCGAACATGGCCGTGAACTGCGGCCATGAGCTTGATCAGGATTCCCCGGTTGGCCCTGACGACGGAACCCAGGAAATCGCCGCTCTCTTTTTGTTCATCCAGACGCTCATCCGACACGCAAGGGCCTGGGCAGCCGTGTGCGCGAGGGAAAACCGTTTCGCGGCCGTCGTAGGGGTGATCGTGAAGATCGACCAGCCCGAAGTTCATGTTTTCGCCGTTGGTCACCTGGTCCGCCCAAGCCCACCAGTCGAGGCCGACGACGAAGTGAATGCCTCGCGGTGTCTGCGCGTTCCAATAGGCGCGGACAAGAGCGGCGTAGCCACGGCCGCGCTGTCGCTGCGTGCAAAAGTCG
>DATLRW010000024.1:0-14750 GCA_035534495.1 Candidatus Dormiibacterota bacterium | reverse complement strand
GTGAACCTGCCGCTCAAAGGTCGCCAGTTCATGGACCTGGTGTCGCTGACGGCCGGCGTGGTCCATCCGCCGGGCGGAACGCGCGGCGGGGCCCTGCAGCAGGCGGGGAGCACGGTGGGCATTCTCGGACAGCGCGACGGTCACAACCTCTACCTGGTCGACGGCGTCAGCGTGACCGACGAGTATTTCAATAATCTGGTCCTGAGCCCGTCGGTCGACGCGATTCAGGAATTCTCCATCGACGACACCTCCTACGACGCCGAGTTCGGCGGAAAATCCGGAGCCATCATCAACGTGGTCACGAAATCGGGCACGAATCACTTCCACGGGAGCCTGTTCGAATTCGCGCGCAACAACGCCCTCGACGCAAAGAATTATTTCGATTCCCCGACACAGCCCAACCCGCCGTTCCGGCAGAACCAGTTCGGCGGGAGTGTGGGAGGGCCGATTTTTCGCAACAAGACGTTCTTCTTTCTCGACTACGAAGGGGAAAGAATTCACAACACGGAAACCCAGCTGTTCACGGTTCCTACTTTGGCCGAACGCACGGGAAACTTTCAAGGCGTCGCCACCGTGTACGACCCCGCCACCACGAACCCCGTCACCGGACAGCGACAACCCTTTTCCAACGACACGATTTCGAAGATCGACCCGGTGGCGCAGGCGCTCCTGCAGCACGTTCCCCTGCCGACGCCAGGCCTGACCGGCAATACGAACAATCTGTTGGCCACCCAACTGTCAACCGACAGAGTGAATCAATACACGGCGCGTGTGGACCAGATTTTTTCTCCCCGGGATCGCTTGTTCGGACGGGCGACGCTTTACCAAAACAACGAATTCGACCCGTTCGGCTCGAGCGCGCTCCACCAATCCCTGCTCCCCGGATTCGGCCAGTACCTGCGCACCCACACCGCCAGTCTCGCCGTCGGCTGGACCCACATTTTTTCCCTGAACTGGTACAACGATCTTCGCTTCGGCTGGTTGCGCGTCACCGGCGGGCAAACCGGCCAGAACGCGGGAATCAATTTTGCCGGCCCGGCCGGTCTCGAAGGCGTCACTTCCAATCCCCTGGACACGGGCTATCCGGAAATTTCGCTCACCGGCTTCAGCACGATGGGCGATCCGACGTTGCTCGTCACGCGCCTCGACACGGACGAAGAGGTGTACGACGACGTCCTCTGGCACCATGGCACGCACAACGTGAAATTCGGTGCCTATTTCTTCCATCTGAACTTCAATCCGGTAACCCCGGACACGGTTCGCGGCCTCTTCCAGTTCACGCCGAACTGGACCACATCGTCCTCGGACCCGGCCGGCGCAACCGGCGGCAGCGCCCTGGCGGATTTTCTGCTGGGCGCTCCGACCCTGGCGCAGGTGGGACAAGGCAGCGGCGAGTGGCACGCGCACACCAACTGGTTCCAGGTCTACATCCAGGACAGCTGGCAGGTTCTTCCAAGCCTGTCGATCGACATCGGCCTGCGGTACGAGTACAACCAGAATTTGGCCGCCAACAACAACGATATGGCCGTGGTGAATACGCTCGTCCCGGGAGGCCAGTTCGTCATCGCCAGCGACAGCCGGGGAAACATTTCCCCCGACGCCGCGCCACTGCTCTCCGAGATTCCCATCCCTTACGTCACCTCGTCCGAGATCGGCTGGGACAGGAGCCTGTTGCAGTCGCGCCCCCTGCGCTTGGCCCCGCGCCTGGGGATTGCCTGGCGCCTGCCGGACAAAAAGACCGTCCTGCGAACCGGGGCCGGGATCTATACGAATCAAGCGGCCTACAGCGTCAACGCGAACGCGGCCCTGAACCTGCCCTTCTTCTTCAGCAAGACGGTCAGCGAGAGCGCGGCGGGCGGCGCGCCCGTCTATACGACCGGAAATATCCTGGCCGCCCCGAACACGGGAGCGATCGGCGCCAACAACGTCAGCCATAATTACAAAGTGGAATACAACGAAGTGTGGAATCTGGCGATCGAGCATAGCTTTAGCCCCACGACCGCGTTCGAGGTTCAATACGTGGGGTCGAGGACCGTTCACGCCGACAACGAAACCTTGCAAAACCTTTTCCCGCTGGGCGGCAGCATCAATCCCGCCGTCTCACGCCCGATCCCGCAAATGAGCGGCTTCGTCGGCGTGGTTTGGAATGGATGGGAAAGCTACCAGGCGCTCACGCTGCAGCTGGTGCAACATACCTGGCGCGGACTCTCGCTCGACTCCAACTACACCTGGTCCAAGGCCCTGGACATTGCGTCGAACCCCGGTCCCACCAACAGTGAAACGAATCTGCCGCAGAATCCGGCCGATCTGGCGGCGGAAAAGGGACTGTCGAGTTTCGATGTACCCCAGCGCTTCGTTGTCAGCTTCCTCTACCAGATTCCCTTCGCCCAGAATTCCACCGGATGGCGAAACGCCCTTCTCGGCGGATGGCAGGCGGGCGGCATCTGGACGGTGCAAGGCGGATCGCCGTTTACCGTCAATCTGCCCTACGACAACGCGCACAATGGAACGCCCGTGATGAACCAAAGGCCAAACGTGATATGCAACCCGAACAGGGGGCCGAAAACGGTAACGGAATGGTTCGATACCGCTTGTTTCCAGGCCCCGGCGCCAAATACGTATGGTGATGCGGGCCGGAACGACGTTTTCGGGCCGGGGCTGAACAATTTCGACGCAACCCTGCAGAGGAATTTCGCCATCCGGGAAAAAATGAATCTGCAATTCCGCGCGGATGCTTTCGACCTGTTGAACCACCCGAATTTCAATATCCCGAACCGCATGTTCACGGCCACGGCTTCCAATTTCGCGACTATTTCCAGCGCTCAGGCCCCCCGGCAATTGCAGCTCTCTTTGCGCCTGACGTTCTAGTCCAGATCCTCAGCCACTCCGCTCCTCACCGATCCGGACACCCCTGCCTGGCACGTCTGCCATCTCTCCGCCATTTGCAACAAGCACCATCTTTTCCTTAGGCTAGTGTGCGCTACGCACGGCGCAGATGGACGCCGCCCATTCATGACCACAAAACCGAAGCCCCCCAATCCCAAAACCCAGCCGCCCGGGCCCATGGTCTCCGGACCCGCACCCCCCGCACCCGCACCCCCCGCACCCGGGGCCGAAGAGCAGCGGCTCGATCAGGATCGCCAACGCCTCGTTTTCTGGAAGCGCTGGGGACCCTATCTCTCCGAACGCCAATGGGGCACCGTCCGCGAAGATTACAGCGCTTCGGGAGACGCCTGGAATTATTTGCCGTTCGAGCAGGCCCAATCGCGCGCCTATCGCTGGGGCGAGGACGGCCTGGCGGGAATCTGCGACAGGCGTCAACTGATCTGTTTCGCCTTCGCGTTCTGGAACGGCCGGGATCCCATCCTGAAGGAGCGCCTCTTCGGCCTGAGCAATGGCCAGGGCAATCACGGCGAAGACGTCAAGGAGTACTACTTTTATCTCGACGGGACGCCCACCCATTCCTACATGCGCTATCTCTACAAGTATCCGCAGGCGGAATTTCCTTATCACGCGCTCATCGAGGAAAACGGCCGCCGTTCCCGCCTGCGACCCGAATACGAATTGCTCGACACCGGCATCTTCGACGAAGACCGCTATTTCGATCTGGAAATGGAATACGCCAAGGCCTCCGCCGAAGACATCCTGATTCGGATCACCGCCAGCAATCGCGGGCCCGAACCCGCCGGGCTGCATCTGCTTCCCACCGTCTGGTTCCGCAACACATGGTCCTGGTTTCCGGCGGCGGGCCGGCCCTTGCTCACCGCGGAACCCTCCACCGGCTCGGCGCCGCACCGCTCGATTCGGATCGACCACGAATATTACGGCAGCCGGTGGCTGGTGGCCGAGGGCCCGTGCGAATGGCTGTTCACCGAAAACGAAACGAATTTCGAACGGCTCTGGAATGTTCCCAACCGCTCCTCATACGTTAAGGACGCCTTCCACGATTTTGTCATCGCCGGCAAGCGGGACGCCGTCAATCCCGCCGCCACGGGGACCAAGGCCGCCGCTTACCGCCAGGTGCCCCTCGCCCCAGGCGCCAGCTTCACCTGGCGCCTGCGCCTGACCGACGCGCAGCCCGGCTCGGGCGTCGGCGGCGATTTCGACGCGGTTTTCGAAAAGCGGAAACAGGAAGCCGCCGAGTTCCTGGAGAGCCGCGTCCCGCAGAATTGCGGCGAGGACGGCCGCAACATTCAGCGGCAGGCCTTCGCCGGCCTGCTCTGGTCCAAGCAGTTTTACGCCTACGACGTTAGCAGGTGGCTCGAAGGCGATCCGGCGGGCCCGACCCCTCCCCCCGAGCGGCTGCACGGCCGCAATCATGACTGGCCGCACCTGTACAACTCCGACGTTCTTTCGATGCCCGACAAATGGGAATATCCCTGGTACGCCTCCTGGGATCTGGCCTTTCATGCCGTAGCCCTCTCGCTGGTCGATCCCGATTCCGCCAAGGACCAGCTCATTCTTTTGCTGCGCGAATGGTACATGCACCCGAACGGCCAGCTGCCGGCCTACGAATGGAATTTCAACAACGTCAATCCGCCCGTGCACGCCTGGGCCGCCTGGCGCGTCTACAAGATCGAGCAGCGCATCCGCGGCCGCGCCGACCGCGATTTCCTCGAGCGCGTTTTTCACAAGCTTCTGCTGAATTTCACCTGGTGGGTGAATCGCACCGACCCCGAGGGGATGAACCTGTTCGAAGGCGGCTTTCTGGGTCTGGACAATATCGGCATCTTCGATCGCTCGCAGCCGCTTCCCGGCAGGGGATTCTTCGAGCAATCCGACGGCACCAGTTGGATGGCGATGTTCAGCCTGAACATGATGGCGATTGCCATGGAACTGGGCCGCGAAAATCCGGTTTACGAGGACGTCGCCAGCAAGTTCTTCGAGCATTTCGTCTGGATCGCCAGCGCCATGAACAACATCGGCGGCAAGGGCCGGGGACTCTGGGATGAGCAGGACGGGTTCTACTACAACGTCCTGCACCTGGCCGACGGCAGCCATGTCCCGGTTCGCTCGCGCACGATCACCGGTCTAATTCCCCTATTCGCCGTCGAAACCGTCGAGCCGGAAGACGTCCAGCGATTCCCCGCTTTCTACCGGCGCATGACCTGGTTCCTCAATCACCATCCCGAAGTCCACAACCTCGTGACCATGACCCAGCCAACCCCCAGCGGACCCCGCTATCTGCTCTCCATCGCCAACCAGGACCGCCTGGTCCGTCTGCTGCGCTACATGCTCGATCCGGACGAGTTTCTATCCCCCTGCGGCATTCGGTCTCTCTCCCGCTATCACCGCGATCACCCTTGCCGCCTGGCGCTCGACGGGGTTCAGTATTCGGTCGATTACGAACCGGGCGAGTCGACGACGAATCTCTTTGGCGGCAATTCCAACTGGCGGGGCCCGGTCTGGTTTCCGCTCAACTTCCTGCTGATCGAAGCCTTGCAGAAATTTCACTACTATTACGGCGACACGCTCCAGGTCGAATGCCCGAGCGGCTCAGGCCAAAAGAGCAACCTGTGGGAGGTGGCCCGCCAAGTCTCGCAAAGCCTGATCCGCATTTTCCTGCGCACGCCCGGCGGCCGTCCGCTCTACGCCGGCCGCCGCAAATTCCAGGATGACCCCCACTGGCGGGAGCTCATCCAGTTCTACGAATATTTCCACGGGGATACGGGCGCGGGACTCGGCGCCAGTCATCAGACTGGCTGGACCGCCCTGGTCGCCAAGCTCATCGAGCAGAGCGGCGACGGCCTAGGTTGATTTTCCCGGCAGATTGTTTGAAAGGCCTGCGGGAACCACGCCGGAACGGTGCGCCGGGGCGCGCTTGAAGCGAGCGGCCGGCCGGGCCGGCCTCAGAGCAGCGGCGCCGTCGCAATGACGTCGATCTCGATGGCAACGTCCCGCGGCAGGCGGGCGACTTCCACGGTCGAACGAGCGGGGGGATCTTTCGGGAAGTAGCGGCCGTAGATTTCGTTCATCTTGCCGAAGTCCGCGATCGACTTGAGATACACGGTGGTCTTGACCACCCTATCGAGCGAAGAGCCGGCCGCCTCGAGCACGGCCTTCAAATTCTCCAGGACACATTCGGTCTGTTGCGTCACGCCGCCCTCGACGACATATCCGGTCGCCGGGTTGATGGCCACCTGACCCGAAAGAAACACAAAACCGTTGGCCCGTATGGCCTGCGAGTAGGGGCCGATGGCGCGTGGCGCCTGCTCTGTGGCGATTACATCTCTCATTTCCCCTCCGACTGGCTATGCCAAGCCGCATCTTTTCCGGGACCCGACGTCGATTCCCGCGCCGCATAACGGCGGCGAAAAGAGGCGGGAATGCCCTCCCGGTTCAGCCACTGATTGAAGAAGCCGTACAAATTCTTTCCGCCTTCCCTCTCGAGCACCGAACGCAATTCATTGCGTCCCGCCGTGCTCCCGTCCAGGCTGCCGACCAGGTCCCGCAACGCCTTTCGGAGCGGTTCGGCGCCCAGGCGGTCTTCCAAAGCGACAAAGAACAATGCGGATTGGACGCCGGCCAGGCGCCGTTGGTCGCCTGTCGGATCCGCACCCAGGTTCGCCGGCGCCAAGGGCCGCGCATGCGCGCTCAGCCGGTCATATTCGGCAAGCCACTCCATTACCTGCCGCTTGCGTTCCCCCCGGCCATCCCGGTGCTCTTCGGCCAGCAGTGCGGCGTAGTCCTGAACGCCCGTGCCCAGAATCGCTCCCGCGCCGGGCGCGGGCCGCACGGCCCAGCCGAACCAGGTTGCGGCCAGGGCGCGGGCGAGGATGAAATAGAATCGCCCGCCATTCCGGCAGGCTTCGGCGGGGGGTTCGGAAAGCAATACCCCGTTCGGCAGGGTTTTGCGCTCCCCGTTGGAGCCGGGACCCTGGGCCTGCGCGCCGGCCGGGATTTCGATCACACGCAGGGGCCCCAGGTTCTCCTTGAGCCTCCCGAATAAAGAGTGGTACAGGCCGGTGGTTGTGACGGCCTCGCCGGCAACGGTTTGCGCGCAAGCGGCAGGGAATAATTGGCTCGTCCAAAAGATCACGTTCCGGCCACGAACGCGCACCTTTTGTTCCCTGTAATCGCCGATCAGCAGAAATGGAGGAAAATCCTTCTTTCGAATCTGGAAAACGTATTCGGTTTCCGCGCCGGCCGGTCGGGTGCGGACACGGCGCAATCGCCCGCTGGTCAGCGCCCGTTCGCCGCGGGGCACGTAGATGGCGACTCTCTGTTTGGAGGCCCATGGGACGGATTTGGCAAAGAGCCCGCGGGGAGGAAGAAAGGCCGGGAACCAGCCCTGCGGTTCAAGGAAAACCACCGGACCTCGCACAAGAACCAGATAGCCGAAAGAGATTCCGCGCGACTGTCCTTGAGGCAGCGGGGGTTGCAGCGGCACCGGCAGCCAGCCGTTTGAAACAGTTCCCGACGTGCGGGCCGGCATGCTGGCGCCCGGTTGCCCGGCAGGCGCCGCGTGGACCAGACGGCGCGGCGCCTGAATCCTCAGCAAATCGAGCGGCCGGTTTCCTACATTGCGGGCTTCGACTTGAAGGTGGTAGTAGACGGCGGGAGCGACGGGCCGCCGGGCATAATGAACCGTCAGGGTTTCCCGGCGAAGCTGAAAACCGGGCCCCAGGGGCGTCGCGCAGCCGGCGAGCGACACCGCCGCGGCGATCAGCGCCAGCCAAGCCAGCCAGACTCGATCGAAACGAATCACCGCGATCATTGTAAGGGAAGGGTACGAGAAGGGTAAGAGGAGGAAAGGAAAAGCCGAATCTACAATTTCGCGTGCGCCGGGCCCTGGCCCGTCTTACACGTTGTAGACCCGCTCGACGTCGAAAATCCCCGGAACGCGCCGGATCGAGGCCACGATACGGTCGAGCTGCCTGTGATCGGTCAGATCGATCAGGATTTCGATTCGAGCGCGGAGATCGTCGCTGGTGCTTTCAAGCGAGCGGATGTTGGCCTCGGCTTCGCTGATCGAAGCCGTGATGCCGGCCAGAACCCCGGGTTTGTCCTCCGCATACACGCGCAAACGGACCGAATAGGTGCCGACCGACTGCGGCGCCCATTCGACCACGATGCGGCGCTCGGTTTCGTACAGCAGATTCTGCACGTTCGGGCAATTCGCGTGATGGACCGCCACGCCGCGGCCGCGCGTGATGTAACCGACAATATCGTCGCCGGGGATCGGATTGCAGCAGGAGGCCCGGAAGACGAGCACGTCGTCCTGGCCGCGCACCAGGACGGCCGGTTCGTGCATCCCGAGCATCCGTTTCACCGTCGAGGCCAATTTCGGCGTTTCCGGGGGGCGCTTCTCGGCCAGCGGTTCTCCGCTGGTCTTGGCAAGGACCTGACGCGCGGCCAGCTTGCCGTACCCGATGCTGGCGCAGAGATCGTCGATGCTGCTGCAGCCGTAATCGGAGGCGACCTTGACGAGCTCCCGGTCCAGCTTCTTCAGGCTGAGACCATGCTCCCGGGCTTCCTTTTCGAGCAGGCGCCGGCCAACTTCGGTGGCGCGGCGGCTCTCCTGCAGGTTGATCCACTGCCGGATCTTGCTCCGGGCGCGGGAGGTGTGCACGAAGCTCAGCCAGTCCCGGCTCGGGGCGTGTCCCTTCTGCGTCAGAATTTCGACGACGTCGCCGTTCGCCAGCGGATGCCGCAGGGGCACGACCTGCGAGTTCACCTTGGCGCCCACGCATTCATGGCCGACCTCGGTGTGTATGGCGTAGGCGAAATCGATGGGCGTGGCGTCGCGCGGGAGCACGATCACGTGGCCCTTGGGCGTAAACGTATAAACCTCTTCCGGATAGAGATCGACGCTCAGCGTGGAGAGGAACTCGCTGGGCTCCTCCATCTCCTGCACCCACTCGATCAGCTGGCGAAGCCAGGCGACGCGCTGCTCATCGCGCGGGGAAACCTGGCCGCCGGGCCCCTCCTTGTAACGCCAGTGCGCGCAGACGCCGTATTCGGCGATCCGGTGCATTTCCTGGGTGCGGATCTGCACTTCGAGGGGCTGCCCGCCGCGGATCACGGTGCTGTGCAGCGACTGATAGAGGTTCGGGCGCGGCATCGCGATGTAATCCTTGAAGCGGCCGGGAACCGGGGGCCAGATCTGGTGGATGACGCCGAGCGCCGCATAGCAGTTCCGCACCGTGTCGGTGATCACGCGGACGGCCAGCAGGTCGTAAATCTGGTCCAGGGTGCGTTGCTGGCGCTGGCTCTTCAGGTGGATCGAGTAGAGACGCTTGATGCGGCCCTCGACCTCGGCCGGGATGCCGTTTTCCTCGAGCGTCTTGCGAATCTGTTCCTGCACTTCGCTCAGGAACTTTTCGTGGAATTTGCGCTTCGATTCGACCCGGCTTCGCAGGTCGAGGTAGGCCTGCGGTTCCAGATAGCTGAAGGACAGATCCTCCAGCTCGCCACGCATCGCGCCCATGCCGAGCCGGTGCGCGATCGGGGCGTAAATACCCAGGGTTTCGCGGGAAATGCGCTGCTGCCGCTCGGCCGGCAGGTAGTCGAGCGTGCGCATGTTGTGCAGCCGGTCCGCCAGTTTGATCAGGACCACGCGGACATCGTTCACCATCGCCAGCAGCATTTTCCGGACGTTTTCCGCCTGGCGGGCTTCCGGCGCGAGCAGATCCAGCCGGCCGATCTTCGTCGTCCCTTCCACCAGCCGGGCGACCTCCTCGCCAAACTGCTCGGCGATTTTGGCGCTCGGGATCTTGGTGTCCTCGACGATATCGTGCAGCAACGCGGCCGACAGCGTGGCCACGTCCAGCCGCATGTCGGCGAGCAGGTGAGCGACGGCGAGCGGATGGGAGAGGTAGGGCTCGCCCGAATCCCGCTGCTGCTCGGCGTGCTGTTCCGAGGCGAAGTCGTAGGCCTTTCGCAGCAGGTCGAGATTCTCGTTCGGACGGATCTGCCGGACCTTCTCGAGAAGATCGATGAAACGCAGATCGAGCGCCCGGCGAGCGGCGATGCTGACAGAATTGGCTTCGCTAGACATGGTTTCTCGGCGGAGCGGAGAAGAAAAAAAATCGGTTGGCCCCGTCAGGGGCCAACCGATTGGAACCCGTCCGGATCAGCTTTTGGACTTCGGGGCAGCGGCTTCCTTCTGCTGGATTTCCTTCACCTCGTTGACCAGGTCGTCAGCCTGTTTCAACAGGTCGGCACGGTCCTGGCTCGAAGCGACCATATCGGCCTTCTGCCGGTAGAGCAGATTAAGATAAGCCATCGCGTCGGCGTAATCGGGACGCAGTTGGATTGCTTTCTTCACGGCCTGGATGCCTTCGTCAACGGTCTGGCCGTAGCTGGTCGAGAACTGGTCGCGCAGCTTGGGAGGCAGGGGATCGTTGAACGTAATGGCGTCCTTCGCCCTCTTGATATGGCTGTTGTACTCGGTCCGCAGGTCCCGGTTCGCATGGAAGGCCAGAGTCCAATCGATCACGCCCACCCAGTAATACGGCTGGGCCGCGTCGGGCTGCAACTGGATATGCCTTTCATGATAGGTCTTCGCCTTGTTGAGCTCCTGCTCGGAAAACGGGGTTGTGCCCAGGTTGTAGAGCATCGAGCCGATTCCGTCGATGGCGGATAGATTGTTCGGATCGGCATCCAGGACTTTTTTGAACTGGGCGATGGCTTCCTGGCCGTATTGCAGGTTGTCGGGAGACGGCGAACCCGGGACAAATTGGCTGGCATAGGCCGTCGCCAGATAGATCCGGGCAATCTTCAGTGTCGGATCCAGTTGCGACGCCTGCTTAAAGTCCTCTTCCGCCTCGTCGAACTTCGCGACCTTGTAAGCCTGCACACCGCGATTCAATAGATCACGAGCCCGCAGTTTGTTGCATCCGGCGACACCGGTCAGCCCGGCTGCCAGAGCCACCACTAGGCCCGCCCTCCACACACCCTCTCGGCAACGCATCGCCAACTCCTCCCCACGAACCTCGGCCGTAGCCGGCCTCAAGCGAAACGCCGAACGGCCAGCTACTGGCCCTGTTGCATATTCTTGGTGATCAACCCGACCTTTTCGATGTCAGAATTGTGCATGATGTCGATCGCCCGGGCGACGTAGGCAAACTCCACGTTGTCGTCGCCCTTGATGAAGGCCACCCGGTCACCCGGCGCCCGCTCCTTGAAGACATCGGTCAACTGTGTCCCCAGTTGGTCCCAGGTCACCGAATTCTGGTTGATCTTCAAGCTGCCGTCCGCCGCCACCTGCACGACGATGGTTCGCTGCTGCATTTGCTGGTTTACCTTCTGATTGGGCGGCGTGGGCTGGGGAACCTGCGCGTCCAGACCCACCGGCGTCGTCGGCGTGATCGCCATGAAAATGATGATCAACACCAGAAGGACATCGATCAAGGGAACCACGTTCGGATCTTTCCGGGGTCCCCCGCTGCTACCGCCTACCTGCATGCCCATCCTGACACCCCCTGCTTCCTTCGAGCATTACGATCTCACCTGCGCTAGCTACCCAGTTTCGGCGCACCGGTCAATTCGGCCGGGCTCTTCTCCGTGATCAGACCCAACTGCTCGACGCCCGCCGCCCGGATATCGTCGACCGCCTGAACGACGGCGCCGTACTTGGCCCGTTCATCGCTCTTGATGAACACGACTTTGTGGAGTCGATTCTTGATCTCGCTTTGGATATCCGAAGTCAGCTCGTTGAGGTTGATCCTCGTCGTCTTCAGATACAGCGTTCCATCGCGAGCCACCGATACGATGATGGCGTTGTCCTTGTTGGCATCGGTCATTTTGACCGGGTTATTCACCTTGGCCAGATTGACCGACATGCCCTTCTGCAACATCGGAGTAATCACCATCATGATGATCAGCAACACGAGCATCACGTCCGTCATCGGAACCACGTTCGGCTCCGACATGGTTTCGCCGGTTCTTGGCTTACGCGCCATCAGATACCTACCTTATGCCTGTTAGCTCTTTTTGACAGAGTTCGCCGAAGCCCGGCGCGTAATGAAGTAGTTGATCAACTCCATCGAGGAGTTGTCCATTTCCACGTCGAAAGCCTCGACTCGGCTGTTGAAGTAATTGTACGTCCACACCGCCGGCACCGCCACGAAAAGGCCGAGAGCGGTCGTGACCAGGGCCTCGGAAATACCGCCGGCAACCGCGGAAAGCCCGGTGGCCTTCTGCGATTGAATGCCCTGGAACGCGTGAATGATGCCGAGCACGGTACCGAACAGCCCCACGAAGGGAGCCGTGGCTCCGATCGTCGCCAGTCCGCCCAAGCCCCGCTTCATCTCGGCATGCACGATGGCCACCGACCGCTCCAAGCCGCGCTTGGCCGCATCGATGACTTCATCCTCGGGAACCTGCGCCGAAGCCGCTTGGAATTCGGCCAGGCCCGTGGCGACGACTTTCGCGATGTGGCTCTTCTTGTTCTTCTCCGCGATCGAAATCGCCTCGTCCAGTTTATTGTCCTTGAGCGCCGACGCCACCTGTTGCACGAACAAACGCGACTGCTTCCTTGCCGCACTGTACATCAGCGCCCGATCGATCATGATAGCGATCGACCAGATCGACATAATGAACAGGACAACCACGACGAGTTTTGCCGGTACGCCCATCGAGGCCCACATGCTGCGCAGGTCGAAACCACCTGACGTCTGCAGCCAGAGGCCCGCCAGTGAGAGGTTAGCTGCCATCGGATCATTTCCTCCTATAGTCAATCCAAAACTAAAGATTCGATTCCTGCGCAAGCTTGCGGCCTTCGATGCGGCCGTTACCCGCCCAGGGTAAATACAACCGAGATAATCGTGTCAACTTCCACCGGCTGGCCGTTCAACAGCGTTGGTTGATACTGCCACTGACGAACGGCGTTCATCGCCGCCTGCACCAGCAACGGTGGACCGGAAACGAATTGCAACTGCTTGATCGTGCCGTCTTTCGCAATGATCGCGTGCAGCACGACCGTGCCCTGGATCCGGGCCGCCTTCGCAATGGCCGGATATATGGGCATGGGCTGCCGGACCAGCTTGGCTTGCTGCACGTTACCGCCGACGTGAATGATCTGCGGAACGACAGGCTTGGGCGGCGGTGGTGGCGCCGGCCCGGAACCGCCGAGGATGCCCCCCAGGGCACTGGCCGACCCGCTGGCGACGCCGCCGTAAATCCCGCTGTCCATATTCGGTGTCTGCTGTTCCTTCACGATGGTGACGTTTTTGGGAATGACCTTCGGGGCCACCATCTGGTTGTGCTGGATGAAGGACGGTGGTGGCTTCACGACGACCGCAGTCTTTGGCGGCGGCGGCGGTGGTGGCGGCGGTGGTGGCGGTGCCACCAGCAAAGTCGTCATCATCTCCGTGGGAAGCGCCTGCGTGTAGATCAGCGGAATCAGAATCAGCACCGCAAGGACGGCCACTTGCCCCAGCAGTGAAACCACAATGGTCCACCGCGTATGGGTCTTGCGGCGATGCGCACTCGATACGACTAATTCGTCAAACACACCCTACCTCCTCCCGGCAGCTGCCAAGCGCCGCTCTCCCGCGCGCGCGTGTTTCGGTTGCCGGCCGCCCGAACCGGACGCCGCGCCGCCCGCCGTCTTCTCTCCCCGAAACCGGGTCCAGAGCACAACAATCGGCGCTGCAATCCCAAAGCTGGAATAGGTTCCTACCACAACTCCCACCACCATGGCAAAAGCAAAGGACCGCAACACGCTTCCGCCCAGCAGAAACAGAACCAATACGGCCAAAAACGTCAGACTGCTCGTCAAAATCGTTCGCGACAGGGTCTGGTTGATCGAGCGGTTCACGATTTCCGGGAACGACTCGCGCCGCATCAGCCGGAGGTTTTCGCGAACGCGATCGAAAATCACGATCGTGTCGTTCATCGAATAGCCCACTAGTGTGAGCAGTGCGGCGATCACCGTCAAAGAAATTTCGTAATGAAACAAGCAGAAAAACCCCAGTGTAATCAGCACGTCGTGAAACACGGCGATGACGGCTGCCGCCCCGTAGACCCATTCGAAGCGGAAAGCAATATATATCAACATGCCCGCCAACGCATAGAGGGTCGCCAGAACCGCCTGCCGGCGCAGCTGCGAACCTACCTGCGGACCGACGATCTGAACGTCGCGAATCACGTACGGACCGGCGTAAAACCCCTGCTCCAGGCTGGCCACCACCGCCGGCGTCGCGCCCGGCGCCTTCCCCAGGTCGCCGATGGATTTCACGATTCCCCCGCTGTCGGTGTCGCGGTAATGCAACAGGGCCTGGGCCAGCTGCTGGTAGCGAGGAGCGGCCGAGACGCCGAGCTGCAGAGGATCCTGGTGCGTCAGAAAACCGGCCAGACCATCGGGCGTAGCAGCGTTGAAATCCTGCTTTCCCGACGGCGCGGGGAAAAGGGCGGTGAGCGCCTTCAGAATCGCCGCGCGTCCCGCGTCGAGACGCCGACTCACGCCGCCGGTTTCCTTCATGGCGATCAGCACATCGTTGGTCGAAGAGGGATCGGATGGGTCGTAGTTGCGTTGAATGGTGCTGTCGCCCAGGCCTTGCTGCGCCAGCGCCGCGCGCAGCTTGCTCGTGGGGGGCGTCGAGGCAAAGCGGAGAGAAACCAGCGTGCCGCCGCGGAAATCGATGCCGTAGAGCAGGCCGCCCTGATGCAGCCAGGAGATCAAGCCGATGAGCAACAGGAGGCCGGAAAGGGCGGCGAAATACTTCGCCTTGCCCATCCAGTTGATGTTCGGACTCTTGAAAAACTCCATGTTTGCGGCTTCCTAGCCCTCGTTATCGACCGAG
>DATLRW010000023.1:0-2341 GCA_035534495.1 Candidatus Dormiibacterota bacterium | reverse complement strand
GCATCTGAGCGATATCGCCATCGCGGTCACCGCGATCGGGTTGTGGACTTCAAGCCCCATGCTGCTCACGAGCCAGGCGATCTCCACCCTGGTAGCCGAAACCGTTTGGACGCTGGACGTGGTGTGGGGGGAAGCGACCGGGCGCATCCTGATTGCCGGCGTCGGATACATGTGGGAGACGAAGTATCCGCTCTGGCTGCGCCTGATGTCGTTTTATCACGCGCTGCTGCCGGTGCTGCTCCTCTGGGCGGTACGGCGCGTGGGTTACGACCGCCGCGGCCTGAAGCTTCAGGCCGCAATCGCTGCCGTGGCCGTCGTGGCCGGCCGCCTGTGGGGCAGCTCAAAACACAACATCAATTTTTCCTTTCGCGATCCTTTTCTCGGTCGCCAGTGGGGTCCGGCGCCGCTGCATCTGTTCCTGATGTTTGCCGGCGCCATGTTCATCGCGTATCTGCCGACCGATTGGCTGCTCGCAAAACTCTTCGCCCGTCCTCGGCCCGCGCCTGCCCACACCGCCTGACGGCTGCCTGTGCCGCAAGCAAGCGAACCAGCTGCGGCGCAACGGTTCCGTTTCTGGCGGGTGGCGCAGACGTAAAACGCCATGGCGGTCCTGGGTGCAGCACCCTTCGGTTCTAAGGGTGCGGTTCTTGACTTTTCTTCGGGTTCCACCTGCGTCCCGGGCGGGTGGCCCGGGCTCCGCGGTTTTGGCTTTTGCGGGTGCCCAACCCTCAGGTTTGTGAGGGTTGGGGAGTTTCTGCCGTGACCGACGCACGCACGCGCCCACAGCCCAAGAGAGATTCCTCCCGCCTTCGCCGGTGTTTCGGCGGGCAGGCGTTGCCGGGGCTCCTCGGAATGACACGAAACGATAGGCGGGTGGCCGAAGCCCGCTGCGGGGCAGGGGGGGACTGCCGCAGCGGGCTTCGCTCCATCCAGGCCGTGCATCCGCCGGCCGGTGGCGTGGTATAGCCGGCGGATTCTGTTCCGGATTCGCGCCGGAAATTCCTGGGTGCGTCACCGGGCTTGCGGGGCAACCCACTTTGCTGATATCTGGAAGATACCCGGCCCGTGTGAAAGGCCGATGAACCCCCCGTTAAAGCTCAGAAACAGTCCACGTGCCGAATCGGCGGCAAGCGCGGGGCCGGGAAGTTGACAGGCGAAAAACCGCCGTTTATCGTGGGAATAGAGATGCTTCGAGTCTTCTATTAGCCCTTGCCGCCCGGCGGACCATCCGGCCCGCGATTCCCGTTTGCCCTGAAACCGGACGTTTTTCGAGAAGGATTGAGTCATGGCCACTTTGTATGAAAAGCTCGACGATATTGAAACGCGATATGAGGATCTGACCGGTCAGCTTTCCTCGCCCGAGGTGCTGGCCGATTCCGCGCGCCTGCAGAAACTCGCCAAGACGCACGCCGAATTGACCCAGATCGTCGATCGGTACCGCGAATGGAAGCGGATCGAACGGCATCTGCGCGAAGCCAAGCAGATGCTCGCCGAAGCGGAGGACGCCGAGCTGAAGCAGATGGCCCATGACGAGGTGCATCAGCTCGAAGGGCAGAAGGAAGGGCTCGAAAAGGCGCTACGGCGGCTGCTTTTGCCGCGCGACCCGAACGACGAAAAGAACGTCATCATCGAAATCCGCGCCGGAACCGGCGGCGACGAGGCGGCGCTTTTCGCCGGCGAGCTATTCCGCATGTACTCCCGCTACGCCGAATCGCAGGGCTGGCGCGTCGAGGTGCTGAGCAGCTCCGCCTCCGACCTGGGCGGCCTGAAAGAGGTCGAGGCATCGATCCAGGGGGATAAAGTCTATTCGAAATTGAAGTACGAGAGCGGCGTCCACCGGGTCCAGCGCGTGCCCGCCACCGAGCAGCAAGGCCGCATTCACACCTCGGCCGCCACGGTCGCCGTGCTTCCCGAGGCCGACGAAATCGACGTGAAAATCGAGGCGAAAGATATCCGCATCGATACGTTCTGCTCGTCCGGTCCCGGCGGCCAATCGGTGAACACGACCTACTCCGCCGTGCGCATCACGCATCTGCCCAGCGGTCTGGTGGTGAGCTGCCAGGACGAAAAATCGCAGATCAAGAACCGCGCCCAGGCCATGCGCGTGCTCCGCGCCAGACTCTACGAAATCGAACGGCTCCGGCAGCACGAGGAGATCGCCGCCGAACGGCGCGGACAGATCAAGACCGGCGACCGGTCGGAAAAAATCCGCACCTACAACTTCCCGCAGAATCGCGTCTCCGACCATCGCATCGGCCTCACCCTGCACCAGCTCGACAGCGTCATGGAGGGCAAACTCGCCCCGATGGTCGACGCCCTGGTCGGTCACTACGAAACCGAG
>DATLRW010000022.1:0-3909 GCA_035534495.1 Candidatus Dormiibacterota bacterium | reverse complement strand
CTGCCACCCCTGCGCTGCGCGCTGGGGACCCCGGCGCCGGTCGCTTGAGGGTGGACTTCGATCGGCGGCGCACGAGCGGCACTGCCGCTCGTTGCCCAGCTCTGCTCGTGGCATCTCCAAGCGGCCTCCAGTTGGGCCCTTCTATGGGTGCACCCGGTCAACCATTTTCACGAAACGATTCCAGCCGTATCCGTGAGACAACGCCAGGCGCTGAAACATCACTTCGGCTCTCCGATCTCTTCGGTGAGCCACTTGTGGTTCTTTTCCGGCCTCCACCCCTTTTCATTCTTTTGGATCTTTCGGGACCATTCCCGCAATCTCGAGCATTCCCCTGATGCAATCTGGACAAACGTAACCGGCCCTCGGCAATGCCGCTCGTGCGCCGCCGATCGAAGCCCGCCCTCAAGCGAGTGATGCTCACGGTGCGAGCATCACGGGAGCGATCCAGCGAAAAGTGGCGAGCCACATAACGCTAATCTACAAGGAGAATGAGGATTCTGAAAGAGATCGCCATCGCCAATACCGTCGTATCGATTCTGCTTGCGGGGTGGTCGATCCTCGACGTACAGCGGCGGCCACCGCATATGTCGGTCATGAAGTGGGTGTGGCCCCTGACGTTGCTTTGGGGCGGCCTGTTCGCTTTGGCCATGTATCTGGCATTTGGCCGCGCACCGGTAAAGCAGGGCTCGCACCATCATGAGCATGGCCATGCTCACGGCCAACTGCAGCACGCATTCTGGCAGAGCGTGGCTCTTGGCGCGACGCACTGCGGTGCGGGATGCTCGCTGGCGGACATTCTGGTTGAGTCAGGCATATTCATGCTTGGGCTGAACCTTGTGGTGCTGGGCCACGCGGTCTTCGGAAACTGGATCATCGATTATGTTGCGGCGCTGATGACCGGCGTGATTTTCCAGTACGCGGCGTTGGCGCCCATGTCCGATGCGCCTCGCGCCACGATATGGAGGAAGGCCTTTAAGGCTGACGTTCTCTCGCTTACCTCCTGGCAAATCGGGATGTATGGATGGATGGCGATCTGCATCTTCGTGCTCTTCGGGCAGACGCGGATGCATCCTGATCACTGGCTTTTCTGGTCGATGATGCAGGTGGCAATGCTCTGCGGATTCCTAACGGCGTATCCAACCAATTGGGCGTTGATTCGAGCGGGCGTCAAGGAATCAATGTAGGTGGCTCGCCACTTTTTGCTGGGTCGCTCCCGTGATGCTCGCACCGTGAGCATCACTCGCTTGTGGGCGGGCTTCGACTGACGGCAGCGGGCGCCCGCTCTGCTCGTGGCGCTTTCAAGCTGCCGCGAGCGGCGCCGAATCGGGTTTCAAGGGCGGAGTAAAAGCAGACCGCCGGGCCGGAGCAACACTAGACCAGTTTGGGCAGGCGGTGTGGGGGGTGCCGGGGAGATGGCGGCTGAAGCGTAGGCCTGCGCACCGCCTTCGCGGGCTGCTACTGGCACTCGCGCTGGTGGCGAGCTACCTGCCCGCCGGCCGCGCCCTCAGCGTGCACCCCGCTATGGCGTGCAGATCGTCGGTCGGAATGCCCAAGGCGCGTCACCTCGCTGGGGATTGGCGCCACAACGAAAGGCCGCTTTGCGGTGGCTCGCCACTTTTTGCTGGGTCGCTCCCTGCCACCTGTCAACACCGGCGGAGGAAGTCCGAAAAACGCCGGTTTAGAAAGTCCCCTTTTTTGCGGTTAGCGGGTACGAAGGCCCGTCGTCGTCGGCGCGGTGGGAATGTGGCAATCGCGCAGCGATTTCCAGGCCTTTGCGGCGATCGCAGTGTGATCGCCGCAAACGCGTCATTTCCACGGCGCGTGACCGCGACGATGGAAGCCGGGCTCTCCAATCACGTCTGGAGTCTTGAAGAAGTCGCAGCGCTGGTGGACCGAAGGGCGGCGGCAGGGGTTGCGTGACGTGTGTTAGGCTAGCTCCAAATGGGGATCAACATGCGACTTCAGCTGCCGCAGACCGTCGGCCAGCAGGATCCAACGGTCGAAACCGGCATGCCCCTAATCGCAAATTGTAAAGACTTCGACGCTCACGGTGCGAGCATCACGGGTGCGACCCAGCAAAAAGTGGCGAGCCACAACGGACGTGCCACCTACGGCGCCGGCTATAGCTCCGGCCTCATCAGTGGCATCATCGATTTGCAAATTATCTATGGCGGGGTGCCTGATGCTGTCAAGCGTAGCGCTTGCCCGCCCGACAGCGTGACTGTGGGCCACGTGGTGGTGGTGAAGGTGGTCTTGCAATTCTTGAACGACAATCCCGCGAAGGTCAACCGCAGCGACGCCGAACTGGTCATGGGAGCGCTACACCAAGCCTTTCCGTGCCCATCGGCAAACTGAGACACTACCCCGCGTCCGAGAGCCGGCCTTGGGAATGTGCAGCAGAAGGTGCCAATGTCAAAGCTAACCGCGGGTACGGAAAAGAAACTCGAAGGCCTGCTTGAGGCGGCGCCCGATGCAATCCTAGTGGTCAACCAGAAAGGCGAGATCGTCCTGGCTAACGCCCAAGCGGAGGCCTTGTTCGGGTACGAGCGCGAGGAGCTCCTGGGCGCGGCGATTGAGACGCTGTTGCCGGAGCGCTTTCGCGGCGGGCATCCGGCCCACCGGGAGACTTTCTTTGCGAGTCGGCGAGCGCGGCCGATGGGCGCCGGCCTTGAGTTGTACTGCTTGCACAAGGACGGGCACGAGATTCCCGTTGAAATCAACCTCACTTCGTTTGAGACCGAGAACGGCGTGCTGGTTTCCAGCGCCATTCGCGACATTGGTGGACGCAAGATGGCGGAAGCAGCGCTCCGGGAGAGCGAAGCTAAATTCAGGTCCCTGTTTGAAACGGCCAACGATGCCATCTTCATATTGAACGGGGTGACATACACTGACTGCAACCTGCAAGCGGAGGCCCTCTTCCGCTGCGGGAAAGACGATATTGTTGGCCACACTCCTCTCGACTTCTCACCGCCCAGACAGCCCGATGGACGCCTCTCCGCGGAAAAGGCGGGGGAGATCGTTCAAGCTGCCTTGAATGGCTTCCCCCAGGTCTTTGAGTGGGCGCTTGTTCGCCATGACGGAACCTTCCTTGAGACGGAGATCAGCCTAAATCGGTCCCTCTCGCATCAGGCTGGGTACTTACAGGCGCTGGTGCGCGACATTACGGAACGCAAGCGGGCCGAGGAATCGCTCTTGTTCAAGACCGCGCTGCTGGAGGCGGTAACTGAGACGACGATCGATGGCATCTTGGTCGTCGATGAGTCCGATCGCATTGTGCTTGCCAACCGGCAGTTTGCGCTTCATTTCGAGATTCCGGAGGAAGTACTTAGCGCGGGAGACGATCGCGTCCTGCGCAACTTTGTCATCGGCCGAGTTGAGTTCCCCGACGCCTTTACCGAAAGAGTCGCATATCTCAATAGTCATCGGGATGAAAAAAGCAGGGATGAGCTCAAATTCACAAGCGGCAAGACGTTCGAGCGATACTCCGCTCCACTCGTCGATTCTACCGGCCGCTATCGGGGTAGAATCTGGTACTTTCGCGACATCACCGAGCGCAAGCGGACCGAGGAATCACTGAAGCTCTTCCGCTTGTTGATCGATCAATCCAACGATGGCATTCAGGTGGTCGATTTGGACTCGCTGCGCCTGATCGATGTGAATGCAAGGGCCTGTTCAAGCCTGGGCTACACGCGCGAAGAACTTCTGTCTCTGCACGTTTACGATATCGATCCATCAATCGACGCACCTGCGCGCGAAAAAGTGGACCAGGAAATACGGCGTTCGGGATCCGTGATCATCCAGACCATCCAGCGGCGGAAGGACGGTTCCACCTTCCCGGTGGAAGTGAGCATGAAGCTCGTCGACCTTGACCGTAAATATGTGGTCTGCGCCCTCCGCGATATCAGCGAG
>DATLRW010000021.1:0-11060 GCA_035534495.1 Candidatus Dormiibacterota bacterium | reverse complement strand
GGCACGATCCACCTGCGCACCCGGCGCAGCGACGACCGGCTGGTCATCGAAGTCGAAGACAACGGCGCCGGCATACCGGAGAACCGGCTCCCGGACATCTATGGCGGCGGCATCGGCTTTCGCAATGTTCGCGAACGCCTTCAGCTCATCTACGCCAACGACTTTCACCTCGACATCGCCACGCGTCCGGGTGAAGGCACGCGCATCCGCATCGACATCCCGCAACTCACGCCCTCGCTTTCCCGGACCGTTCGGCCCGTCTGAGCGATTGAGCCTCGGCCGCTTTCTCCAAAACAAACATCAGGCTCCGGCAGCAAGCAGGCGCATGGGGCAGGCCTCCGTGGACACAAATCCATTTCCGGAAGATTTTATTCGGGAGAGAGGGTTAATCAGGTTGGGGCTGCAATACCTTGGGGGAAAGGCCCGACGGGAGAGGCCGCTGTTCTTATATTGGCGGAGCGGCGCTCACACAATTAGCGCCTTCTCCGCCAGGATTGCGGACTCGAAACGATTCCATTACCTTAAGCCGAACTGCTAGCGCCCGTTTGGACCGCTGCCGTTTCCGTTGCCGTCGGGGGATCCATTCGATCCGCCGCTGGCGGCTTCTTCACCGGCCTTGTACAAATATTTGATAGAGTGCTTATATACCATTAGATTAGGGCTGCCGTTGCGGGTCAGCTTGATACAGTCGCGGTCGTACCATTCAACGGTGCCATTCAGCAATTCCCCATCCGTCAGCACCACCGTCATGGGGGTGCGCGCCTGCATTTGTTTTAGGAAATAGAAATTTTCAGCGTGTGTTTGATCGGGTGGCGCGGGCTTCTTGCGAGTGGAATTGGCTGGGGCTGGTGAGGCTTGACCGTTGTAAGGCTCTTTGGTGCTGTTCAGTGGTGGACGTATAAGCTTCCGATGCGCTGTTCCTGTTCCTCTAGGATAGTCGCCTCGGGGTTCGAAGCGGGACACGACAAGTTCCCCCTACTGCCTGGGAGCCGACCGCCGATCGGGCTGAACGCGCTTTTCCGCATTCGCCCACCCAACCAGGGCCGCTTCCAAGCTAAGTTCTCGATTGATATTGCGCCTCAAGCCGGCTGAGAGCCGGTCCAGTGATTCCATCATCGTCCGTACCTGGCCTAAGGTAACCCGCCGTGATAGTCCCTCGAGTCGACCCTGCGGGTCGGAGTAATGTGGAAAACGACCTTTGAAACCACAGCGAATATAGAGCAGGTCGGTAAGCACACTATATAGTAATTCCAAAACGTTTTCAAACCGCGCCGCGCCGGACTTTGTCAACTGATTGCAAAGCGCCAGCACCTCGCTCCACGACCTGTTTTCGAAAGACAATGCCAGGAGTTGGACCACCTCTTCGCGGAGCCGGACGGATTCTTTCAGGTCGATCCGCAGCGCTTCTCCGGGACTTCCTTCCGAGAGCGCGGCGGCCAGCTTTCGCTCGCCGGGTTCGAGCGAGCTGCGTTTCTCTAGAAATTCTTCGACTTCAGCGGTCGGGAGCGGCGCGAACCGGAAGGTCACCGCCCGGGAACGGATCGTCGGCAGCATATCCTCGGGCCGCGGCGCCAGAAGGATAAAAGTCGCCGTCTCCGGCGGCTCTTCGAGAATCTTGAGGAAAATATTGGCGTAATCCCAGCGCATCGTTTCCGCCGAATCGAGAATAAAGACCCGGCGCCGCGCCACCGGCACGAAATAGGCGGCTCGCTGGGCAGCCCGCAGTTGGCCCATGCGGATCACCGGACGCGCCGCGGGCCGGTTGCGCCGTACCGGGTCGGGGACGAGCGCCCAGACATCGGGGTGAGTTTCTAGGATGAGGGGAACGCGCTCGATCATGCCCGAATCCGGATTCTCGCCGCGCTCGGCGAGGCCCTGCTCGACGAGCGGCTCGGGGTCGGCCAGGCGTCCGATCCTTCGGCACGTGTCGCATTCCCCGCATGAATCATCCTGCAGACGCTCGCAGTTCGCCGCTTGCGCGAACAGCACGGCCAGGGTATAGCGGCCCACCCCACGGTGACCGGTGAACAGCATGGCATGCGGCACGCGTTCCCGCTCGAGCATTCGCCGCAGGGCCGTGACGATGCGCGGGTTACCGGCGAACTGGTCGAAGCCCATTTCTCACCCTTTTCCGATTTCTTCCCGTTTTTCCACTGCTCAATGGCCGCCGGTTTCCCTGGCTGTTTCGTCGGGCGGTTCTGCTGAGGCTGCCGTCCCGCCGTCCACTCCCAGACGACTTCTACAGAGCGCCAGGATCTCCCGGTGGATCTCGCCGGGCGGGCGCGGGCGCTTTGCGCCGGGATCGAAGCTTTCAACGACGGCCCACGCTTCCGATTTGGCCAGGGAGTCGTAGACGGCTGCCGCATCTTCCAGATGCTGCCGGTCGCCTTCCTGGATGTCCCGGGAAAGTTTTTTCGCCCGGGACGCCATCCGCTCGATGGCCTCCTCGGCCGGTATGCGCAAATAGATAACCATATTCTCGCGGGGAAGCCCGAAAATCTCATATTCCAGCCGGCGCACCCAACTCAGAAATTCCGCCCGGTGCGCGGGCCCGACGCGCGCGCCTTGATGCGCCAGATTCGATCCGACGTAGCGGTCGGCCAGCACCAGGCGGCCTGCCGCGAGGGCCGATTCCAGCTCTCCCTTTGCTTCCAGACGGTCTCCCGCGTAAAGAAGCGCGGAGAAATGGGGGTCCACCTGATCGAGCCGGCCGAAGTCTCCGCTCAAGTACTGTCCCACGGCCTGTCCGAAAAAGGACTGGTAGTGCGGAAAGCTGAGGGGCAAATGGGCGATGCCGCGGCGCTCGAGGGCGCGGGCCAGCAATTCGACCTGAGTGTGTTTGCCGGCCCCGTCGATGCCTTCGACGGCCAGCAATTTTCCACGCGGGGGCATCGGTCGCTCAGTTTAGCTTTCACTTTGCGCAGCCGCAACCGGCCGGTGGGGCGGAGCGTGGCTGCCCGACGTTCGACCCTCGCATGCTAGAATCCGGCCGTGACGGCCCCTGACCCATCGCTTGACCCATCGCTTGACGCATCGAGTGAACCGTCGATCGCCGCCGCTGTGAAGCAGGTGCTCGATCGGGTGAGCGCCGCAGCCCTTCGCCTTGGCCGTCCGGCGGACAGCGTTTGCCTGATCGCCGTCACGAAGACCTGCCCCGCCGAAGCCATTTGCGCCGCCTATGCCGCCGGGGTCCGTCATTTTGGGGAGAACCGGGTGCAGGAGTGGGAGGCAAAAAGGGCGCAGGTGGGTGACCTGCCTGGCGCCGCTTTCCATATGATCGGCCATCTGCAACGCAATAAGGCCCGGCGCGCTGTTGCGCTTTTTCAGCGAATCGATTCGGTCGATAACCTTGCCCTGGCCCGCAAGCTCGACGAGTTCGCCGCCCAAGCCGAGCGGATTCTGCCCGTATTGATCGAGGTGCGGTTGTCGGAGGAGCCGGATAAGACCGGTGTCGAACCGGGATCGCTTTTCCCGCTCGCGCAAGAGGTCGCCCGCTGCTCCCACTTGAGCCTGCGTGGCCTGATGACGATCCCGCCGTGGTCGGAGCAGGCCGATTTCGCCCGCCCCTATTTTCGCCGCCTGCGGGAACTGCGCGACGAAATCGCCGGCCGCCTGGCACACCCTCTGCCGGTTCTCTCGATGGGCATGACGCATGATTTCGAAATCGCCATCGAAGAAGGCGCCACGGAGGTTCGCGTCGGAACGGGGATTTTTGGTCCGCGCGCCGGGCCAGCTGCCGAGGCGGACTGAGGGTTTCCATGTTCGAGGCCAAACGCACGCCCGCCGGGACGGTGATTTTCTCGGTTCGCGTTTCGCCCCGGGCGCGGGAAAATTCGATCACCGGCGTGGTTTCCGGCGCGCTTCGCATCCGCGTGGCCGCCCCTCCCGCCGAAGATCGCGCGAACGAGGCGCTGTGCGAGTTCCTGGCCGAGCGTTTGAACATCCCACAGGCGGCTGTTAAAATTATCCGTGGCCGGCACGGCCGGCTCAAGCAAGTGGAGGTACGAGGGCCGGCGCTCGATGCCGTCCTCGGCTTGTCCCGGACCTTTCCACCCTAGTCCGCCGGCAAGACGAAGGTTTTTTCGTGCGGCCACCGTTCGGGTGGTCTTCTCCAACGTGGCGGATATTCGAGCGATCCAAGAGGAATTGCGCGCGGGCGGAACCGATGCCTGGCTCTTCTACGACATTTTCCATCGCGATCCCATCGCCTATCGGATTCTCGGACTGGAAGAAGGCCTCGCCAAGCGCCGCTGGTTCTATCTGATTCCGGCGCGCGGGACCCCGCGCAAGCTCGTTCACCGGATCGAGGCGGGCACGCTGGACGCGCTGCCGGGAACCAAGTCGGTATACTCGGCTCGCGGGGAGCTCGAAGAGGGACTCGCCCGCCTGCTCAAAGGTTTTCGCATGGTCGCCATGCAATATTCGCCTCGCAGCGAGAATCCCTATGTGGGCACCGTCGACGCCGGCACGGTCGAGCTGGTTCGGGAACACGGGGTCAAGGTCGTGAGTTCCGCCGACCTCGTACAAAACTTCGAGGCGCGCTGGACTCCGGGCCAGTGGCGCAGCCATTTGGCCGCCGGGCGGGTCATCGACCGGATCGTTTCCGCGGCGTTCCGTCGGGCCGCGGATTTTCTTCGGCGGGGGCGGCGGCTGACCGAGTACGACCTGCAGCAGTGGATGTGCGACCGCTTCGCCGAGGAAGATATCGTCGCCGATAACCCTCCGGTCGTCGCCTGCGGGGCCAATAGCGGCAATCCGCACTACGAGCCGAGCCCGCGCCGGACGGCGGCGATTCGCCCCGGGAAGGTGCTTCTGCTCGATGTCTGGGGAAAGACAAAGGCCCCGAATGCGGTCTATTATGACGTTACGTGGACGGCTTTCGGCGGGGCGCGGATTCCGCCCGCCGTGGAGAAGATTTTTGGCGTCGTTCGGCAGGCTCGTGACGCGGCCGTGGACCTGGTTCGCCGCGCGGTCGCCGAAGGCCGCCAGTTGCAAGGCTGGCAGGTGGATCGCGCCTGTCGTTCGGTGATCGAGAAGGCCGGCTACGGCCGTCGGTTTACGCATCGCTCGGGTCACAGCATCGGGCGGGAAGTGCACGGCAATGGCGCCAATATCGACGATTTCGAAACGCACGATACGCGCCGCCTTGTCCCACGGACCTGTTTTTCGATCGAGCCGGGGATTTATCTGGCGGAATTCGGCATTCGCAGTGAAGTGGATGTGTATATCGACGGGCAAAGCGCCCGCGTCACCGGCGCGGTACAGCAGGCGATGATTCCCTTGCTGGCAACCGGCGCCGGGCAAAGGCAGGGAAGGTGAGTATGGCGGAGGTCGGGAACTCGGTTCGCAATAAGGGGCAAGCGCGCGTGGTCCGGAGCCGCGGCACTGCCTTCGGTTTCGCGCTTGCCGGCTGGTTCATCCCCGGTCTGGGGCAGGTATTGGCCGGGCGCTGGGGCCGGGGAATTGTGTTTTTCTGCGCGGTGGCGAGTCTGGTCCTGACGGGATATTTCCAGCGCGGATTTGTCTTTGCCCACCAGTTTGGCGAACCGTTCGGCATGCTCGGGTTCCTGGCGGATGCGAGCACGGGACTGTTCTATTTTGTTTCGAAGGTATTCGAGACCAACGGGCCGAACATTGCCCGGGCCGCCGGGGATTACGGAACCAGATTCATTGCCACCGCGGGCATGCTGAATTTGCTGGCTGCTTTCGACGCCTACGCCGTCGCGATCGGGGAAAGAGACTAAGGTGCGGAGCAAGATTGAGTACGGGGTTGAGTACGGGGATAGGACCCGCCGATGAGCCAGTTTATCGATATGTCCTGGTTTGCCCTCATCATTTCGGTGGTGCTCGGTCTTTTGAGCCGGAACACGGTGGCTGGCCGGATCAAGTACGCGGCCCTGTCGTTTGTGGCGTTCATGGCGGTGTCGATTGCCATCGCCTGGTTGATGTTCCCCTTTTCCCGCTAAGCGGTGAGGGTTGTAGCCGCGGACATTTTGTTCCCCGGAACCCGGGCTATCTTCCGTTGATATGGGCCATCGCTGGCTGGCGCGCCTCGCTTCACCTGTGAGATTATGCGATGTGTCTGCCTTGCGCCGTATGGCGATGCGGGGAAATCAGCTCGCATTCAACGGCTCGTATCACAGTGCCGAGGTAGCTCAGCTGGTAGAGCAGACGATTCGTAATCGTCAGGTCGGCGGTTCGACCCCGCCCCTCGGCTCCAGATTCTCAACTGTCCTGCCCGGAGACATAGGGGACAGAATGAACCGGCTAGGAGCCTGTTCGAGTATTCGAAATGCGTCGGTTCCGGCCACAAGGCTTAGTCGTTTCGCCAGGAGAGGGCCACAAAATATAGGCCGCAAAATGGTTTCTCGGACTGGCTCCTGGCATCCGTGCTCAGGATGCCAAAATGTAAATCCTGGCTAAAGCGGTCCTGAAGTCCCGACTCGGGGGTTTCAAAATGGGCTCCCGTGAAGAGTCCATAGGCGGGTTGTTCGCGGCGCTGCGCGCATGCCATATTCGCGATGTATGCACCGCGCGCGGGGGCACGAACGTGTCGAGCCTAGAGATGCAGAGACGCCCAGGCATCCCCTTGGCTTGGCGCTCCCTGAACGAGGTGCCCTGGGATGAACGCGCAGTCCCAAGGGGGAAAGCACGCCGGCGATTCGTGCCAGCGGCTGGAAGGCCCTGCGACCCTGGCGGGAACGTGCAATGCAGAAACGCAATCGCGCATTCGAGGAGGATGTTGCCTCACCCTTGCGCTCCTGGTGGGCTGGTGCCGCGGCGGTTTCGATTCTTGTCCTGATCGCGCTCCTGCCTCTCGCACTCGCCATCCCTAACCTTGTCGAATCGGACGATCCCCTCGCCGTTCGAATCGGCGTGGCCTTGGCCCTCCTCGCCTTTGGATTGATGGCTCTCCAAATCGTGATCGGATCGAGACTCAGGCTCGTCTGCGATCCGATAGGGTTGGGACAGCTCCTGCGGTTGCACCGGCTCATAGGCATTCTTGTGCTTGCGCTCCTGCTGACGCATCCGCTCCTGGTCACGATTGGCCACGGAAAGCCGCAATTACTGAACCCGTTCCGGGCCCCATGGGGAGTTCGAATCGGCCAAGCCGCGCTCTTGTTGTTGATCCTGCACAGCTTTTTGGCCGTGTTCAGAACCAGGTTCAGCATGGACTACGGCGTGTGGCGCCGAATCCACCGAGTTGCCTACCTGATCTTTGCTCTGGGCTTCCTTCACGGCTTCGCCGAGGGAGATGATTTGAAGCGGCACGCGATGCAGGTGCTGTGGGTCCTTCTTCTGACCGGCGCCGGGTTCCTGGCCTTCCACGCGCATTTTCTCAGGCCGCGCGCTTTACGCCGGAATCGCCACCGAATCGTGGAACTGGTCCATGAAACCCACGATACGACGACTCTGGTGCTGGCCCCGGAATCAGGCCGCCGGTTTCCTTACCTGCCTGGCCAGTTCATATTCCTCACGCCGCTCAATCCGAACCTCCCCCTTGAGGAACACCCCTTTACTATCTCTTCCAGTCCCACGCGGAGGGGCATTCTCTGCGTCACGATCAAGTCCGTGGGAGATTTTACGGCGCACGTCAGGAACTGGCGGAGCGGCGAGCATATCCTCGTAGACGGTCCGCACGGAAAATTCAGTTACCTCCTCCATCCTTCCGCCGCTCGGCTGGTTTTCATCGCGGCCGGGGTCGGAATCACCCCCCTGATGAGCATGATGCGTTTCCTCCTGGATACGAAAGACTCCAGACCGATTCGGCTTCTCTATGGCAACCAGACGGAAGCTGACATTATTTTTCGAGATGAACTCGAGCAAATGCAAAGCGAGATTGGCCTGCGCGTGGTTCACGTACTTTCGCGGCCTTCGCCGGGTTGGCGGGGAGAACGCGGAAGAATATCACGTGAATTCCTGAGCCGATTCGTCGAGGAGGAACGTGGAGCCGCCTACTACGTTTGCGGGCCGCCGGCGATGATGAAATCCGTTGCCGAAGATCTTGGCGTCCTGCAAATCCCGCCGGCGCGCATCTACCTCGAGAAGTTTTCTCTCTGACACGCCGCGCGATGAGCGCGGCTTCGAACGGGCCGGTGAAGGGAACTGCTTGCGGAAAGCTGCTCGGCATCGTGCCTGCCAGCCCGCCCGCAGCGTATTCCACGCCAGCGCATACGCGCCCAATGTGCAGCCTTCCCGGGTCGAGGAGAGCGCTTCACAGGCGAGCAGGTAACGGCTGGCATGATCGGTGACGGTCAACGGATAGCAGTATTGGCGGTTGCCCGGCAGGAACTCGCCCTTGTAGCCGGCGCACCAGAGGTCGTTGGGGCGCTGCCCCCAGGACAAGGCGGTTCCTTCCGCGCGGCGACGCGGCCGCCCGCGGCGCTGGAGCAGGCCGTGACGATCCAGCACGGCATGGATGGGGCTTTTGGCAGGAATGGGGATGCCGGAGAAACGGCGGAGCAGGCGCTCGCGAATTTTGCGAGCACCCCAGCGGGGGTGCTCGCGCTTCACGTTCAGGATGGAATTCTCCACCTGAAAGGGAAGCTGATTGGCGTAGCGGTAGGGGCGCCGGCTGCGATCGGTGAGCCCTTGCACCCCGCACTCTTGGTAGCGATCGAAGATTTAGTAGCCGGTCTTGCGGGAGACGCCAAATTCCCGGCACAACTCGGCCAGTGGCTCGCCGGCTAGCTGGCGAGCCACAAACTGCAGTCTCTCGTCCATCACCGAACACTCCTTCCAAGGCATCGCTCCCTCCCTCAAAAGGGGAGGAAGTGTAACCTATGTGTCCGGTACGATCTGTCACCTATGTCTCGGGTCGGGCACCTCAATGTCAGCCGGTCAGGAAGGGCGCTCGGGACGCCCGGCTGCTCCGCTTCCGGCCCGGCGATTGATTCCTTCCTGTTCGTTGTCTCCCTGGCAGTTGGTGGCGGTCTGCACGAGTGTGGATCGTAATCGAAGCTTCCCCTGTTTTCGCCTGAGGGCGCCCATTCACGTTCCACCTGTCGCGTGACCATCTCCCGGCGGACGATCCGGCGTAATTGCATTGTGTTTGTGATCGGCAGGGTGCCCGCAGCAGATCGCCGCCGCGCGCTTTAACAGTCTGCTGAAGAACTCGCCGCAGATGTCATTCCGAGGAGCCGAAGGCGACGAGAAATTTCGTAAGTACTTTCTTTTCGAGGCGAGATTCCTCGCTTCGCTCGGAATGACAGCGCTCAAAATCGTTTTTCAGCAACCTGTTAAGGGTTGCTATCGAGCTTGGGCTCCTGGTATGGTTATCGCCGAATCAGCGGCGAAGAACCGGTTGTGAGGTTGGGCAGCTTCGGTTTGTGTGTTAAAGAGGGCATGGACATCATGGGCAAGGCCATGCGGGAATTCATGAGGGCGGCTGAGTGGACAAGCCGCCGATCTGGCCGCGCCGTGCTGCGGATGTGTGTGGCCGGCGGGTGCTTCCTTCTTGTGCTACCCCTTGGAGCCCAGCAGCGGAAACCCGCGCCACCTCCCGGCAAGCGGCCCCACTTCGTCTCGCTATATCCAAGTTTCCAGTTGACCGCGGTGGGCGACGCGATCATCGTGACGCCGACAAAAGTTCACGAGAACGATCCCGCATTCATGGGAGTGGTGAAGGCCGTGCGCTAGGGAGATGAGGCCGTCATCAATTTCGAGGGAACATTGGCCGGCGGCGCCCCACGATTGGCAGTCCGTCGTTGCGGACGTGGTATTCCGCAATGCCGTTCCGGCCCAGGTCCATGTGACGCCGATCACGCTGGGATTCGGCCTGACGCGGCCCGACCGCGGCATTCCCCGGCTGGCGGATGCGGCCGCGGGGACCCGGATTCTGCAGCGGCTGCAGAAACTCAGCGCGCCCTTTGGCACGAAGATCGAAATCAAGGACGGGAAGGGAACCATCCTGATTCCCGATTCGGCCCAATAGGAATTCCACGATTTCGCAAGCGAACGGAAAGTGCTTAAGGGTGTAGGAGTAGGGCCTCGGTAATGGCTGCCTTCAAGTTTGGCCCGTAGTCGCCGGCCGGATCTCGATGTCGGACATCGAGTCGCCTAGCGCGGGCTGGTGGTGGCGGGACGGCGAAAGCTCAAAACGGACTGGGAGGAATTGGGAAACCTTATGGCTGAAGTGGCTCAATCCGCCCGTAGAAACCAGGTCAACGCCTTTGCCGCGAGCTTCATGGGTTGGACGCTCGACGCCTACGGCTTTTTTGTGGTTGTCTTCCTTGTCGGCACATTATCGACTGCCTTTCACGTCGGCAAAGCCCTCATTATCGTGACGCTGACGGCAATGCTTGCGGCCAGGCCAGTTGGCGCATTCGTCTTTGGGCTGCTGACAGACCGCTACGGTCGCCGAGCGGTACTCATGTTGAATGTCAGCTACTTCATCCTGATGGAACTGCTGTTGGGCTTTTCCTCGAGCTATAAGTTTTTCCTGATCGCCGGCGTGATTTACGGAATGGGGTTTGGCGGGATGTGGGGCGTCGGGGCATCTCTATCCATGGAAGCTGTACCGCAGCGTTGGCGCGGCTTGCTCTCCGGCGTTTTGCAAAGCGGCTACTCGGTCGGTTATATCATCGCGGCGATCGCAGCTCGTTTCGTGCTGCCAACACTCGGCTGGCGATGGATGTTTTGGATGGGCGGTATCTTGGGGCTGGTCACACTGCTTGTCAGCTTTGGAGCCCCCGAATCCGAAGCGTGGAAGCAACATCGCGCCCCTAGCATGGTGGCTGTGCTCCGGATCGTCGGCCAGGAGTGGAAGCAATTCGCTTATCTGGTCTTCATGATGGTGTTCATGATGTTCCTGTCTCACGGAACCCAGGACTTGTATCCGGATTTCCTGCGTAGCACCCACGGCGCCTCCAATTCGGCCGTGGCTTACATCGCGATTCTATTCAATATCGGAGCGATCGTGGGCGCGATCCTATTTGGTGCCCTTTCGCAACGGTTGGGCCGTCGTTTTGCCATGGTCGGTGCCTTGGTTCTGTCGATTGCGGTAATCCCGTGGTGGGCGTTCGGTGGAACGCTGGCCACTCTGACGGTAGGCGCGTTTC
>DATLRW010000020.1:0-20843 GCA_035534495.1 Candidatus Dormiibacterota bacterium | reverse complement strand
GACCGGCGAGCCGATCAAGATCAAGGCCAAGACGGTTGTTCGGATTCGACCGTCGAAGCAGTTGAAGGACTCTGTACTCAGGTAACTCTCTTCTTTCCAGCCGTGGTGGGCCGTCCGGCCCTCCACGGCTGGAAAGAAGAGAGTTACCTGAGTACAGAGTCCTTCAACTGCTTCGACGGTCGAATCCGAACAACCGTCTTGGCCTTGATCTTGATCGGCTCGCCGGTCCGCGGGTTGCGGCCCATGCGCGCCTTGCTATGCCTCTTGACGACTCGTGCCAGACCGGGAATAACGAATTTCCCCGCCGCGGACTTGCACTCCTTTACGGTGAGCTTGAACAGCTCTTCGAAAAATGTGCTCACCGTCTTCTTTGGAACGTCGCACTTATCTGCCAGATAAGCGACCGTCTTTGCTTTACTCATCGGGTTGGCCGGCATTGAATTCGATCCTCCTCGTGCTCGTGGCGATGCCCGCGCTTGCCCGCGCGTCTCGCGGCACTATAGACACCCCCCTGGTTGAAAGGCAAGCAAAAAAACTGCAAATTGTGTGGAAATTTCGATCCCCGCATCGATTTCGCCGCTTCCCAGGCCGCTTAGCGCGCCCGGGAACCCTTTCGGCTTGCCGGGAGAGGCAATTCCGCCATCTCCTGGTAGAAGCGGGCCACCGACCGTATTCCGCCAAAATAGTGTTCGAGCGCCAGGTGTTCGTCCGGGGCGTGCGCGTTTTCGTCGGGCTGGCCGAATCCCATCAGCACGCATGGCACCCGGAGAATGTCGTGCACCTCGGTCACGAAGGGGATCGAGCCGCCTTCGCGGATAAAAACCGCCTTTCGTCCGAAGCCCTCGCTGAGCGCCCGCTGCGCCGTCTGGAAAATCGGATGGTCGTAGGGAACCACCCAGGGTTTTCCCAGGCTGAGCGTCTCGAACTTGCATGTCACGCTCTTGGGCAGCAGCCGCCGCACCTGCCTTTCCACCTGCCGGGCGATCTTCCGGGGGTCCTGGTCCGGCACCAGGCGCGTCGAGAACTTCGCCCAGGCCTTGGCCGGGATCACCGTTTTGGCTCCTTCGCCCGTATATCCGCCCCACATCCCGTTCAGTTCGAGGGTCGGCCGGCACCAGAGCCGCTCGAGCGCCGTGTATCCCTTCTCTCCCGACAAACCCGGGGCGCCGAGGAATCGGCGAAACCGCTTCTCGTTCCACGGGAGGGACCTCAGGGCGCGCCGCTCCCGGCGCCCAAGCGGCTTCACGTCGCGGTAAAAGCCGGGAACCGCGATTCGCCCATGCCGGTCGTGCAGCCGGCCGAAAACGTCGGCGAGCGCCTGCAGCGGATTTGGCGCCGCCCCGCCAAACATGCCGGAGTGCAAATCCTGGCTCGCGCCTGTAATTTCCACCTGGAAATAGCTCAGCCCGCGCAACCCGTAACTGATCGAGGGCACGCCCGGGGCCAGCATCGACGTGTCGGAAACGAGCAGGGCGTCCGCCTTCAGCTTGGCGCTCTGTTCCCGCATGAACTTGTACAGGTTCGCGCTGCCCACCTCCTCTTCCCCTTCCAGAATCCACTTCACGTTGATCGGTAGACGCCCCTCGACCTTCATCAGCGATTCGAGCGCAGCTAGATGGATGTGCACCTGCCCCTTGTCGTCGGCCGAACCCCGCGCCCAGAGGCTTCCGTCACGCACGACCGGCTCGAACGGCGGCGAGGTCCACAGCTCCAGGGGCTCGGGAGGCTGAACGTCGTAGTGCCCGTAAAAAAGAACAGTCGGCTTGCCCGGCGCCCCGAGCCACTCGGCGTAGACGAGCGGGTGCAGCCGGGTCGGAATGATTTCCACTTTTCCCATACCGATGGCGCGCAGCTTCGCCGCCACCCAGCTCGCCGCCAGCTCGACGTCCTTCCTGTGCTCGCTCTTGGCGCTCACGCTCGGAATTCTCAGCAGCTCGCAGAGCTCCTTTAGGTGTTCATTCTTGTTTCGATCGATATATTCGAGCAGGTCCATCGGCGAATTCTCCCTTCCATGGTGCGCGGCCGCTCGGTGGGCGCGGTTTCCGTGCACCTCATTGTATGGACTCGGCGAACAGCCGGTCTACCGTTTCGAGCGGCCACCGCCCGTTCGCGGCGGGGCGCCATTCCCGCTTTGCCTTCCGGTCGCGGTTCGCCTAAACTAAGGGCCTCACTATGAGCCGGCTTCTTTCGGGTTTGGTCTTTTCGCTCGTTCTTTTCGGTTCCTCGATATTTCTAGGCGCGGCGACTCCCTCGCAGCACGCGCCACAAGCTCAACCCTCGCCCATTCTCAAGGCCATGGACCTGGAACTCAGCCGGTCCATGCAGACGCTTCGCCAGGCGAATCCGCCGGCCTATTTCGTCAGCTATTCCGTCACCGGACAGACGTCGGCAACCGTGCAGGGATCGAACGGGGCCTTGCTCGAGAGCGATCAGGAGCACAACCGCTTGCTCCAAACGCAGGTCCGCGTCGGCAACTACCAGTTCGACGACACGCACAACATCGGCGATCGCAGCATGTCGCAATCGAGCAGTCCCATGCTGGTGCCTCTCGACAACAATATTCCCGTACTCCGCCGGGATCTCTGGCTTTCTACCGACGAGCAGTACCGAGCGGCCGCCGCCGCCTACATTCAGGTTAAGACCAGCCAGCAGGTTCAGGTGCAGAACGCAGAGACCACCGTTGCCGATTTTTCCCACGAACAACCAGACATCGCCTATCGGCCGCTGGTCTCGTTCCGCGTGGACCGCCGTCCCTGGGAGGAGCGCGTGCGGCGCTACACGGCCGCTTTCAGCTCTTCGCCCGCGGCGATGAATTCGATCGCCACGTTTACCGCCTCGGCCACCAACCAGTATTTCGCCTCGAGTGAGGGCACACGAGAGCAGTTCGGCCAGATTCGATACCGGCTCGAACTTTACGTTCAGGGCAAAGCGCCAGATGGCATGAACCTGAGCCTCTATTCCAATTTCGACTGGGTCGATCCCGCCAAGGCGCCGTCGGATCAGGAAGTGATGGCCGAAGTCCACAAACTCACTGCGGAAATGCAAGGGCTGGAGAAGGCTCCGGTTGTCGAGCCCTATGCCGGACCGGTGCTGCTCAGCGGCCGCGCCGCCGCCGTTTTCTTCCATGAGGTTCTGGGACACCGCCTGGAGGGTTTTCGCCAAAAGCAGGTGACCGAAGGCCAGACCTTCACCAACAAAGTCGGCCAGCAGATCATGCCGACGTTCCTTTCCGTCTACGACGATCCGACACTCAAGGAAATCGGCGGCCAAGCCCTGCTCGGCTATTACCCGTTCGACGATGAAGGCGTTCCCTCCCAGCGCGTCACCCTGGTCGATCACGGCGTGCTCAGGAATTTTTTGATGTCGCGCGAACCTCTGCCCGGCTTTCCTCATTCGAACGGACACGGCCGCCGCCAGTTGGGCTATCAGCCGATCTCCCGGATGGGCAACACGATCGTGAGGAGCTCGAAGGGCGTGACCTTCGCCCAGTTGCGCAAAATGCTGATCGGCATGATCCGCCAACAAGGCAAGCGGTACGGTCTGCTGATCGAAGACCTATCGGGCGGCTTCACGATCACCGGCCGCGCCCAGCCGCAGGCCTTTCAGCTCGAGCCGCTCATCGTCTATAAGGTTTTTCCCGATGGCCGGCCGGATCAGTTGGTGCGGGGAGTCAATATCGTGGGCACTCCGCTGACCTCGCTGACCAAGATCGTCGCAACCGGTGATAAAGAGGCCGTTTTTGACGGTTATTGCATTGCCGAGTCTGGCGCCGTGCCGGTATCCGCCGACGCCCCGGCGATGCTGTTCTCGGAGATGGAGGTGGCCAAGAAGCAAACCTCCGCCAACAAGCCGCCGATACTTCCCCCGCCGGCTCACGATCCGCTCGATCCCGAGCCGCGCGGCGTTCGGCCGACGCCCTGGGGGCAATTGCGATGATTCGCCGCGGATGGATTCTCTTCTTATTCGTCTGTTTGGCCGCGCTTCCGGTCAGCCTGCGCGCCAGCCGGCCCATGGCCCGTTCTTCCGCGCCGACCGCCCTTGCGGCGTCCGCCGCACCGGGAACCTCCGTCGGGCCTTCAATCCCGTCACCCGCGGCCCCGTCGCTGGCCGAGCGCTTTGCCCGGCGCATGCGTCAGGCCGACCAGGCCAACCCGGCGGCCGCCGGGGACGACACGCTGCGCGCGATGAAGGCTGAAATGGCGCGTTCGCTCGCGCGGTTGCAGACCGAAGACCTGGGCAAACCCTACTTCATCGCTTACCGCCTCATCGACGTTCAGATCCGCGCCGTTACAGCCGACTTCGGCTCGATCGTCAATTCCACAACGAGCCGTTCCCGCTTCATGCTCGTCCAGGTTCGGATGGGCAACTATCACATCGATAGCTCCCATTTCATTACCGAGGGCGGGTTCCATGGATCGATCGGTAATGCCGGGCAGGTGGGCATCGACGGCGACTACTATTCCCTTCGGCAGGACCTGTGGCTCGCCACCGATCAGGCCTACAAACGGGCGGCCGACCAGCTCGCCCGCAAACAGGCCTTCCTCAGCAGTCTCGCCAAGCCGCCCGAAATCGACGATTTTGCCCGCATCCAGCAGCCCGTAGTCCTGATCGAACCGCACGCACGGCCCGACTGGACTTCGCGCAATTGGGATCAGGAAGCCGAACAGACCTCCGCCGTTTTCCGCGACTTCCCCGACATCTATGCCGGCCGCGTCACCTACTACATGATCTACCAGACCTACTATCTGCTCACGAGCGAAGGCACCGAGCTTCGCATTCCGAGCAGCATGGCCTCGGTGGAAGCCGCCGTGCAAACCCAGGCTCCCGATGGCATGCCGCTTCAGGACTTCTATTCCCACTATGCGGCGACTCCGGCCGGGTTGCCGCCGCTCGGCGAGGTCAAGCAGCACATGGAGCAGATCAGCCAGCAGTTGATGGCCTTGCGCGCCGCGCCCACCGTCACCGACTACGAAGGCCCGGTTCTTTTCGAGCCGCGCGCCGCCGCCTCCCTGCTCGCCCAAACGCTGGCCGCGTCCGTTTCCGGCGCCCGTCCGCCGCTCTCCACCGTGGCGATGTACAACCAGATGTTCACGCAGATGGGCGGCAATGGCAACTGGACCGGCCGCATCGGCCAGCGCGTTTTGCCGACCGACGTCACGCTGGTCGACGATCCCACCGTGAGCCAGTTCCAAGGGCATCCGCTGATCGGCGGCTACCAGGTCGACGCCCAGGGCGTGCGCGCCCAGCGCGTCACCCTCGTGCAAAACGGCCTGCTCGAAAATCTGCTCATGTCGCGCCGGCCCGGTCCCGACTTCAGCCAATCGAACGGCCACGGCCGCGCCTCCGGCCTGGGCATGCCGACCCCGGCGATCAGCAATCTTTTCTTCCAGGCCACAGGTGGCGGCATGGACGCGCAAGCGCTCCAGCAAAAATTCATGGATATCTGCAAGAGCGACGGCTTGCCGTGGTGCCTGGTCGTCAAGCGCATGGACAACCCGGCGCTGGCGGCCGTCCACGGCGGCGATTTCGACGCCATCCTTTCCGGCCTGATCAACGGAGTCCCGAACGGGGACAGGCTGCCGCTCATCGTCGAGCGCGTCTGGGTGAATGGCGGGCACGAGGAGCTGGTTCGCGGCGCGCGCATCATCGGACTCACTGTGCGCAACCTGCGCAACCTGGCCGGCGTCGGCGACAATCCGGGAGTATTCAATTTCATGCAGAATCCGCAGTTTTCCGCCACGGCTCTAGCCGCTTTCGGCTCGGCGCAGGGCGGGCTGCCGAGCTCGATCGTCACCCCGTCGCTGCTGGTCGGCGACGTACAGGTGAACGGCCCCCGCGGCGGGGAACAGCGTCTTCCGCTGGTCCCCCCGCCACCGCTACAATAAATGGCTCCGGAGAAAAACCGCGGACTCGTCAAGCCGGAAAACCGTTCGAACATTTCCCCATCGCCTACGGAGACGAAAAAATGAGCGAGCCTTCCTACGAAGAACTCAAGGCGCGGGTGACGGAGCTGGAAAAGCAGTCTGGCACCCGCCGCCCGGGCACACTCGAATTCAGAATCGGCGAAAAAGGCGGCGTGAGCGTTTATGGCCTGGGCCGCTTTCCCGTCACACTCTATTACGAGCAGTGGGTTCGCCTGTTCGATAATGCGGAAGAGTTGCGCGCGTTCCTCGAAAAGAGCAAGGCCGAGGGGCGTCTGAAGCTGAAGGAAAAGTAGTCCGCCGGCTTTGCCGGCGCGATCCGGCCCGATAGAGTCTCAGCCAGGCCGTGAAAAAGAAAAGGCCGCCGCGCCGCCACTCGCGCGCCGCGACGGCCCGAGAGAGAATTCGTCCTTCGTCTCCCCCCTCCCCTAGAACTGGAAGCTGACCGTCCCGTAGGTGGAAAGCGGGGCGCCCGGGTAGCCCAGAATCGCTCCCGCCGATGCGTTCGTGTTCGGCGTGAAGTAGCCACCCGAGGAGATGTACTCGTATTCGTTGTATTTCTGGTTGAACAGGTTCTGTATGTTCAGGCTCAAATTCACGTATTTTAGGATGGGAGCGACGAAGGAGAGATTGGCCGTTCCGTATCCCGGCATCGTCTGGTTGTCCGGCGCGCCGATCAGGTTGTTCCACAAGTGCTGCGAGCCGATATAGCTGTAGGTGAAGCGAGGCTCGATCAGCACATGCTCCTTACGGGAGATTCCGTAATAGACCCCGAAATTGACCGTCGAATTGGGCGTATAGGAAACCGGGATGTTGTTGTAGCAGCTGACCCCCGCCGCGCTACACGAGGTTCCCGGGGGCGCATTCTGAATGAAGTTGACGAACTTGGATGATTCGGCGTTGAAGTTGGCGAAAACGTGCAGATTGGCCAGGGGATCGTCGTCGAAGAAGACGTTGACGCCGTGATAGGTCGAGCTGCCGCCCGAGGTGAACGCGTTGCCGATGGCCGTCTCGTAGTCGATTTCCTGGTTGTTGTAATCGAGGTGATAGTAGGCGAGGCCGAAGATCAGGTTCTTGAGCGCGGGCGCGTTCACGAAATGAGCTTTCAAGCCGACCTGATAGTACTTACCCTCGGCCAGAAGGTAGGCCGAAGGATTGACCGACTGGAACAGGCCGCCGCCTCCGCCCATCGCGGGCGCGCGATATTCGGTGCTGTAACCGCCGTATACGTTCAGCCAGTGCGTCGGCAGCACCGCGACGCTGATCGATGGCTCGACCCCCGTGCGGCTCTCGTGCGAGGCGCAAATGGATCCCTGGTCTTTCGTGTTCCCCGGCGCGGCAAAGGGGTCGGACGTTGAGGGATAGAGCGAACAGTGCCTGGTCAGAATCACGTTGTTCTGGGTCAGGTTGAAATCGCGGTAGGCGGTGTCGCTGTAAGAGGTCTGAAACGCCACGAACCGAATGCCGGGCGTGATGTGGAGTTGCTTGATGGGGTGGAATTCATCCTGCGCGAACATGGCCACATCGTCCTGATTGAATATACCGGACCGGATCTTCGCTCCCTGGTTCGGTATCTGCGCAGGCCCGTTGCCGGGGCCGCCGGAGGCAGGCGTAGGACTCCAGAAGTCGTTCCGGCTGTTATAGAGCTCGTGGATGAAGTAAACACCCACGTTCACGGTGTTCCGGGGCAGAACCTTGGACAAGCCGATTTTGTCCCCGAACGTATCGCTATGGGGGTTGTTGTACTCGTTCTGCTGATCGCCGGGGTTGAACACATCGTTAGAGCGCTCGTGCAGCCGATGGATGACCCAATACCAGGTCGTATTCGTGAGCGTGGTGGTGGGATTCAGCATGAGATTTTCACGCGCATAGATCATCCACAACCCGTTCGTGTCGTACTTGTTGTAGCAGTTGTAAGGCAGGGTGCTGTAATAGCCGCTGCTCTGCTCGGAGTAGTTGATGCCGCCTGTGCCGCCCGTGTCAGCCGAGCAGGTACCGGTATTGTTATCGTAGGAGTAGTAGACGCCCGCGCCACTGTTGAGCGGAACGGTCTGGTTGCGGAATCCGCCGGATTTGGCGTAATAACCGCCCAGCTCGAAGCTGCCGGAGGAAAACATCCGCACCGTCTTGGCGTACACGGCCCCGTTCTTGGTGGGACTATTGAACCCATCCGGCGCCGTGCGGTAGCTGTCGCCGTTCCCCACCCCGCCCGAGATGACGGTCGACCAGCCGTGGAAGTTGCCTGTATTCAGAACGAACGCGATGTTCTTCTCGTTATAGCTTCCATAGGTCCCCTGAACGCTCAGGTGCGTGCTGAAGGTCGGCTGCACCGGGGTGAATTCCACCTGCCCGCCGATGTTCGTGTAATACCGGTTCACTGGATCCCCTGGCCCGTAGGTGACCGCCAGGTTCTGGATGAGAAGGTTTTGCGGCATCGTAGCCGATTGCCACAAAGCGGTCGATACATCGGAGACCGGGATGCCGTCGAAGGTGATGCCGAGCGAGCCGGGCGCCGTGAAACCGGTATTTTCGCCGGCCCAGCCCTGCTGGATTCCGTTCAGTTGGATCGTGTATTTCGTCGCCCCCGTGTTCCCGTAGCCGATCACGTTGGCTCCGGGCGTGGAGGAAATCATCTGCGCCCCGCCGGCCAGGGGCCCGGCCGCGTCCAGCTGCTTGCGGTCGAGAATACGAATCGTCTGGTCGGACATGAGCACCTGTTGCCGGGTGGGCATGGGGCTCGCGCTGGGGATCACGGTGCCGCGGACGACGATCGACTGCGACAGCGTCTGCACCGTCAGAGTGGCGTTGACGACGGCGGATCGCCGGGTCGCGAGCGAAACCTGTTCGGTGTAACTTTCGAAGCCCGGCTTCTCGATCGCCACCATTTGCCGGTCGGCCGACAGGCCCTTTACGGTGAATCGCCCGTTATTGCCGGTCTTCGATCTCACCACGGCGCCGGTGGTGAGGTCGGTGACGGAAACCGTCGCTCCGGAGACCGCTTTGCCGGAGACATCCGTCACTATCCCGCTGACGGTACCTATTCCCTGCGCCCAAACGGCGAACGCGCAGACCAGCGTAAGCAGGCAGGTAAGAACAAACTTTCCTTTCAAGATACCCTCCTCAAAATTCGCCTCAATGTAGGCCCTGGAAAATCGCCGCAGAGATGGTGATCGATGAAGATGGCCGGGCGTTTACGATCGCTTTACAATTCCGTGAATGGCCCCGGCTTGTGGAAATTTCGGCGAAGAGCCCTTGAAAGACAGGCAAGCAGGCTATATCCGGCCTCTTAGCGGACGCCGGACAGGGCGAAACCGGTTAACAGCCGGTGACAAGAACACGGCCGTGACATATAAATGCCTTTGAATGAATTGACGGACGTCGCTCAGGCTGGGCGCGAAAAGAAGCTGGCCGCTCTCGGGTCGGTTTTTGCGGCCCTCGTTCTGGTTTCGCTGAAAGTGTTCCTGGCGGCAACGACAGGCAGCCTGGGCGTTCTTTCCGAAGCCTTGCACTCGGGCCTGGACCTGGTCGCCGCCGTTCTCACCTATCTTTCCGTCCGCGTCTCCGACAAGCCGGCCGATACAATCCACACCTATGGCCACGGCAAGGTGGAGAACGTCTCGGCGCTGGTCGAAACCGGCCTGCTCCTTGTCACCGCGGTTTACATCATCGTGGAAGCGTTCGGGCGCCTGCTCTACCACCAGGAGCACTTGCGGCCCAGCATCGCCGCGATCCTGATTCTGGCGCTCGCCATGGCCATCGACTGGACCCGCTCGCGGGCCCTGGCGCGCGTCGCGCGCCGCTTTCAAAGCGACGCGCTCGAAGCCGACGCCCTGCACTTTTCCACCGACGTCTGGAGCACGCTGGTCGTGCTCATCGGCATCGGCGCCGCCTGGCTCGGCGATCGCCTGAAAATTCCCTGGCTCTCCTATGCCGATCCGCTGGCGGCGCTCGGCGTGGCGGCCGTGATCATCTGGATCGGCTCGCGGCTGGGCAAGCGCACGGTCGAGGCGCTGCTCGATGCCGCCCCGCGGGGTCTGGCCGAGCGCATCCGCCAATCGGCCGAACGGGCCGAAGGGGTGCTGGCGGCCGATCGCGTGCGCGTCCGCCGCGCGGGAAACCGCCATTTTGTCGACCTCACGATCTCCGTGCCGCGCCGGCTGGGCGTCGAGCAGGCGCACGATCTCAGCGAAGCGGTCGAAGCCCGCGTCCGCGCGATCGTTCCCGCCGACGTCGTGGTTCACGTGGAACCTCGCTCGGACGCCACCGAGGGACTCTTCGACGCGATTCGCGCCGTGGCGCAGCGCGCCGGCCTGCCCATTCACGAAATCGCCGCGCAGCAACTCGACGGCCGCCTCTTCGTCGACCTGCATCTCGAGGTGGACGAGCGGCTCTCGCTGCGGCAGGCGCACCAGCGCGCAACCGAACTCGAGGAAAGCATCCGAAGCGAGCTGGGCCCTGGCTCCGAAGTCAATATCCACATCGAGCCTTTGGGGGTTCGCATCCCGGGAGCCGAGGAGATGAAGGATCTGGAAGCGGCCATCCTCCCCGAGCTCGAGCGGTTTTGCGGTGAATTTCCCGAAATCTCCGATTACCACCACGTGATCGTTCGCAGCGTCGAGCGCCGGGTGCTGCTTTCCTGCCACTGCGCCTTCACGGGCCAGCTTCCGATTCCCCGCGTTCACGACATCACCATGGCCATCGAAGACCGGCTTCGCCGCCGCTTCCCGCAGATCGATCGCGTCACCATTCATCCCGAACCGGTGGACGAGGCATGAAATCCGTTGCATCTTTGCTTGTGGAGCGCCTGCCGCTTTTGACGCAGGCCGCTCATACGGAAAAAGGAGTTACCCATGACACCTGACGATTACCTCTTGTTATTCGAATACAATTCCTGGGCGAACGCCCGCACCCTGGATGCCTGCGCCGCCCTGGAGCCCGGCCAACTGGCCGAGGATCTCCATTCGAGCTTTCCTTCCGTCCTGAAAACCCTGGCGCATATGGTTGGGGCGGAGTGGGTCTGGAACGAGCGCTGGCACGGCCGCCCCCCGGCAGGGCCTCCCGCCTGGGCGAAGGATGCGGATTTCGCCGCCTTGCGGCACAGGTTCGACACGCTCGACGCCGAACTGCTCGAATTCATTTCCTCCCTGAAAACGGACGATCTCGAGGGCACGATCGAGTACACCAACTCGGCGGGCGAGCACTTCTCCCATCCGCTCTGGCAATCGATCCAGCATCTGGCCAATCATGCGAGCTACCACCGCGGCCAGATCGCCACGATGCTGCGGCAACTGGGGGCCCGGCCGCCTCACACCGACCTGATCGTTTTTTACCGGGAGCGCGACAAACGGGCATCGGCCTGAGACGCGGCCGGCCTTGGAACTGATCCATACCGTTGATTGGATGAAGCAGGTCTCCCGGCAAGCCCGGGAGGAAGGCGGGATCGTCGGCCTGGTTCCGACCGGCGGCGGATTGCACGCCGGCCACCTGTCCCTGGTCGAAGCCGCGCACAGGGAATGTTCGCCGGTCGTTGTTTCCGTTTTCAGCGACCCGAGGGATCGCGATCCGGCCCAGGGTCGCGGCCGGCCGCTTCTCGACGCCGATCGCGCCGCGCTCGAATCGCTCGCGGCGAACTACCTGTTCGCGCCTTCGCCCGAAGAGTTCTTCCCGCCGGATTTTCAGACCAGCGTTATCGTCTCCGAGATCACAGAGCGCCTGGAGGGCCGCTCGCGTCCCGGCCATTTGCGGGCCGTTGCCGCCACGGTATTGAAACTCTTCGCCATCATTCAGCCCGCGTTTATCTACGTGGGCCGCAGAGAGGCGCAGCGGGCATGCATGCTGCGCCGTATGGCTCGAGACCTGAATCTCGACACCCGAATCGTCGTTGGCCCGATCGTGCGCGAGCCGGACGGCCTGGCGGTCAGCTCGCGCAACGCCTGTCTGAACGACGACGAACGCCGAGCGGCCTTGGCGCTGCCGCGCGCCCTTGCCGCCGCACGGGAACAGATTGCCCGCGGAGAGCGCATGGCCGGGGAGATTTCCGAAAAGATGAGCTCCGTCCTGGCCTCGGAGCCGCTCGCCACGGTCGATTATGTGGAAATCGTCGATGCCGATACGTTCGGGCCCGCGCCGCGCCTGCGGGGATCGTGTCTCGCCGTAGTGGCGGCGTTTATCGGCCCGGCCCGCCTGACCGACAACATGCTGATCGAAGAAGAAAACGGCCACGCCGTCTGCTTCCTATAGCCGGCGGGAATCCGGTTGTAACCACTGGATGGCAGTTTATACGCCCTGCTGTTCCGCTGTTTTAGGTGTCTTGCTCATTGACTGCGAGGCCACGTTGGCCGCGCTTCGGGAATTACATGCGGAGGGCAATCCATTTCAGGCGGCTCAGAACGATAAGGGGATATTTCGACCGGAGGGACGGCGGTTTTGCCGGCCCGGCGTAGAGGAATCTTTTTGGGGCTTCGGAATTCAGGCTCAATCCGGGTGTTTATGAGCCTTGTGTGCGGAACTCGGGCCCGCGGCGGCGGCAGCTACGCGGCGAGGCCCTTCAGCACTTCGAGTACCTGCGCGGCATGACCCTTCGACGACGCCGTTTCCCACACGTATCGCACCTTGCCGTCGGGACCGATCAGCACGGTGGACCGAACGATTCCCAGCGCCGACCGGCCCATGAAGCGCTTGAGCCGGCGCGCGCCGTAGGCCTCGATCGTCTCGAATGTAGGGTCGCTCAGCAGGGCGAAGTTGAGCGAGTACTTATCGCGGAATCGGGCAAGCAGTTCCGGCTTGTCGCCGCTGCATCCGGCGACGGCCGCCTTGAGTGTGTCGAATTGAGGTTTCGCGTCCCGAAACTCGGTCGCTTCGTTGATTCAACCCGGGGTCAGGGCTTTGGGAAAGAAAAACAGCACGAGCCAACGCCCGCGAAAATCGCCGAGTGAAACCTCGTTGCCATCGTCTGCCGTCAGCTGGAAGTGGGGCGCGCCGTCGCCGGGCGTTAGCTTATATGCCATGGTCGCTCGCTCCGCCCGCGGCCTTACTCGGCCAGCAGGCGCTCGATTGTCTCATTCACCAGTTGCGGATTGGCCTGGCCGCGCGTCGCCCGCATCACCTGGCCGACGAAAAACTTCATCACGTTCGGGTTGCCCGCGCGGTATTTGGCCACGTTATCCGGGTCTTTCGCGATGATTTCCCGGACAATCTGCTCGATGCGGCCGGCGTCGCTGATTTGACCCAGGCCCTCGGCCGCGATGATCTGGGCCGCCCCCTCGCCCGTCTCGAACATCTTCGCAAAAACCTTCTTGCCGCTGGCCGCGGTGATTTCGCCTTTTTCGACGAGGGCGATCAGCGCGGCGAGTTCAGCCGGGGCGATGCGCCCCTGCACTCGGCTGATTCCGGGATCCCCGGCTTCCTTCATCCGGCGCAGCAACTCGCCTTGAATCCAGTTGGCGGCGGACTTGGCCGGCGCTCCCACACTGGCCACCACTTCGAAGTAATCGGCCAGATCGCGCGTGGCCGTCAGCACGCGAGCGTCGTAGTGCGTCAGACTGTATTGGCTGGCGAAACGGGCGCGCCGCGCCTCGGGCAGCTCGGGCAACGAGGCGCGTATCTCCCCCAGCCACGCCGGGTCGATCGAAACCGGCAGCAGGTCGGGTTCTGGGAAATAGCGGTAATCGTGCGCGTGCTCCTTCGATCGCATCGACTCGGTGCGCCCGGCGGCCACGTTCCACAGGCGCGTCTCCTGCGAAACCCTCCCGCCGTTCTCGATCACGCCCACCTGGCGTTCGATCTCGTATTCGAGCGCATGCGCCAGATACCGGAACGAATTCAGGTTCTTCACCTCGGCTTTCGTGCCGAATTTCCCGTCGCCGCGCGGCCGGACGCTGACGTTGGCGTCGCAGCGCAGCGACCCCTCATCCATATTGCAATCGCTTACTTCGATGTATTCGAGGATCTGCTTCAACTCTTCGAGGTATGCCTGGGCCTCGGCCGGGCTTCGCAGATCGGGCTCGGAAACGATTTCGGCCAGCGGCATGCCGCAGCGGTTGTAGTCGACATAGGTCGCGCGGTCGGAATCCGGGAAACCCTCGTGCAGAGCCTTCGCCGCGTCCTCTTCGAGGTGCAGCCGCGTGATGCCGATGCGCTTGGTCCCGCCGTCCAGATCGATATCCAGGCCGCCGCCGATTGCCAGCGGCAGCTCGTACATCGAAATCTGATAGCCCTTGGGCAGGTCGGGATAGAAATAGTTCTTCCGGGCGAATCGGGAGCGGTCCTGCACGGCGCAATGCAGCGCGAGCGACGCCCGCAGCGCCAGCTCGATCGCGCGGCGGTTGATCACCGGAAGCGTGCCCGGAAGTCCCAGGCACACCGGGCAGACATTCGAGTTGGGCGGATCGCCGAAACGGGTCGAGCACCCGCAAAACATCTTGCTGGCGGTGAGCAGCTGCACGTGCACTTCCAGGCCGATCACGGCCTCATAACGGGCCAGGATTTCGGGTTGCGGGCCGGCGTCGGTTATCGAGCTCATAACGGTTTTGCGATTATAGCATTTGGGCAAATCCCGGCCTGCGCGCATTCCGCACGGGCCGGGGCTTACGCCTTCGACAAACGATCCACCGGGAAAAGAGCCGCGCGGGCCGTCCTCCGCCATGCGCCAGAGAGCCCTTATTGCCCGCCCCACGCGTACCGGATTCCCGCGCGGTAGGCCAGGCGCAGCGCCGGATAGCCGAGCGCGACCTGGTAGCTCCGGTCGAGCAGATTATCCACCCGCGCGTACGTGCTGATTCCCCGGCCGAGCCGGTAGTCTGTCCCCAGATTCAGGACGAAATAACTGGGCACGCTCGTCAGGCCCAATCCGAGGAAATCGCTGTCGGTGCGCCGGCCGACGTAATTGGCTTCGAGGTTCCAGTTCATGCGCCACGCGGAAACATTGGCGTCGAGGCTGGCCGAATGGAGCGGACGCAGAAACAGCCGGTTCCCGGGCAACTCGGTGGGATCGAAAGCGTTCGGCGCGGCCAGCACCCGCGTATCGTCATAGGTGTAGTTGCCGGAAAGGAACAGCCGTCGCATGGGCGCGGCTTCGAGCCGGACGCTTGCCCCGTAGGCGCGCGAACGGTCGGTATTGAAATAGGTCCCGCTGCCGTAGGGACACGCGGAGGTAACCGGTCCGTATCCGAAACTGGCTACGTCGTAAAACATATTGCGGAAACCGTCGATGCTGATCTGCATGCGGTTGCCCGCCATCGCTTGATCCACGCCCGCGTCGAAGGTCTTGCTGCGCTCGGGCCGCAAGCCGGGATTGCCCGGGAAGCACGGATCGTTCGAAAACGACTCCAGAAAAGACGGCTCCTTGATGCCCAGCCCGTAGGAGGCGTAGCCGCGCGTCGGACCCCAGAAACCCTGGCCCAGGCGCACGGCGTAGGAAACGCCCAGGCGCGGCACAACGCGCGTGCCGAAACTGGCGTTGGCTTCGGCCCGTGCCCCGATCACCACGGTCATTCGCCCGGTGGGCTGAAAGCGCGTCTCCATATAGCCCGCCTGATTGTTCCGCCGGGCGTGGACGCCGCCAAAGAAGCCGTTCTCGATCTCGTATTCGTAGCCCGCCGTCACGGCCCCGCTGCCGAACAGGTAGCTGGATTGCTCGTTGAAGTCGGCGCGATTGTATTCGTTCCGCGTGAGGTAATAGGGCAGATCGGAGTAGGTCTCGCCCAGATAGGATTCGCCGGCGTCCAGATGATGCCGCCAGCGGGAGCCCGTCTGGAAATCCCAGGAGAGGTTGGCCGAAACGTTCTTCAGGGCGTCGTTCTGGTTCGGAACGTAGGGCAGAAAAAGCGTCTGGCCCGCCACGCCGGCGTAGCTCGCGCTCGACCGCACCGAGAGACGCAGCGTATCGGCGGAGGAAAACCGCCAGCCAAAATTGCCGGAAAGCGAATTGTCTCGGAAGCGGTCGTTCGGTCCCTGCCCGTTCGTATCGATCGAAGCGATGCCCGCGGAATAGTCGAAACGCCCCAGGACCCCGCTCAGATCGGAACCGGCATGCCAGGTGGAGAATTTTCCGCCGTCGGCGAAGACGTCCAGGTGCGGCTGGCGCGTCTGGCCGCGCTTGGTGAAGATTTGCACGACGCCGGTCATGGCATCGGAGCCGAACAGGGCGCTCTCGGCGCCATGCACCACTTCAATTTTCTCGATGTTAGCCAAGGAATAGTTCGAAAAATCGATCGCGCCGCCGGGCTCGTTGACCGGCGTGCCGTCGACAAGCACCTTCGTGAAATTCGAATTTCCGCCATCGAGGAAAAGCGACGTAACCCCGCCCATCGCTCCCAGTTGCACCAGCGAAATTCCCGGCAGGCTGGCCAGCACCGGCGCCAGCCAGACCGCGTGCCGCTGCTCGATCTGCTTGGCCGTTACGATGTCCACCGGGCCGACCGCGTCGGCGACCGGCATCGGTTCGGCGTCGGCCGTCACCGTCACCGTCGATGCCAGCGGCTTCAGGCGCAGCCGGGGATTCCAGACGGCCGCGCCCCCGGCTCGGAGCGTGAATTCCCGCACGACCGGCGCGAAAGAGGCGTCGCTGATCCGGACCCGATAACGCCCGGCGGGAAGGGAAAGCCGGTAATGGCCGTCGGCGGAGGTCACCGCGCGATAGTTTTTTGCCGCCGGGGAGGCCGGGGATGAATGCGCGCTGATCTCGGCGCCGGAAATCGGCGATCCGCTCGGATCGGCCAGGCGTCCGGCAATCAACGCTGATTTCCTAATATTGTTTTGAGCGGCGGCTTGAGCGGCGGAGGGGAAAATTCCAAACAGCAACGATCCGAAGAAAATCAGCAAACGTCGTGGCATCGCGATCCTCCTCTCTCGCCCGCGCGAGAGTTGAAGGTTGGTCCGGCTCGAGCGGGCGTGACATCGCCCGGCCTCGATTTTGCCGGACAGCGAACTTCGCCGGTCTCCTGGCTTGGCGGCGTTCTGCTCACTGCGCCCGAGCGGCCTTCCCAGCCTTGCGGCCAGTGGCGTTTCGGAGAGCATTGCATGCCGTCTTACAGTCGCGCGGCGGCGACGGCTTTTCACCGTCTTCCCGCACACGAAGCTCGCACGTGGATTCGATAACCCCGCCCGGTTTTGGCCGGAGCGGCGTCGTGGTTTGCGCGCCATCGTTCGATCCCTTTATCTCAGTCCATGCGCACCTCCAGGCGGATTCGCGGGCGGCCACCGGGTCCGGCCTCGACGCGCAAGGGCGCCCGAAAAACCTCCCGCAGCACCGACTCCTCCAAAACTTCTCCCGGCCGGCCCACGCCCAGCGCGCGCCCCTTCCGCATCAGCACGACCTGATCGGCAAATTCGGCCGCGAGGCTAAGTTCGTGCGTGACAACGACGATGGCCACCTGGCCCGTCCCGGCGAGCCCGGCCAGTTGCCGCAGCAGTTCCACCTGCCCGCCGATGTCCAGGTGCAGGGTCGGCTCGTCCAGCAAAAGCAGCAGGGGCTGTTGGGCCAGCGCGCGCGCCAGCACGACGCGCTGTTTTTCGCCACCGGACAGCTCCGCCATCCAGCGCTCGGCCAGGTGAGCCCCGCTCACCTGCTCAAGCGCCCGCGTCGCGAGGCTCAGATCGTCTTCCTTTGCGAACCGCAACCCACGACTGTACGGGTATCGCCCCTGCAGCACGTATTCGAGCGCGCGCACCGGAAAGACGAGCGTGCTTTCCTGCTGGACCATGGCGATCCGGCGGGCGCGCGTGCGCGGGTCGAGACGGCCCACCTCCACCCCTTCCAGCTCGACGCGTCCGCCGAGCGGCCGCAGGACGCCGGAGAGCAGGCGCAGCAGCGTCGTTTTGCCGCTGGCGTTGGGCCCGACGATCGTCACCAGCTCGCCGCATTGTGCCCGGAAACTCACCGCCTCGAGCGTGAATTGCGGAACGCGGCGCGCCGCGTGATAGGCGAAGCTCGCGTGCTCGACCAGCAGCCTGGGAAAATCGGAGCGTGCCGTGCCGGCTTCGCCCGTTAGCGGTGCTCCCGTCGCGCTCATGGATTCTTGCCCACCGGTAAGACCCGCCAAGACTCCTCATTTCGACCGGAGGGACGGTGGTTCTCACCGTCCCGAAGCGGAGAAATCCCTCCGGGGCTTTTCCGAATCCGCAAATTCCCGCTCATCCCAGCTTCTTTCGCAGCAGATAGATGAATACCGGCGCTCCGGCAATCGCCGTCATCGCGCCCACGGGCAATTCGGTCGGGGCAACCACCGTGCGCGCCAGCGTATCGGCGATGATGAGCGCGATCGCGCCGCCCAGCGCCGAGGCCGGAATCAGCAGGCGGTAATCGGAACCGAAAAGCATGCGCATCACGTGCGGCACGAGCAATCCGATGTAGCCGATCGCGCCGCTCACCGCGACGGCCAGGGCCGTCAGCAGCGACCCCGCCAGATAGACCACCAGTTTCACCCGCCCGACGTTCACGCCCAGATGCATCGCCTCCTGCTCGCCCGCGGCCAGCAGGTTCAGGTCGGCCGCGGTCGTGTAGATCGCGCCGATCGCCAGCCAGGTCACCAGCATCAGCCACCCGAGCCGCACCGGCAGCGGCGATGAAAGGTCGCCCATCAGCCAGAAGGCCATCCCGCGCAAATCGCGGCCCGGCAGCGACGCCATCAGAAACATGATGACGGCGGAGAAAAACGACGCCGTAATCACCCCGGCCAGGAGCAGCGTGTAGCTGTCGAGATGGCCGCCCCGTCTGCCGAGCAGGTAGACCGCCGCCACCGTCAGCAGCGCCCCGGCAAATGCCGCGCCCATCGTCGCCAGCGACGTTTGCGGCGCGACCAGCAAGGCCAGGACGGCTCCCAGCGCCGCCCCGCTCGAAACGCCCAAAATGTACGGATCGGCGAGCGGGTTCCGCAGCAGCGCCTGAAATCCCGCTCCCGTCACCGAAAGCCCCGCGCCCACAAGCAACGCCAGCAGCACGCGCGGCAGCCGCAGGTCGAGCACGATCATCCGGCAGTCGCTCGTTGTCCCCTGCATGTGGCCCGTGGCGGCTCGCAGCAGGCAGCCGGCGACGTTCGCCGTTGAAATGGGAACAGGCCCCAGGCGCAGCGCCGCCAGTCCCACCACCACAAGGGTGAGCAACAGCAGCAGCGTTACGCTGACTACGCGCCGCAGCGTGATTGGCCCGGTCGCCGCCACCGGCTCACCTCCCGTCCGTCCCGGCGGCAAGCGCCGGGGATGGCTCGGCAGCGGCAAATGCCGCCGGATGCAGCTTGCGCGCCAATTGTTCGATCGCGTCCACCAGTTGGGGGCTCGGGATGTTGATCGCATCGCTCGCCAGCAGCACGCGGCCCGCGCGCACCGCCTTCAAATCCCGCCAGCCGGGCCGGCTGCGAAGCGCCCGCGCGATATCGCCGACGGCGCCGCTGCTGGTTGCGGGGAAAATCAGGTCGTCGGGCTGCAGGTGCACCACCTCTTCCAGGCTGAGGCGGGGCCAGTCTTGCTGCAAACGCACCACCGATCGCGCCCCGGCCCAGCGCAAGGCGTCGGCGATAAACGTGTGCTCCCCGGTCGTGATCAGCGGATCTTCCCAGACGACGAAAAGTACGCGCTTGATGGGCCGCCCGGCCAGGCGCGCCCGCAGGGCCTCCAGACGCTTTTCGAGGCGCGCGGCAAGCCCCTCGCCCGCCGGTCCCATGCCAACGAGGTCCGCGACCCGGCGCACGGAATTCAGCATGTCTTCGACCGAATGCGCGTCGGTCACATAGACCGGAATGCCCAGTTGTTCCAGCGATTCCACCGTTTCCTGCCGGTTGATCGTTCGCGAAGCAAAAACCAGGTCCGGCTTGAGCGCAACGATCCGTTCGAGGCTCGGCTCGAGCGGTTCACCCACGTTCGGCTTGGGAGCCGCGCCAGGGGGAGTTGCGGTGAAATCGGTTACGCCGGCAATCCTGGCGCCGGCGCCAATCGAATAAAGAATGTCGGTGACGTTCGGGGCGAGCGAGACGACGCGCCGCACCTGAACGGGCACCTCGATCCGCCGGCCCATTTCGTCGGTGACCGCGCGCGTCGCCCGCGCGAGCGGGGGCGCCGCGTGGACCATCGGCGCGAGCAGAAGCGCGGCCACCGCGGCCAGCACGGCGCGGCACTTTCCGATTCCTGTTGTGTTCGGCAGAGACAAAAAAAGCCCCAATACAAAGGGAGTGGGGCTCGGCGAGCCACACCCTTTGCCACGAGAGTGTCAGCTCAGTACGGCTCGGGCAGGTTTCCTGACTGACGGCCTTCCGCTCCTGGCGGAATATAGGCGTTTCCCGCTGGCTTTTGTTTATCCGTCAGGTAACGCCCCAAGCTGCGCGGGCATTCCTGACGAGCCGAGCGGCCCTTCCGGTCGCGCATCCAGTTACGCTTCCGTGGGCGTCCCTACCTTAGAAAAACGGGCAAGGACAGGAAACACCGGCCGATCACAGTGGCGGGACCGCGGCCGATTCGCACGGCCTTCCCTTCACCCGATCCGGCTGATTGTCCATCGCGAGTGTAGGCACCCCTCTTTCGCCATGTCAACCAGCCCGCGGGATAGGAGATAGAGCGCCGCAAGATTGCACCCCCCTCCCCCGGCGCGGTCCAGGCGGGTGGGGACCGGGGGGGGCAGCGGGCGAGCGCAAGGGCGGGGATGGCCGAGCGGGATGGGCTAAGGGAGAACGGTGGGCGTGTGCGCTATTGTTTGCCGAGGAAGGGACGCCGACGTGAGGTTTGCATGGCCATCGAATCAGCGCCCAATTTCCTCACGATTCGCGCCAGGAGTTCCCGGTGTTTGCGGTACGGCTTCCGGCTGCCGGTTCGCGCGTATATCAACGTTCGGCGCGACAAACCGCTTTCTCTTGCCAGCAGCGCCAGCGGCAGTTTTTTCAACGCGGGCCGTATTTTCGTTTCCCATTCGTCGCGCTTCGGGTCCGGATATTCCGT
>DATLRW010000019.1:0-10016 GCA_035534495.1 Candidatus Dormiibacterota bacterium | reverse complement strand
TTATGCTGTGCGATCGCATCGAGAAGTTCATACAACACGCCGGCTTCATAGGAGCCCAGGGAGACTGCGCCAGCGACCGTGATGGCAAGCCTGATGGCCATGCGTTCCTGCCTTTCGCTCCACTTTGAGATTGCGGCCCCGAATTCCCCGGACACACTCTACGAACAGAACCCCGGCCGCCACAAGGAGGGAAATTTCCGCCGATTCGTGATTGTCACTTCAGGCTCACCAGCGTTTGCGTCAGAGCGACCTGCTCTGGCGGCGGCATATTACCATCGACGAAGGTGCCCAGGTCGAACGTATGCCCCGGCTTGAGAGCATGTAGGGTCAGCACCGCGGCCGGCTTTAGGCCCGGCGAACCAAGCGCGCGCGACGCTCCGGTCGGACAACGTCCGGGAATCAGAGGTTACGTACACTCGTCGCGCGTATTGTAGAAAATCACGGCCCGATTCACACTCCTGGCGAAGCTTACAGGCACTCGCGATTAATCAGAGGAGTCCGCGGATCGCCTGGGGGGCGGAAATGCATCGGCGGTTTCTTCGGCGCGCGGCTGAAGGCATTCCAGATCTTTTTCGACAATCAGGCGCAGGAACGTGCCATCCCCTATCGGCTGATCCGCTTCGATGCCGATCTGTTCCGACTGGGCCCACTGGCGCGCTTCGACTGACGGCAGGAGGATTGTGAGGCTCTGGTTTCCGAACGTGGCCACGGGCTTTCGGACTTGCGGCGAGCATTCGACGCGGGAGAGAAGCTTCTCGAGTGGCGAGAACGACGTGGTCTGTTCCACCCTGCCGCCACCAGCGACGCGGCTGACTTCGCTTTGCGTGAGACGGACACGGATGCTGTTGGCATGAATTCGGACCTTCATTCATTCGCCTTTGAAATGGGATCTTCCAGCAAGCGATCAAAGGCGGCGAATTCGGCCGGCGTATTCAGGTTTGTCCACGTGCTGGCGGGCCATTCCGGCGGCGCTCCCAGCGCGAGAAATCCGGGCAGGGCGGCAAGCGCCTGAACGGAATTTTCAATCGCGCCGAGGCGAACAGCGATTTCTTCGCGAGCCTCCCGGCGGAACGCGGACGGAAATGGTTCGATCCGGCATTTTTCCTGACCCGCCACGCGGCACATCACACCTCTTGTTTCCGGTTGTGCCGTGAGTACCTCGACTAACCTCGCCAATAGGGGCGCACGAACCATAGGCATATCGACGGTGATAACGGCGACGATGGGAGTAAAGGACTCTTCCAAGGCGGTCAGCAAGCCACGGAGGGGGCCGAGGCCGTCCACCGGGTCGATGGCCTCGCGATCAAAGAGATCGGCAGCGGGAGGATGCGCAACGGCAGGCGCGGTGACAAGTAAAGTGGGTCCGGGCCACCGCATACGTCTCAGGAGCCATTCGAGAATGGGTTGTTGCTGGAACCGCAAATGGGATTTGGGCAACCCCATGCGTTCACCCCGGCCGCCTGCAATCACCGCCAGCGTGGTTTGCGAAAGATCGCCGATTTGGGGGTGGGATTGCTGCGCCGCCGGCATAACCGTTCTCGTCGTTCTTCGGGATGCCCCCTATAGTAGGTGCCGGCTGGTACGAACGGCAACTTAACAAAACAATCTAATCATTAGATTTAAGCAGGCGGCAGATGACTGCGAAGATCGATTGTGCAGCCGCAAACGAGGTCCTCCATCGAAACGGAAGGCTTATCGGACACTTTCAGTAAATTGACTTGAATTGGTTCTATAATGCCGCAGAAAGGCGACCGCGATTTATCGGGGCGACAAGGTAGAGACCCGGATGGCTGGCAATCGATCAAGTGTCGCGCTGACGCCGGTGACGGAGTGGTTGAACGGAGAGTTGCGCCGCGTCGACGATTATCTGGCGTCCGAGGAACCGCTCGAAATTCGTCTGGGGCGCAGGACGCTCGGGGCGACGTTGCGCACGCCCGGAAACGACCGGGAACTCGTGGCCGGGCTTCTCTTCACCGAAGGGCTGATCGCAGATATCGGAGACGTGCGGAGCATCCGTTGCGCCGATTCCTCCGAAGAAAACGCGCCCAACATTGCGCAAGTCGCCTTGCGACGCGGATGGAAAACAGGAACGCACGTGGGCCGGCGCGGATTTTCCGCCGGATCGGCGTGCGGCGCCTGCGGAAAGGCAATGATCGATCAGTTACGGAGCCGGGAAGTCCGGCGGCCGAATGCGATGGCGCGGTTCGATGCAAAGGTCCTGTGCGAGCTACCGGACAAGTTGCGCTCGGCGCAAGCCGTCTTCGGACGCACGGGCGGGTTGCACGCCGCGGGGCTGTTTGACGCGCAAGGCGAACTCGTTGTTTTGCGCGAGGATATTGGGCGTCACAACGCCGTGGACAAAGTCATTGGGTGGGGTCTGCTAGAGAAGCGTGTCCCGCTGGACGGCTGCATCCTGCTTGTCAGCGGACGAGGGGGATTCGAGATCGTCCAGAAAGCGCTGGTGGCGGGCGTTCCGTTGCTGGCTTCCGTTTCCGCCCCTTCCAGCTTGGCGGTACGGATGGCGCGTGAGATGGGACTCACGTTGGTGGGGTTTCTGCGCGGGAGGCGGTTCGTGATTTACGCGCATGAGGAGCGGTTTGGATTTTCCGCGCCCCCATTCCATCGGCCCGCGCCCAAAGCAGCAGGCGCCGGAGATAAGAATCGGCCACATGCCACAAACGTGGGACGGAGAAGCCGGACGACATCGTAATCCTGCACAAGCCCAACTCATCTGCCGCGTCGCGACAGTTCCCGATCCAAACAGGCAGGCTTTCTTTTAGAAAAGAGCAGCTTGGGCTGTCCCCGAGGGCCGCTTAGAGACGACGGCCCGGAGAATCCAATCTCCCGACCTCACCCAACCTCGCCGCTGCAGCTCACGGCGTTCAACCCGGCGGCGACGCATCCGGTCTCTATCAGCCCCGGCTGCCAGGAAGCGGCCTGCCCTCAGGCAGCGCCCGCTTCCCCGTTTTCGGCGCCGTTTACGGCTCAGCCAGGAACCACGACATCTTCCCCGTGCGGGATCGCGTTGAGCGTGGCGGTGTCGATATTCAGGTGGGCCTGGACCAAAGCGGGCGGCAGGTGCGTCAGCCAGTTATTCAGCGAAACATCCTCATACTGGCTGGTCCTGAACATCTCGAGAAAGACAAGATCCTCGGTCCCCGTATTCTCGATGTAGTGCGGGAGCGTCTGCTCTACGTAGCCAATGTCTCCCTTGCGGAAATCCATGGTGCGGGCGGTGCCGCCGGCGGCGAAGACCGTCATCCGTCCTTTGCCGGTAACGTAGTATTGCCATTCGTCCGCGTTGGGGTGCCAGTGCAGCTCGCGCATTCCTCCCGGATGAACGATGACATGCGCCGCCGCAACCGCATTTGAGACCGGGAAGACGCTCGAATCAACGATGCGCACCTCGCCCGATTTTGTTTTATGGGTAGGCGCCATCTCCATCATGCGGAACGAGAATTTATGGGATGACAAACCGCGGGTCCCGGCCGCCGCCAGCCGATCCTGTTCGAGCGACGTCTTCGGCAGTTCGGATTGAAAGATGTAAAGCTCGCCCTTCGGAAGCTTCGCGAGGTTCCGTGCCGGCACGTTGAAATTTTTCGCCAGAACATCGAGGGGAGTGTGCGCCATCCAGTCGGCCAGCAGCACCGTATCGTATTCGGAAAATGCCCCGTCATCGAATACGAGCAGGAACTCGCATCCGTCGGGCGCCAAACCTTGAATCGAATGAGGACGGCCGGTCGGAAAAAACCACAGGTCTCCCTGTTTCACATCGTCGACAAACGGCTTATTCTGCTCGTCGAAACACGTAATTCTCGCGCTGCCGTAAAGCATGAGCGCCCACTCGCCGGCCTTGTGCCAGTGCAGTTCGCGTATCCCGCCCGCCGTGAGGCGCATATTCACGCCGGAGATCGTCGCCGCGACCGGCAAATCCTGGATGGTGACCTGGCGCGCGTAACCGCCCTCCTGCGTGCGCTTGTGCGAAAACGCAAAGGGATACTTGAACGGCTCGACATTCCCGTGATCCGTCGGCGGAGGAGTGACCGAGTCAGGATTCTCGATATGGAGGGCCTGGTCGTCGGGGCCAATCGGATTCGTCCCGCTGCGGTCGTGTTCGGCTTTCTGGATGTCTTGGGGAAGCTGCAGCACTGCCGGGGCGATTGCCGTGGTCCCAACAACGGCCGACCCTAACTGCAAAAATTTTCGACGTGAAACCGATTCCGTGTCCTTTGTTCCACTCACTTTCCTTTCCTCCTTGTGACCGTCACTGCAAGCGCCCCAAATCTAGTGCAAACAGGTTGCCGGAGCAAGAAAAAAGGGATCAACGAAACACGTCAAACCCTCCGGAATATTACGCACAGATAGGAGTAAAGCCGGCAGGGAAATGGCGGGTATCCGGGAAATCGCACAAGAGAGGGATCAAGGCGCCGGTGGACCCTGTCCCGGAGGCGCGAACTTGTCTGCCGGATCCGGGCGCCGGGCTCTGGAGCGCAAAATTGCGGTTGCAAACGAACTGGTGGCGGGCGTAGCATCCGTGCCCGGGTCGCCCGGATGCACATCGCGCTGAAAGGATGCCCGATTTCCTGGCATTCGATCTCAGCGTCGACCTGCGAGCTGTCCATGAGGAGATCCATCCAACCTTTACGTTGCGGAACGCATCGATCCCCCGTCAAAAAACGGCTCTTCGGTCCGGTGGATGCGGATTTATAGTGATTACGCGAGAGGGAGAAACCACATTGGGAACACACGCAATCACGTTCGTAGCTTCCCGTTACGTACCGGTGGCGATCGGCTTCTTTGGCCTCGGCACCGGCTACTTCATTTGGGGCGGACAGGCATTATCTGGTTTTCCCAAGACAAGTCCGGACGTAAATAAAACCATGGGCATGTGGGGTTTCTGGATGCCGGGATTCATGCAATTCATCACAGGCGTCTACCTGCTCGTCGGCCTGACGTGGTTCAACGTTTTTGGCAATGCGGCGCCTTTGTACATGGCCGGCCTCGCCTTCACGGCGTACGGCATCCATTGGTTCGCGATGGCCCATCGCCGGTACATCGATTCCAGCCCGCAACCGGATGGCTGGATGGCGATCGCGTTTCTGTTTATCAGCCTTCTGGGGGCCGACGTTTTCCGGCGCGCGGCGGACATTCCGGTGATGATAGTGTTCGTCGGTCTGTCGTTGATTTATGCCGCCGAGATTCCGACTCGCCTGTTCTCCTGGCGTCCCGGCGCGCGCCTGGTCGGCCTGCTCCAGCTGGCGACTGGAATTTGGCTCATGTACTGCACCTACGCCATAACGGTAGATCTGGCGCTTGGCGCCAAAGTGTGGATCTAAGGACGGCCAGGCAAAAGCCAAGCCGGCATGGAGGAGCGTGGAGCCGTGGTACGCGTAACGGTTGACGGAGTTTCTCACGAAGCCAGAGAGGAAGAACGTCTGGTGGATCTGCTCCTTCGGGTGGGCAGCGAGATCCCCCATGTCTGCTATCACCCGCAACTGGGGCCGATTCAAACCTGCGACACATGCATGGTAGAGGTGAAGGGGGAGCTCGTCCGGGCCTGCGCGACCCCTGTCGCCGATGGAATGGAGGTCCACGCGCGAAGCGCCAAGGCGAAAGCGGCGCAAACGGAAGCATTTGACCGCATTCTCGGCAACCACCTCCTCTACTGCACCGTCTGCGACAACAACAACGGGAATTGCGTCGTCCATAACACGACGAAACAGCTGGCCATCGAGCACCAGCACATCCCGTTCCGCGCAAAGCCGTACGAGGTGGACGGCACAAATCCCTTCTATCGCTATGATCCGGATCAATGTATTCTGTGCGGCCGCTGCGTCGAAGCCTGCCAAAACGTCCAGGTAAACGAAACACTTTCCATCAACTGGGAAGACCCGAACCCGCGCGTGCTGTGGGACGGCGGCTCGGCGATCAATGAATCCAGCTGCGTCTCCTGCGGCCACTGCGTCACGGTCTGTCCCTGCAACGCGCTGATGGAGAAGTCCATGCTGGGGCACGCGGGATTTTTCACGTCCCTGCGGAAATCCACCCTCAGCGGCATGATCGACATTGTGAAGGGCATCGAACCGGAGACCGGGTATGGAGCCATTCTGGGGCTCTCCGAAGCGGAGCAGGCCATGCGGGAGCATCGCACGCGGCGAACGAAGACGGTTTGTACCTATTGCGGGGTCGGATGCAGCTTCGATGTTTGGACCAAAGACCGCCATATTCTCAAGGTCGAGCCCGAACACGGCCCCGCCAACGGGATCTCCACCTGCATTAAGGGGAAATTTGGCTGGGAGTATGTGAACAGCCAGGACCGGCTGACGACGCCGCTCATCCGCGAAGGCGACGCGTTTCGCCAGGCCAGCTGGGAGGAAGCCCTGGATGTAGTCGCCCGGCGGCTATCGGAAATCAAAGCGGAAAGCGGGCCGGACTCTACCGCCTTCATCTCGTCTTCCAAGTGCACGAACGAGGAAAGCTTTCTCATGCAGAAGCTGGCCCGGGCCGTCGTCGGCACGAACAATGTCGATAATTGTTCCCGCTACTGCCAGGCCCCGGCCACCACGGGGCTCTTCCGCACCGTCGGCTACGGCGGCGATTCCGGTTCCATCCAGGACCTCGAGAAGGCCGACCTGATCATCATCCTCGGCAGCAATACGGCGGAGAACCATCCGGTCATTGCGACCCGGATCAAGAGCGCACACAAGCGGCATGGTCAGAAGCTGATTGTGAGCGACCTGCGGGAGCATGAAATGGCCCGCCGCGCCGATCTCTTCCTGCGCCCGAGCCCGGGCACCGATCTTGTCTGGTTGAGCGCCATCAACCGCTACCTGCTGGACAACGGCCTGGCGCATACCGGGTTCCTGGACCGGCACGTGAACGGGCTGGAGGAGTATCGAAAGAGCCTCGAATTTTTCACGATGGACGCCGCCTCCCGCATCTGCGGCCTGCCTCGCGAGACTCTGGTGGCCGTGGCGCACATGATCGCCGAGGCGAAAGCCGTGTGCATCCTCTGGGCCATGGGAATCACGCAGCACAGGCAAGGCTCCGACACTTCCACGGCTATTTCCAACCTGCTGCTCATGACCGGCAACTACATGAGGCCGGGAACCGGCGCCTACCCGATGCGCGGTCATAACAATGTGCAGGGGGCGAGCGACCTCGGTTCCATGCCGAACTTTCTGGCCGGATACCAGTCCGTGAGCGATCCGGACGTCCGGGCGCGCCATGAAGCGGCCTGGAAGGTGAAGCTGCCCTCGACCAAGGGCCTCGACAACCATGAAATGGTCGAAGCGATTCAGCAGGGCAAGCTCAAGGCGTTGTACGTGATCGGCGAGGAAATGAGCATCGTCGACTCGAATGCAAACTACGTGGCGGACGCATTCGCCAAGCTCGATTTCTTCGTCGTGCAGGACATCTTCTTCAGCGCCACGTGCCGTTTCGCCGACGTGGTGCTCCCGGGCGCGCCCAGCCTGGAAAAGGAAGGCACCTTCACCAACACGGAACGGCGCATCCAGAGGCTCTACCAGGTGTTTGAGCCGCTGCCGGGCTGCCGGCCGGATTGGAAGATTATCCAGGACCTCGCGAATCGCCTGGGCGCCGATTGGAATTATCAGCATCCTTCCGAGGTCATGGATGAAATCGCCTCCCTGACGCCGCTGCTCGCCGGGGTGAATTACGAGAGGCTCGCCGGATACAAATCCCTGCAATGGCCCGTTGCGCCCGACGGAACCGGTCAGCCCCTGCTCTATACCGAACGCTTTGCCTTCCCCGACGGAAAGGCGCGGCTGTTTCCGGTCTCCTGGGCGGATCCATCCGAGCAGCCCGACGCCGAATTCGACCTGCATTTGAACAACGGCCGGCTGCTCGAACATTTCCACGAGGGCAACATGACCTATCGAACCGGGGGAATTCGCGAGAAGACGCCCGATGTTTTTGTGGAAGTTTCGCCGGAACTGGCCGAAGAGCGCGGAATCCAGAGCGGCACCTGGGTGCAGCTGATCTCACGCTACGGCCAGGTCCGCGTTCGCGCCCTGGTCACCGATCGCGTGCGCGGGCGGGAACTGTATATGCCGATGAACTCTATCGAAAGCCCTGTGAACCGGCTGACGAGCAGCCACACGGATATTGCGACGCACACCCCTGCCTACAAGGAACTGAGCGTTCAATTGAAGGTATTGGCCGAAGTCGGTGAGAGCCCGCTGCCTCGCGTGAATCCCCGGTTTGGCCATCCCACGCCCCAGCAGGGGGTTGAGGTCGAACGGAAGTGGAAGCGGCCGGATTATCAGCCTCCCGGCAATCAGCTCGTGCAGCTTCGCACCAAATAAAGAGGGAGGAGGAGACCCTTGGCTAAACCGATCGATCTCGAGGCGCCGCCGCGCAATCCGCGCGCGGAGTTGCAATCCAGATTGGAGCGCGCGCCGGAAGAACATGCCGAAGCGATTCTGGCCGCCTACGAAGTGCTTCAGGAATTGCATGACCGGGGGGCGCTCGAGCTGGCGCGCGGCGCCTTGGCCGCGAGCGATGAACTTCTGGACGAGCTGGTCGGTAATGCCAGAACCCCGGAAGCGGTTCGCGCTATCCGAAACCTGCTTTTTTGGCGTCACATTCTCGGCAGTATCGAACCGGAATGGTTCAAGGGCATTTTCCAGGCGATTCCCGACGGTTTGGCGCAGGCCACCGCCCGGCGCGACGAACCGGTCGGGTTCTGGCGTCTGCTCCGAAAAATGTTCAGCAAAGACAGTCTACGCGGCATGGCTGCCGCTATCGACTTCCTGCAGAGTTTTGGACGCCACCTGCATTCGCTCGAGGGCCCGACGCCAAAAAGCGAAACGACCTTGCGCCGCCCGGCATAGCCCCCGGCTCGACCCGCATCGACGGCCAGTCCCCCGGGAAAATCGCGCTGAAGCCGCCTCAGGAAGCCATCTGGCGGCAAGACAGCATCGACCCGGCGATTCCCCACCCCCTCCTGACCAGGCATGGGCAGCGCCTCCTCGCCGTCGTTTGTGAGCGGGACGGTCCCGCGGCCGGCGTTCACGAAGGAAAAACGGAAAATCCACGCTCATGTAAGAATATTGGCTGGCACGGGACACGGCGAGGCGCTCGCGGGGCTGCGACCGTTGCAGCCGGGCTGTCCGCCGGCGGCTTCCGGCGAATCGGCTCCGGCAGGCGCTTCGGTTCGAAGCGATCCGCCAGCCAGGCGGTTGCGAGGGTAAGGATGGAGCTTTTTCCTTCGAGGTTTTATAGCATTCTGTCCGGTCAGGCAGGCGCCGTTTTGCTTGAGACCTCGCGCCCCGATTCGGAAAACCAACGGAGCCTTCTTTTCGTGAACCCTGTCCGCGTCCTGGAGGCGAACGCGCTCGACCAGCTCCCCGGACTTTTCGAAAGCATCGAGGGCTGCCTCGGGCAGGGATTGTTCGTGGCTGGCTTTATGAGTTACGAATGCGGGTACCATTTCGAGCCGAGCGCCGCGGCGCGCCCGCCGGAACGCTCGAAACTTCCGCTGGCCTGGTTTGGCGTCTACCGGCAGCCCTTTGTTTTCCAACATGCCACCGGGACGTTTTCGCCGGAACTGCCTGCGGAATTACGGAACCTCGCGGCTTCGGCGGTTCCGGCCGGGAATTTCCGCCTGTCCGGCCACCGGCTCGCCATCAGCCGGGACGAATATTGCGCCAAAGTCGAGGCCATTCGGGATTTCATTGCCGTCGGCGACACCTATCAGGTCAATTTCACAACCAAGGCATTGTTCAACTACTCCGGGTCGCCCGCGGCGCTTCTCTCCGCGTTAAAGGGCCAACAAAAGGTGGGCTTTGCGGCCTACATCCATTGGAGAAACTGCGAAATCCTTTCCCTTTCCCCGGAGCTCTTTTTCCGCATCGAAGACGGCCGGATCACCACGCGGCCGATGAAGGGCACCGCCCCTCGGGGAAGGGACCCCGGAGAGGACGCGCGTATCAGGGCCTGGCTGCGTGATGATCCGAAGAATCGCAGCGAAAACATCATGATCGTCGACCTGC
>DATLRW010000018.1:0-12179 GCA_035534495.1 Candidatus Dormiibacterota bacterium | reverse complement strand
TTTGGGCTGGCGCTGGCCGGCTCCATGGTCCCGACCGGGCATCTCTCCCGAAAGTTTGTCCGCGAGTCGGATCTCTGCGGCGGCGGCTCGACCGTCATAGGAACGGCCATGAAGTCGACGCCGCAATATGCCGCCTTTCTGAATGGCATCTCGATTCATACGAACGACTACGATGACTCCCAAATGGCATTGGGCAATCGCGTCTCCGGCATGCTCATGCACCCCACGGTCACCGCGCTGCCTCCGGCATTTGCCCTGGGAGAGCCGGCCGGCATTTCCGGCAAGGATCTGATGCTCGCCTACCACCTCGCGGTCGAGGTGGAATGCAAGATCGCTCAGGCGCTCTCACCGCGCAGCTACGAGAGCGGTTTCCACACCACCGGCGTCGTCGGCCCGTTCGGGGCGGTCACTGCCGGCGTGAAACTGCGCGGTCTCGACCAGGACGAATGCCTGAATGCCTTCGGCATCGCCGGCGCCGAAGGAGCGGGTCTGCAGGCGAACCTCGGCACGATGACCAAACCGTTCCATGCCGGTCACGCGTGCCAGAGCGGAATCGTGGCGACGAGTTTGGCCGCGCTGGGCTGGACGGCGACGCACGAAGCGCTCGAAGCGCCTGGTGGGTTCTTTCACGCCTATGGCGGCGTCTACGATCCCGGCTATTTGCTGAACAAGCTCGGCAGTCCGTGGACATTCGCCAATCCGGGCGTTTCCATCAAGGAGTACCCTTGCGGCGTGCTACAACAACCGGGCATGGACGAGATGTTGCGTTTGGTCCGCCAGTACAAAATCACCCCGGACCAGGTGGAAAGCGTGGACGTCGGCACGAACGAGCCCGCCTACAGTGTCCTCATCCGTCACGACCCGCAGGACGGCCTCGAGTCCAAGTTCAGCATGGAGTTCTGCCTGACGATGATGCTGCTCGAAGGCAAGGCGGGGCTGTCACAATTCACCGACGCCGTGGTGCGCCGGCCCGACGTGCAGGCGATGATCCACCGCATCCACTACCATCCGAGCGCCGCCGCCGCTGCCGGCGGCCTGAATAAGATGACCACGATCATCCAGATTCACTTGAAGGACGGCCGTACCATTTCCGGACGTGGCGTGTATGCCAAAGGGAGTCCGGAACACCCGATGAGCTTTGCGGACGAGGCGGAAAAATTCCGGGGCTGCGCCGACTTTGTGCATTGGCCTCGCGAGAAGGCGGAAAAGATCATCGAGACGGTGCGTGGGTTGGAAGCGGTTTCGGATATTCGCCAGCTGACTCCGCTGCTGAGCTCCGTGGAGGGGTAACCGTTTCCGGCGGCTCGCAGATACACGAGCGCTGTCCTTTAGCGAATCACCGGATCCGCCTGTTCACGGAGGGGTTGGGTGTCGATTGGCAATGCGGCAATGCTACGGCGTTTTGCGCTCGGTAGCATTGCGCAGTAAAGCGGCCGAACGATAGAGCCCGTGAACGAATTTGCTGTACGGGATCACCAGGAAAAACGAGAGAATCACGCCCAGGTGCAAGGCCAATAGAACGCCCATTGCAGGGGTCTGGCGCAAGGCCAGGAGCAACAGGCCCGTAGCCGCGGAAAGAAACAGAAGGGCGAGCAGGGCGTAGTCGGCGCCCAGATACTCTTTCGCCGCCGGCGCGGGATCGCTCCGTGTTTTGATCCACGCGAGTCCCGCCGCGCCGATGAGCATTCCCAAGCCTCCGATCGTCCCCAGTACGACAGGGAGGCTGAAGACTGGAAACGGGGGGATGATGCCCAGGATGTGCTCATAGAAGGCCGCGGAAGCCGTCGAAGCGAAGCAGAGAAAAAATCCATAGAACAATGCCTGGTGAGTATAGCGGCGGAATTGCGAGAACGATTCGTCGCGATTGTTGCATCCATGACCCGAGCCGCCCAGGTTGCGCAGCGTCAGGACGTCGAAAGCCGCCCGAAACAGCGGCCGCGTTTGGGTGGCCGGGCCCCCGCCGGTATCGCGCCAGAAATTCCGCCAGCCCATGGCGAGCGCCAGCACCGCGAAGCCGAACGTGGCGAGCCCAATGCTCAGCATGAGAGCCTCGGGTATCACCGCGTAAAACGATCCCGGCCCGCGATGCGGACCATACAGAATCTCGGGCGATTGGAGACGGGTGGCCAGCAGCAGCACCAGCGCAATGCCAGCGGAGGCGGCCAGGGAAACGATCATGCCGTTGCGCTCAAAAAGTCCCGCGAGCGGCTTCGGCCACGCATATTCCCCGTAGCTTTGCGCCCGGACCCGGGAAAGGGTTTGCGGCAGGTTGACGGCGAACTCGTGCGGAGGGGCGTACTGGCAGGCGTAATAGCAGCCCCTGCAGTCATGGCACAGATTGGCCAGATAGCTGACGTCACCGGCCGTGAAAGCCCGGCGCCGTTCCATGGCGGGAAAGACGGCGCAATACCCTTCGCAATAGCGGCAGGCATTGCAGATGACCATCATGCGGCGGGCTTCGTCAACCGCTTCACTGCTGCGCAACTTTTGCCGCCTCTCTTCCGGCAATACGGCCGAACACGGTGCCAATCGCCATGCCGAGCCCCGCCAGGTACCCCTGGCCCAGGATGTTTCCGGCCATAATCTCTCCGGCCGCGAATAGATTCGAGACGGGCTGCCCGTTTTGCATGAGCACCGCGGCATTCTCATCCACTTTGACGCCGAGGTAGGTGAACGTAATTCCCGGCCGCAACGGGTATCCAATGAACGGGGGTGTATCGATGGTACGCGCCCAGTGCGTTTTAGGCGGGTCGATGCCTTCGGTTTTGCAATCGTCCAGCACTTTGGGATTGAAGGCGCCGGGCCGCACCGCGCGGTTGTAATTTTGCACGGTGATCTCCAGGGCCGAAGGATCCAGGCCCAGTTGCGTCGCCAACTCGCCGATGGTTTCGCCGCGAACCGCCGGAAATACCGATGGCATAAAGAGCTGCTCCGCCTTGCTGTCCGTGATCGAGTAGGAGACCTGCCCCTGTTGCCGGGCCACCAGGCGGCCCCAGATCGCGTAGCGTTTTGGCCAGAACTCCTGCCCTTCGTCATAAAAGCGATTGCCGTCACGGTCCACCACAATGCTGAACGGGATGCAATCGAGACGCGTCACAATGCCGCCGTCGAATTTCGGCGCGCGGGCGTCCACGGCCACGCAATGGCATTGTGTCGGGTCGCCGACCGGGGCCACGCCTTGGTCCAGCAGATTTTTCAGCAGCAGGCCCTTGGCATACGGCGTGCCGCGAACGATGAAATTGTCCGCGGCCTCGCCCCAGTATTCGCGAAGCCATTCGATATTAGCCTGGAAACCGCCCGAGGCGGCCACCACCGTTTTGGGGCGGAGTTTCCGCGTCGCGCCTCCGCTGACGATTTCCGCCTCGCGCACCGCGCCATTTTCGAGACACAGGTTCTTGACTTCGGAGTCGTAGAGAACGTCGACGCCCATGCGCTCGGCAGTGATGTAATACGCATTGAGCAATGCCTTGCCGCCGCCGAGGAAAAACGCGTTGGTGCGCGCCAGACTCAAGGTGCCGCTGAGGGAGGGCTGGAAACGTACGCCGCGCGATTCTATCCAGGGCAACAGTTCGGCGGTCGAGCGAATGGTCAGGCGCGCCAGACGTTCGTCGGTTCTGCCTTGGGTCACGCCGAGCAGATCCGACCAGTATTCCGCCTCCGAATAGGCGTCGACCAGCGTGGCGGTGGGCTTCTCGTGCATCACGCGCAGGTTGCGCGTGTGGCGGCTGTTCCCTCCGCGGCAATCACGCGGGGCGTGTTCCACGATGAGAACGCTCGCCCCCGCTTCCCGCGCCGTCAGGGCGGCGCACAGTGCCGCGTTGCCCCCGCCTGCAACTAAAACATCGTATTCTGCGTTCAAGGTACAGATACTCTCTTTGCGTCCTGAAAGCCGTGCGACAGGTATAGAACGCGCCGAAAACCGATGCTAGCAGGGATCGACCCAATCGACAATGTTCCGCAGGCAGGCTGGATCGATAGATGGGACCGGCGCAAACCGGCTCGGCCCGTTTTGCGCTAGGCGAGCGTCCGGCCCTTCGTGAGCGGGCCGAAAATGCCGATGGTGACCGCAACCACCAGCCACATCGCGGCAATGAAAACGAACACGCTGGTGTAGCCGAAACTCGTGTAAAGAGAAGCCACAATCAGCGGCCCGAACACGTTCGCCAGACGGCCCACTCCATAGGTCAGGCCGGTGCCTGAGTTCCGTATTTCCGTGGGGTAGCACTCCGCTGTGTAGGCGTAAATCAGAGACACGAACGTCTGGGTGAACATAGCGACGCAAAAACCAAAAATAATAATGGCCGCTGTTTTAAAAGTCAGCCCGTACATGAGTCCGCAAAAAGCAATCACCAGCGTCGTTCCGCTGATGGACCATTTACGTTCCCAGCGTTCCGCAATCAGTGCGGCAATCAATGCCCCCGGGACCGCGCCGATCGAAATTGCTGATGACCATGCGAGAGAGTGCACGATCGAAACCCCGTGTGCGACCAGCAGCGTTGGCACCCACGCCATGAAACCATAAAAGCCGAGTGTTTGGGCGATCCACGTGACCAGCAACATAATCGTGCGCGGCAGGTAGGCAGGGGCAAAAAACTCTCCATATCCACCCCGGCGCGTCGCGACGGGGGCGGACTCCGGGACCGGTGGCAGATCGCCGAATTCGGCTCTGGCACGCGTCTCGATCCGATCCATCACCGCATCCGCTTCGGCCAGAAGGCCTCGATTTTCATACCACCTCGGAGATTCCTCGAACTTCATCGCCATGAGGGCTGCAAAAATGAGGCCCAGGCCGCCCCATACGAACACCAAGCGCCAGCCCCAAGGCGCAATCGGGATTGAGAACCTCGCGACGTAAGCAGTTGCAGGTATGCCTACGAGACCAACGGTCATGATCCAGCCTTGGTACGCCCCACGCTTTTTCGCAGGGAACATTTCGCTCACATAGGTGATGCCGACCACGGTCATGGCAGAAAGTCCCACGCCGGTCAGCAGTCGGGCAATAAACAGGCCGGTCGGTTCCCATACCACGGAATTGAGCAGGGAAAACAGGGAAAACCAGACGGTTGTGAGGATCAGCGCGCGTTTGCGGCCCACGCGATCGGAAAACCAGCCGCCCGAGACCGCTCCCAAAAACATCCCCAGAAACGTAGCGGAAACCAAATAACCGACCATGGCGATCGAGATGTGCCACTGCTTCAGAATGGCGGGGGCCGCGAACGAGAAGGTGTTGATACACGCCAATTCGGAAAAAAACACGAATCCCAGAATCCACACGACATAGCGGTGGTAAGAAGTAATGGGAAGTCGGTCGAGACGCGCCGCTGCCGACCGTCTTGTCATCCGCGTCGTTTCCATTTGAACTCCCGCCCTCTAATTTTTTGGTTCGCCGGCTGTAAATCGGATGCGCCGGTGCGGATTGCCCCGCGGCCACCCGGGTGGTTACGTCCCGGGAAGGGCGCCGGCGGCCTTGGCTCGACGCCGGCGGAGCAGATGAATGGCCGGCGGAAGCAGCGACAGGAAGACGACAATCAAAATCACCCACTGAACTTTGTGCTCGATGTTGGGAACGACCGAGCCGAGAAAATAGCCGCCCAGAATCGCGGTCAGAACCCAGAGCAGGCCGCCGCAAACGTCGTAGGCGAAAAACTTGCGGTATGCCATTCGCGCCGCCCCAGCTACGGCGGGGCAGAAGGTCCGCGCGATGGGGACGAAGCGGGCCAGGATGATGGCCTTGCCACCGTACCGGTCATAGAACTGGTGCGCCTGCTCGAGATGCTCCCGTTTGAAAAAACGGGAATTGGGACGGCTATACAGCGTCCGGCCCGCTTTCCAGCCGACGAAGTAGCCGAGCTGATCGCCGGCGATGGCGCACAGCGGAACCAGCACCACCAGCCACACCAGACGCAGATGGCCTGCGGCGGCGAAAATGCCGGCCGTCACCAGCAGCGAATCGCCGGGAAGAAAGAAGCCGGCAAACAGGCCGGTCTCCATGAATATGATGGCGCACACCAGAATCGTCCCGCCCCACTCGATCAGGCCTCGAACGTTGTAGATCGCTTCGATCAGGTGGCGCAAAGATTCCAGCACGGGCTCCCGCTTTCTCCTGGCCTGGTCCTGCCTCGGCACTCGCTCCCATAACGATAGCAGAAGCCGGCATGGGCTGCCGGGACCGGGCAAGCGCGCATGGCGAAAGCTTCACCCTGGCGCGGCGACAGGTTAGACTTTTTGGGAAACCGCAGTAACAGGTGAAGCCCAGGAGGGCGAGTGAACCGGCGATACAGTCTTGCTGCATTGGCGATGGTTTGCATCGGGACGGCCGCTCCCGGGTGGCTGAGCGCGGCCCAGGCGGGCCGGAACAACCGGGCGCAAGCCACCTGGTCGGAATCGAAGCCTTCCGCGTTCAGCCGCGAGCCGTTCACTGCCGACATGACGATTCTGGGCAGGCAGGGCAAATATCACGGCACGATGTATGCCGGGCGCAACGCGCTGCGGACCGATGTGCGCCTGACCAATGGGGCAACGGCTTCGGTCATCGTGCGCTACGACAAAGGCGTGGAATGGATTCTGGTTCCCGGCCGGCATTACATCGAGGCGCCGATCGACAAGAGCGCCGACCTGCTCAGTTCTCTACGCGACAAAGCCGCCCATGTCGAAAAGCGGGATCTGGGCCCGGAAAAAGTGGGAGCCTATCCGTGCGAAAAGTACCGGGTCAAGGTCTCCGTTCGGGGTCACGAGCTTTCGGGGTGGATATGGGTATCCCGTGCCAGGGCGATGCATGGATTTGTCGTCAAGGCGCAGGACCAGGTTTCGGGCGATGGCGTCGAGTTGAGCCATATCCAGCTCAAGGCTCCCCACCCGTCGCTCTTCGATCTGCCGGCCGGCTATCGCCCGCTTCGCGAGGCGTCCCATCCTTCCGGGACTCCCGGCCCCGCTCATTAGCCGGGACTGAACTCACGCGCGGGCGCGAAGCCGTTCCGATCGAGTGATAGGTGGGAACTATTTCTTCCCGGCGGCGAGTTTCCGGACCACAGCCAGCGCCTCTTTTACGTGTTCGTCGGGCGTAATATGGTCAATCGCCGTCGAGAACATGGCAACGATCTTGCCATCGGTTCCGATGACGTAGGTTGTTCGCTCGATGAAGGCGTGGTGGATCGCGACGCCTCGCACGTCTTTCTTCCCCGGTCCCGCCTGCCTCGCCGTGAGGCCATACGATGTCGCGACCTTGAGATGGGGATCGGAGGCGACGGGAAACCGGCCGGCGCAGTAATGGGGGTCGGAGGAAAAAGAGTTCAGCCGCCGGATGCTGTCGGCCGATACGCCGATGATGGTGGCGCCGGCGGCATCGAATTTGTCCTTATCTTGCGCGAAAGTGTGGGCTTCCAGATCGCAGCCCTTCGTATAGGCCGAGGGAAAGAAATAGACGACCACAGGGCCTTTTTTGAGTGCCTTTTTCAGAGAAAAGACGAAATCCTTGCCGGCCAGGCTAGCCTCGGCGGTGAAAACAGGCGCCGTGTCGCCCGGCTGGAGCGCGGCCGCCGCCGACACGGCAAAAGCTGTCACTAAAGCCAGCCCCCAAATCCACTTTTTCATTCAAATTCCCCTTTCCCCATAATTAACCGGTTTCGAGCCTATCACAAAATAGTTGCCGATCCCATCAGGCAGAGGGTCCCCCTTCGGCCCCGCCGCCCGCCCGATTCGGGACCCGCCCGGGATCCATCCGCAGCCGCCCCGGAGACGAAGATACGGGATCGGTTATGGCCCTATCGGCCGGGCTACTGCTGCCAGCCGCCGCCGAGGGCCTGATAGATCTGAACAAGGGCGAGCCGCTCGTTCAATTGCGCCTGGATAAGATTGAGTTGCGCCGCGAAGAGGTCCGTTTCGCTGGTGAGCACCTGAAGATAGCTGGCGCCGCCGTTGTGATACAGGATCATCGAGAGGCGGTTGGTTTCCTGTGCGGCCAGGGTCAGCTGTTGTTGCTGGCGGCGGAATTCGCGGTCCCTGTCGTAGGCGACCAGGCTGCTCGAAACCTGCTCGAGGGCGTTGAGAATCGTCTGCCGGTAGGTCAAAAGCATTTGCTGCCACTGCGCCCGGGCGAGCTGAACGCCTGCCCGCAGCTCGCCTGCCTGAAACACCGGCTGCGTCAGGTTGATGGCGGCATTCCAGTTCTCGGCCGACCCGCTGATGATCCGGTTGAGCGCATTGCTTTCGAGCCCGCCCGTTCCCGTGAGCGAAATGTCGGGGAAAAGCGACGCTTTCAGCACTCCGATATCGGCATTGGCGACAATCAGGCTCTGTTCGGCTTCGCGGATATCGGGCCGGCGGTCGATCAATTCCGAGGGAAGTCCCGCGGGAATCGTGGCCGGTTCGGGCTGCTGGACGAGCGGGAGGCCGCGGTCGATTGAGCCGGGGTTCTGGCCGAGCAGGGTGGTCAGCAGGTTTTCCTGCTGTGTGATCTGCCGCTGGATGTCGGGAATCGATTCGGAGGCGGCGTAAACGAGTTGGCGTGCCTGGCTGATGTCGAGCGCGGTGGCCGACCCGTGTTTGGCGAGCACGCTCGTGAGGCGCAGCGAATCCTGCCTGGAGGCCAGCGTGCTCCGCGCGATGGCGAGTTCGCTGTCGAGCGCGCGAAGCTGGAAATAGGCGCTGGCCACGCTGGCCACCACCGACGTCATGACCGCGCGCCGTCCCCACACCGTCGATAGCAATTGGGCCCGCGCCGCCTCGTTTTCGCGCCGGTATTTCCCCCAGAAATCCAGATCCCAGATCGCCGTAAGGCTCACCCGTCCGGCGTTGGTCTCGTAGGAGGGAAACACCCGGGAGGTTTTCGCGTTCTTCTGGGTAAGCAATCCCGCGCCGGCCGATACCGAAGGGAACTGGCTCGAGCGAGTAATCCCCAGTTCGGCCTGCGCTTCGAGAACGCGCGTGGCGGCGATGCGAACGTCGTAATTTTGCGAAAGCGCCGTGTGAATCAGCTTGTCGAGAACGGGGTCCTTGAACACCTGCCACCATTTCTCGTTGCCCAGCGACGGCGCCGGCGCCGCGGGCGCGGCGCCGCGGTAGGCGGGCGGAAGACTGACCGCGGGCCGTTTGTAATTCGGGCCGACCATGCATCCGGCCAGCAGAAAGGGGAACGCAAGGGGCGCGAGGCGTGCGAGGCGTTTCATTCAGTCACCCTCGCCCGGGACTTCGCCCGGCGCCAGTTCCGAAGCCGTGTGCGGCTTGGCGCCCGAGAGGCGTTCGACAACGTAAAAGATGGCGGGAATGAAGAAAATGCCGATCAGGGTTGCCGCGAGCATTCCGCCGATGACCGTGGTGCCCATGATCTGGCGGGAGATCGAGCCCGTGCCGGAGGCGACCCAAAGGGGCACGACGCCGAGAATAAAGGCGAAGGACGTCATCAGGATGGGACGCAAACGGAGACGCGCCCCGCCGAGCGCCGCATCGAGGAGGGGTTTGCCCTGTTCGTACTGCTTCTTGGCGAACTCGACGATCAGAATCGCGTTTTTTGCCGCGAGGCCAATCAGCATGACCAGGCCGATCTGCGAGTAGACGTCGTTGTCGATGTGCACCATGTAGGGCGGGTACAGCGCGGCCGTGTAGTAGCGGCGGGCCAGAAGCATGCCGAAAGCGCCGAAGACGGCGATGGGAGTGCTCAGCAAAACGCTGAAGGGCAGGGACCAGCTTTCGTAGAGCGCGGCGAGAATCAGGAAGACGAAGAGCAGGGAGAAGGCGAAAATCTGCGTCGCGGAAACGCCTTGCTCGGCTTTTTGCTCCTGATACGACATGCCCATGAAGCCGTAGCCCATGCCGGGCGGCATCGTCTGATGGAAAACCTGCTCGAGCGCCGCCGTGGCCTGGCCCGAGCTGTAACCGGGGGCGGCGCTGCCGATGATCTCGGCGGCGTCGTATTCGTTGTAATGCATTACGAATTGCGGGCCGAGCTCCGGCTCGAAGTGGACCAGGGCGGAAAGGGGAACCATCTGCCCCTGGTCATTTCGAACGTAAAAGTGCTTCAAATTGTCCTGCCGGGTGCGGTAGTCCGGATCGCCCTCGACATAGACCTGCCACTGGCGGCCGAACCGGTTGAAATAGTTGACGAAGATGCCGCCCAGGAAGCCTTGCAGGGTCTGGTAGATGCTCGGAATCGGGACGCCCATTTTTAGCGCCGCGGCCCGGTCGACCTGGGCGAATTTTTCCGGCACGTTGGGAACGGAAGTGCTGAAAATGCCGCCGATTTCCGGCCGCTTCCGCGCCGCGGCGACGAACTTGGCGAGGTTGGAATTCAGGAAGTCGGTGCCCCGGCCGCTGCGATCCTCCAGGACGAAGGTAAAACCGCCCGAGGTGCCAACGCCGGGAATAGAGGGCGGCGCAAAGGTGATCGCGGTGCCCTGCGGCAGGCGGCTGAGTTCGCGGTCCAGGCGGGCCTGGATCGCCCAGACCTGTTCGCTCATCTTCGTGCGCTGGCCCCAGGGTTTCAGGGTGACGAAGAAAAAGGCGGAGTTTGTGGCCTGGACCGTGCTGAGCAGGCTGAAGCCGATCACGCTGGTGACGTATTGCACCCCGGGCGTTTTCTGCAATATCTGTTCGACCTCGCGCGCCACGGCATCGGTCCGTTGCTGGGAAGCCCCGTTGGGAAGCGTCAGGTTCACATAGGCGTAGCCGTAATCTTCCTCGGGCAGGAAACTGGTCGGCAGGCGCTTGCCAACCATCGCGGCGGCGGCGATGAAGAGAGCGAGCAAAATCATCGCAAATACGCTTTTGCGGATGAGTTGGCGGGAGACACGGATGTAGGCGTTGGTTCCGCCGGCGAAGCTCCGGTTGAAGAAGCGGAAAAAGAAGGCCAGCGGGCCGCGTCCGGGCTTTTTCGGGCGCAGAAGCAGCGCGGCGAGCGCCGGGCTGAGGCTGAGGGCATTGAAGGCGGAAATGACGACCGAGATGGCGATGGTGACGGCGAACTGCTGGTACATGCGGCCGGTGATGCCGGGAATCAGCGCCGTCGGCACGAACACCGAGGCGAGCACCATCGCGATTCCGATGACGGGGCCGGTGAGCTCTTCCATCGCCTTTCGGGCGGCGTCGGGAGGGGCCAATCCCTCCTCGATATGGCGCTGGACGCCCTCGACGATCACGATGGCGTCGTCGACGACCAGACCAATCGCCAGGACCATCGCGAACATGGACAGGGTGTTGATGGAGAACCCGAACAGCGGGAAGAAGATGAATGTGCCCACCAGCGAAACGGGAACCGCCAGCAGCGGAATCAGCGTCGCGCGCCAGCTCTGGAGAAAAATGTAGACGACGAAGATCACCAGGGCCAGGGCGATCGCGAGCGTGATCAGAATTTCCTTCATTCCCTCGGACACGGCCAGCGTCTGGTCGAGCGAGACGGCGTAGCTCATGTTGGAAGGAAACTGGGGTTTTACGCCGGCCATGAACGCGCGCACTTCCCTGGCGTCGTCGACGGCGTTCGAGCCGGGCAGCTGATACAGGGCGATGATGGCGCTGGGCTTGCCGTTCATCCGGCCGATCAGGTTGTAAAACTGGGTTCCGAGTTCGACATGAGCGATGTCGCGCACGCGAACGATTCCGCCCGCCGGGCTCTCGCGAATGACAATGTCGCCGAACTGCTGCGGGGTGACCAGCCGCCCTTGCGCCAGAACTGGATAGTTCATTTGCTGGCCGGGCGGCACGGGTTCGCCGCCGATCTGGCCGGCGGGATTCACCGTGTTTTGCGCGTTGATCGCGCTCACGACGTCCGGCACGGTGATGCCGAGCTTGGCCATGCGGTCCGGGTTGAGCCAGACGCGCATGGCGTACTGGCCGGCGCCAAAAACCTGGACGTTGCCGATGCCGGGCAGGCGGGTGAGGGAATCCAGGAGGTTGATGTAGGCGTAGTTGGCCAGGAACTGCGCGTTGTAGGCGCCGCTCGGCGAATCCAGGGCAATCAGCATGAAGGGCGAAGTGAGGGATTTCTGGGTGATGATGCCGTAGCGGGCGACGTCGGAGGGAAGCTGGGCGGCCGCCTGGGTTTCGCGCATCTGGCTGAGGATGAGGTCCGTATCCGGGTTCGTGCCGACGGCGAAATCGACCACCATTCGCATCTGGCTGTTCGAGGTGGTGCTGAGCGAATACATGTAGTTCATTTTGTCGATGCCGCTCATCTGTTCCTCGATCGGCGT
>DATLRW010000017.1:0-5220 GCA_035534495.1 Candidatus Dormiibacterota bacterium | reverse complement strand
CCAGATTGGCAAGCAAGTGCCCCTTGCACCAAGGCCGGGCAACTAGCTAAGCGATTGATTTTATGTACTCTAGGCCCGTAGCTCAGTTGGTTAGAGCGCTACCTTGACACGGTAGAGGTCTACGGTTCGAATCCGTACGGGCCTACCACTTTCATCCGTGGCTTTCGTCCATATTCTCCAAGGCCGGTCCTCAGGCCGCTATTACGTCGGATCGGCAACCGACCTGTCTCGCTGCCCGGCGGGTATGCCGGGCGTTTCCAATCAGTCGTGACCGGCAGCCTCTGAATTCCACTGGGCCGGGCGAGTGTAGTTGGCCATCTCTTCGAGGACGGCGCATACGGCCGCCGTATCCTCCTTGCCCCGCCCCATAGCCATCGCGGCCGTATAAAACGAGGCGCTGGTCAGAAAGAGCGGCGTCGGGCATTCGAGCTTGCGTGCGAAGTCGCCGATGATCGTCATGTCTTTCTGCCAGATGTGGACTTTCATGGTCGCCTCGGAGTAATCCCCGGCAATCATCATGGGACCACGCACCTGGAGCATGCGCGAGCCGCCGGCCCCGTCCGCCACGACTTTCAAAACCATGTTCGGGTCCAGGCCGGCCTTCATGGCCATGACCATCGCTTCCGCGGCGGCAACGTTGTGGATGGCCACCAGGAGATTGGCGACAAACTTCATTTTCGACCCTGCGCCGAATTCCCCCACGAAGTGATGGGCGCGGGAGAAGCCGTCCATGACCTCCGTCGTGCTCTGGTAGGCTTTTTTATCCCCGCTGGCGTAGACCAGAACATCTTTGACCCGTGCCTGGGCCCCCGTGCCGCTCAAGGGGCAATCCAGCAGCGTCACCGAGCGTGGGGCAAGGCGCTTCCGGGCTTCTTCTTTCACGTCGATCGGCAACGTGCTTGTTTCGACGACGATACTGCCCGGTTGCGCGGCGTTCTCGAGCGCCTTTGCGGTTTCCACCATGGCATTCAACGAGGGCAGCGACGTTATCAGGATCGTGCAGCGCTTGGCGACTTCCTCACAGCTCGGCACGGCCGTGCCCCCTTCTTTATCGTGCTCTTTCAGTCGCTCGGCGGCCACATCGTATCCCACAACGTCAAACCCCGCCTGAATCAGGTTCGCCGACATCGCCGAACCCATAATTCCAAGACCGATCATGCCAACCGTTTTTCGCGCCATGGGTCTCCTCCCGTTCCTGCAATCTTTGGATATCCAGAAAATCGCGGGTAATGAAACCGGCTCATTTTCGCCAAGCTGGTCACATACCCGCCCCGCGCCATTCGCCCCAAGGGGGAAACTGCTTCCCGAACCGCTGGATCATGCGTGGCGCTGGGCGCCAGGAAGACCGGATCATTCCGGGCCGCGAAAACCGGAAAAGACGGGGATGTTTCACCGCGCCTTTACGCGGCATGGAAATCCCATTGGAAGCGTGAACGCGGGGAATATTTCGCGGAGCTGCGGCACCGAACTCCCGGCTAGGCCAAAGCGGCCAGCACATCTTCCGTTTTCCGGATCCGTCCGATCCTCGGGAACGTCGTCTTCATCGTATGGTCGTGCTCTTCCTTGGAACGAGCGGCCGTGGCATCCTCGACGAATATCTGCTGGTAGCCGTATTCGTAGGCGGCCCGGGCGGTGCTTTCCACGCCGATATTGGTGGAGATGCCGCACAGCACGATCGTCTCGATCCCGCGGCGGCGCAATTGCAAATCCAGCTCGGTTCCATAGAACGCGCTCCACTGCCGTTTCGTGATCACAAAATCGTTCGGCCCGGGTCCCAGCTCGGGAACGATCTCGGCCCAGTCGGGGCCTCTCGGCATATTCAGCGGCGGCCCGTCGAGCACCGGTTTGAGCGCGTCTTTGCCGTCGGGCGACGGCGTTACCCGCACCAGGAACACGGGCATCTGCTTTTCGCGGAAGGCCTGCGCGAGCTTTGCGGCATTGGCCACAACCGGCCTGGCCACATCCGGCCCGGCCAAGCCAACAATCCCTTTCTGGAGGTCAATCACAACGAGCGCAGTCTTGCTTGGGTCGATCATCAGTGGGGTCATGGAATCACTCGCGTCGGAATTTTCAGCATGGATCTCCTACCGAATCTAGAAGATACACCCGGCCTCAATTGAGCGCAACTGAGAGCCGTGCGTGCAGAACGGCTCTGCGCCCAGGCCGGCGAGCCATATCCAGGGGGCCGCGAAAACAGTTCCCGCGCCCGGGACGGGATGGCCAATCCGTGGCGCCGGTCCGTTATTCCTTATATTCCTTGTTCTCTCCCACGAAAGTGTAAGAAGATGCGGCGCGAATCACGTCACCAAGGAGGAGGAAATCGACTATGCCTCAAACGCAGCATCTTCACAGATTGGCGGTGATCGCGGCAATCGCGGGCCTTATCGCGGCCTTTTCCCCGGCCGCCTCGGCGCAAGGCGTGCTCAGCGAATGGAAAACGGTCGAGGCCCCGCCGCCGCCCGAGTTGAAAACTGTCACCGTGGATCCGCAGAAGACCGCTCTTCTGGTCATGGATTTCAATCAAGGCAATTGCGTTCCCGGCGCCCCGCACGCGGTCCCGCGATGCATCAGGGCCGTCCCGAAAGTGAAACAGCTGCTCGCCGCGGCGCGGGCTCACCACATGCTCATCGTCTTTACCCAGTTTCCCCACATGCCGCCTTTCGTGAAGGGGCTGGGGCCGGAGAAAGGCAACCCGATGGTCGTGGCCTGGCCGAACAAGTTTTACGGCACCGATCTTGGGAAAATCCTCAAGGACCACGGAATCGACACCGTCATCACCGCCGGCATGTCCGCCAATGGCGCGGTCCTGTACACCACGCTCGCCGCGGCCCAACATGGCTATAAGGTGGTCGTTCCGGTCGACGCCGCACCGGGCCCGACCGCCTATGCCGAACAATTCACCGTCTGGGGCATTGCGAACAACCCGCTGATCGGGAGAATGTCCGTATTGACGAGCGTCGACAGGATCCATTTCTAGGGCCCGGCGCCGTCGCGCAGGGGGAGTCTTTTGTGCTCCCCTTCCGCCGGATGCTAGAATGAAATCCTTTCCAGAAAGCCGGGCCTGTAGCTCAGGTGGCTAGAGCGCACCCCTGATAAGGGTGAGGTCGACTGTTCGAGTCAGTCCAGGCCCACCAAACCCGCGCAGTTCTCGTGCACGAGGCATTGATTTCCCCGGATAACGGTCGAGAAGGATGAAGCTGGTCGGCGACTTGCGGCCCGTATACGTTTCGGCGTTTCTCCGCTCCGTGGGCGTGGGGATGGTTGCCGTCGATCTCGGGATCTATCTCTCGCGCGCCGGATTCTCCGCGACCCGGATCGGTCTGGTGATTTCGGCAGGGCTGGCAGGGGTCGCGGTTTCCACCCTGTTGACCAGCATGCTCGCCGAGCGGGTCGGGCGCCGGCGCACCCTCGTTTTGCTGTGCTCGCTCGCGGCCATCGGGGGATTGGGCCTGGCGCTGACCGCGAATTTCTTCGCGCTTCTTCTTTTCGCATTCGCGGGCATGCTGAATGCCGCGGGACACGACCGCGGAGCCGCCAGCAGCGTCGAACAGGTTCTCGTATCCGAGAGCGTTTCCCCGACTGACCGCACGGAGGCGCTCGCCCGATACAACATCGTGCTGAGCGTCGGCCATGCGCTTGGGGCGCTGGCGGCCGGGCTGCCCTTTCTGCTGCGCAGCCAGTTTGGCATAGGGCTATTCGCCTCGTATCGAAGCGTGTTCGGTTTCTATGGGCTGCTCTGCCTGCTGAGCGCCGCGAGCTACTTATTCCTTTCGCCCCAGGCCGGGTTTGCTCGAAAGGCCATCCGCCCCGGACGGCGGGTTTCCAAGCAATCGAAGGAGGTCGTGACGAGCCTGGCGCTGCTCTTCAGCATGGACAGCCTTGGCGGAGGGTTCCTGACCACGACGATCCTCGCCTACTGGTTTTTCCGGCGGTTTGGCATAACAGAGGCGGGTCTCGCGCCGATTTTCTTCACGGCGCAGGTGCTGAACTCGGTCTCGTATATGGTTGCGGCGCGCCTGGCTCGATGGATCGGATTGGTGAACACCATGGTGTTCACTCACATTCCCTCCAGTTTATTGCTGATGGCCGTGCCCTTCGCTCCCAGCCTTTCGTGGGCCATCGGTCTTTTCCTGGCGCGCGAGGGCCTCGTGCAAATGGACGTGCCAACCCGGCAATCGTATTTGATGGCGGCGGTTCAGCCGGAAGACCGCGTCTTTGCCAGTGGGATCACGACGCTCTCGCGGAACATTTCGCGGACCTGTTCGTCGTCGCTCTCGGGCTACGTAATCCAGAACGTAAGCCTGGCCGCGCCGCTGTTTCTCGGCGGCGCCACGAAAATCATTTACGACGTGCTCCTGTACGCCGCCCTGCGCCGCCGCGAGCCTGGCAAGCAAGGCCGGAAACCCTGCCAGGAAGCCAGCCCGAGTTCCTAGCTTTCCCGTAGCGCACCGGATGTTGCGCCGGGAGCCGCTCGAACGCAGGCAAGGGAAAGGCGGAAGGACGGCGTAAAATACCGTTTCGTGATCGACACGGCCTCGCGGGTAAAAAACGCGGTCTCCGGATCGGTCGAGTGCATCGGGAAATAGCATGACGAATAGCATGATGAAGATCAGCTGAAGGAGTCGGGACAATGGAAATCACAAGAGTCGGCTCGCAACCTTCCGGCCAAGGATCGCCCGAGTGGTTCACCGGCACGGTACGCATGGATCCCCTTTTTCAGGCGCCCGATCCGGCGCTCGTTCGGGGCCTCAGCGTCACGTTCGAGCCGGGCGCTCGGACGGCATGGCACACGCATCCGCTTGGTCAGACCCTCGTTATCACCGCTGGCTGCGGCCTGGTCCAGCGCTGGGGTGGGCCAATCGAGGAGGTTAGGCCCGGTGATGTGGTCTGGTTCTCACCCGGCGAGAAGCACTGGCACGGGGCTACGCCCACGACGGCGATGACGCATATCGCCATACACGAAAAGCTCGACGGAAAGGTCGTCGACTGGATGGAGAAGGTCAGCGACGAGCAATACCAGGCTCGATGAGGCGCGGAGTGTCACCCAATCGGGTCGTAAGTTACAATTTTGCAATGAGTTACTAATAGGAGCATAATATAGATGGCATGCAGTGAGTAATGTGGTAATGTGTCGGGCATGGGGAAACAGGATGCTCGCTCGTTGCCGGCGAAAGCGCAAGAAGACCTTCGTCGACGAGTCGTGGAGGCCGTTCAGAACGG
>DATLRW010000016.1:0-9700 GCA_035534495.1 Candidatus Dormiibacterota bacterium | reverse complement strand
GGGCCCGGCGCAGCTTACCGCTGCCGGGCACGGGAATGCTTTCCGGCAAAACGAACGCCAGACTCGCCATCCCGATGAACTCCTGCACAAAAATCCCGAGGGCGAGGCCGATGCCCTGGGCATCGCGGGAGATTTCGACGTCGAAAAGCGCCTTGGCGACGATCTCGATGGTAAGCCTCATCATGTCCTCGTGAACGTCGCGCTCCTCGCCGTCCTGCCAGGAGGCGAGCATGCGGTCGGCGTAGCCGGTCATGATCGCGGCGTAGGAGGTGATTCGTTCGCGGTGAAAGGCGGGCTGCATCAGGCGGCGCTGCCGCTTCCATAGCTCGCCCTCGCTGGTGAGCAATCCGTCGTCCAGCACGCGGCGCATCGCACGATAGTCCCGGGATTTGGTGAAGTTCCGGTCGTTCGCCACAAGAACCGATTCGATCAGGTCGGGATGATTCACCAGACAGACGGGCGTGCGGAAAAAACGGAAGAACACCACATCGCCGTACTGCTGGGCGCAGCGGGTGAGAAAACCCATCAGGTCGCGGGTAAGCTGAAAAATGTTCCCGACCAGGAAGCGGCCCTGGGGACCGGGCGGCAGACCCGACGCGCCCGGGGATGATTTGGCGGCAATCGGCGCTTCGGAGGACATCAAACGACTATTGTAATTCCGGCCGCAGCCCTCAGCGTGCCACCGGCCGTTCGCCGACAATCGCCGCAACCACCAAACCGGCCAGGACCAGTTGCGCCAGCCCGTAGCCAATCCATTGCAGCACCAGCCGATGCGGCAGGTACATCGTCACGAATTCGGCGAGCGAGGCCGGAACCACCGTCAGCAGCCACGCCAGGATTCCGTAGCGGACGCCCTGCGCGGGCCAGGGCTTGGATTCCAGGCCGCGCGTGTAGATGTAAACGAAGGCAACCGAAAAGACCGCCTGACCCACCAGTACGATCCACATCCGCGCGCGAATCACCTGCATCGGACGGAAGGAAAGAACGATCGCCTGATATTCGGCTCGCAGCAGGACGGCGTGAATCAGCCAGTTCGTGGCGACGATGATGGCGAACGCCGCCAAAATTGCGCTGGCCCATTTCCCGGCCCGCATAACCACCTCCCACGATCCCGGCAGCGCCGGATCGCGTTGAGCCTAACACAGATAACGGACGTGGTGATGCGGGCTTGGGCGATGAGGGAAATCGAGCCGCGGCACGGCGCGAGCAGTCCTGCGTTTCCTTGTTAGCGCCTCATGCGCCGTGCCATGCGCCGCTGGTGAATGCGGACATCGCGGTTCCTGTCGCGGCGCAGGCGGCGAGTCGATCGCTTGTCGTGGTGAATGTCCCGGCGAACAACGGATCGGGCCTGCGGGCTTCCGGGCCCAAAGCGCTGGCGCGCGGCCTGGAGCTGGCGCTTGTCATGCCGGATGTCGCGGCGCTTGCGCCGGAGCTGGCGTGTATCCTGGTGAATATCCCTGCGCGTGCCGGGCCGGGCCTCGCGCGTCTGGGCGGCCGGCTGCTCTTGCGCGGCCGCCCCGAGCGGCGCAAGAGCCAGGACGCCGCCCAGCGCCATGGCAAAAACCGCGTGTTTCCATTGGAATTTCATGTTTTCCCTCCCGAGGAAGAAACACGGCAGGGGAGGGAAAGTTGCGATGAAGGTCAGACGCCCCAGCCGTAGCCTTCGGCGTGCTGTGACGGGTGAGCCAGTTCGTGGCGAATCGCCGCGCTCATCGCCTCCAGCCCGATGGACGTCTCGCCCGGCATGGCGATGTCCGGGGTGCGGCGTCCGGCGGCAAGCACGCGATCGACCGCCTCTTCCACCCAGGCCGCTTCCCGCGACAAGCCGAAGGATTCGCGCAGCAGCATCGCGGCCGAAAGGATCGTGCCGATGGGATTGGCCGAGTCCTTGCCGGCCAGTTGCGGGGCCGATCCGTGGATCGGCTCGTAGAGACCGGGACCGGGGCCGAGGCTGGCCGAGGGAATCAGGCCGATCGAGCCGGCCAGAGCGGCGGCCTCGTCGCTCAGAATGTCGCCGAACATATTGGAGGTGAGGATGACGTCGAACTGGCCGGGATCGAGGACGATCTGCATGGCGGCGTTGTCGACGTAGAGATGGCGCAGTTCAACGCCGGGATAGGCGGCGGCCGTGCGGTTCACCGTGCGGCGCCAGAGCTGTGAGCTTTCGAGCACGTTGGCCTTGTCGATCGAAGCGACGTGCTTGCGCCTGCCCATGGCGCGCTCAAAAGCGACCTTGGCGACGCGCTCGATCTCGCCCGCCGAATAGGCCTCGGTGTCGAAAGCGGTCTCGCCCGCCTGTTCCCCGTAAAGGCCTCGTTTGCCGAAATAGATGCCGCCGGCCAGCTCCCGGACAATTTCCATGTCCACGTGGCTGCTGCGTTCGGGCCGCAGAGGGGAGATGTTCCCGAGCGCCGGGCGCAGCTTGACCGGACGCAGATTCACGTACACGCCCAGGCGCTCGCGCAACTTGAGCAGGCCGCTCTCGGGCCGCCGGCCGACCGGTAGCTGGTCCCATTTCGTCCCGCCGACGGCGCCGAGCAAAACGGCATCCGCGGACAGGCAGGCGTCCAGGGTGGATTGCGGAAGGGGAGTGCCGGCGCTGTCGATGGCGGCGCCGCCGATGGGTTGTTCAATCAGATGGAAGTTGTGGCCAAACTCGTGGGCACAGTCGACGAGCACCTGCGCGGCGGCATGGGTGACCTCGGGACCGATTCCGTCGCCCGGCAGCAGGACGACAGTCTTCTCCAGTTTGTTCATCGCCCGTTATTGTCTCACGCCGCTCCCGGCGTTGCCGCCTGATTTGTTTCGCTGGGGCCCGCGCCCTGGTTGTGGGCGGCGCGTTTGGACTGAATGGCGATGCGCAACATATCCCGGTCGGTCACGTCCTTGTCGCGGTCGGCCAGCTCGATCACCTGGCGGTAGGCGGCTTCGAGCGTTTCGCCCGAAAGCGGGCAGCCCAGCTCCTCCAGGCGCGTCCGAAGCGCGTTCCGGCCCGAATGCTTGCCGATCACCAGCCGGCGCGCGGGGATGCCGAGCATCTCCGGAGGGATGATCTCGTAGGTCAGCGGGTTCTTGAGAATGCCGTCCTGATGGATGCCCGCTTCGTGCGCGAAGGCGTTGGCGCCGACCACGGCTTTGTTGGGCGGCACGGAGACGCCCGTGATTTCCGAAAGCAGGCGGCTGGTCGAGTAAATCTTGTCGAGTGAAATAGCAGTCCGCGCGCCGAGGCGATCGCCGCGCACCGCCAGGGCCACGACGATTTCCTCGAGCGATGCGTTGCCCGCCCGCTCGCCGATTCCATTGATGGTGCATTCGACCTGCCGCGCGCCGGCGGCGACCGCGGCCAGCGAGTTGGCGACGGCCAGGCCCAGATCGTTGTGGCAATGGGCGCTCAGAACGACCGGGCGGTCGCCGAGCCGCTCGCGAACGTAGCGGAACATCGCCCCGTATTCCTCCGGGGTGGTGTAGCCGACCGTATCCGGCAGATTCAGTACGGTGGCGCCTGCATCGGCCGCCACCACCATAACGTCGCCCAAATATTCGAGGTCGGTCCGGCTGGCGTCCTCGGCCGAAAATTCCACTTCCGGGGCGCGCTCGCGCGTGTAGCGGACCATCCGATCGATCTGCCCGAGCGCCTGCTCGCGTGTAATGCGCAGCTTGTGTTGGAGATGCAGGTCGCTGGTGGCCAGAAAGACGTGGATGCGGGGGCGCGCGGCGGGTTCGATCGCGCGCAGGGCGGCATCGATATCGATTTGCGCGGCGCGGGCCAGCGCGGCAACCTGCGCCCGGCGCGTTTGCCGGGCCACGTCTCGCACCGCCTCCAGATCGCCCGTCGAGGCGATCGGGAAGCCGGCCTCGATCACATCGACGCCCAACTCCTCGAGCTGAGCGGCCAGACGTAGTTTCTCTCCACGATTCATCGAAAAGCCGGGCGACTGTTCGCCGTCCCGAAGCGTTGTATCGAAGATGTGTACGGTGTCCATGGCTGCTCCTGTCCCCTGTCCCTCAGTGAAGCGCGAACCGCCCGTATAGTCAATTTTATTCTTCTTGCAGTATTCATAAAGGAGATTTATAAAGAGGGAATGGATCTGGCCTCCCTGGAAACGTTTCTCGCCGTCGTGCGCGCCGGCAGCTTCTCCCGCGCCGCGGAAAGCCTGCACCGGACGCAGCCGGCCGTCAGCATCGCGCTGCGCAAACTCGAAGAGGACCTGGGTCAGCGGCTGCTGGTTCGCGGCAGCCGGGAGTTGAAATTGACCGACGCCGGGCGGTTGCTGGTCGATTCGGCCGAGCGGATGCTGAACCTGCGCGAGGAGCTTCGCCGGTCGATCGACGACCTGAAGCATCTGCGGCGTGGACAGCTCAACCTCGGCGCGAACGAGAGCTCGGTGCACGCCGTCCTTCCCGCCCTGGCGCAATACCGGCGTCGCTTTCCCGATGTGCCCATCGCCGTCCACCGGACCTTTTCGCGCGACGTGCCGCGCCACGTGCTGAATTACCGGCTCGATCTCGGGGTCATCTCTTTCGTGGCGCAGGAGGAGAGCCTGACGTCGGTGGAATTCTTCCGCGACGAACTGGTCCTGGTCGTCTATCCCGGCCACCGCTTTGCGCGCCGGCGCCGGGTCGAGATCACCGAACTCGCCGAGGATACGTTCATCGCGCATATCGTCGAATCGCCCTATCGCTGGCAGGTCATCCAGCTTTTCGCCGGGCATCGCGCGCCGCTGCGCCGCGACATCGAGTTGCCGACGATCGACAGCATCAAACGGTTCGTGCAGATGGAAATGGGCGTCGCGATCGTGCCCCGGACCTGCGTGCGGCTCGAGCTCGAGCGGGGCGCACTGGTCGCTCTCAACGTTCCGCAGCTGCGGATCACGCGGAACCTCTATCTCATCCACCGCAACGACCACCCGCTTCCGCAGGCCGCCCGGGCCTTTATCGACCTGCTGAAGGGAAAAAACGCCGATGGCGCCCCGGCCCGCTCGCCGTCGCCCAAACGGCCGGCGGCGGATTCCCGGCCGGAGGCGTGAGTCCGCCGCAACGGGTCCACGGGGTGGGTGCGTCGGGCCCCGTGCTATGGGCCGTTGACCGGTGCGAAGGTTGGCGCTAGCATCAGCCGGAAATCAGAAAAAGGCGGGAGGTGGCATGCGCTGTGACCAATGCGGCGCCTGGGCGGAGGAAGGATCGGCATCCTGTCCTTCCTGCGGCGCGCCGTTGACGGCGGAATCATCGGAAGCGGCTGCTTCGGCGGACGGTTTGGTGCGCACGGCCTACGCCGGATTCTGGCTGCGCCTGACGGCCTACGCCATCGACGTGCTGATTCTGAGCGCCGCGACGCTGATCATCATGGTGCCGCTGGCGCCGCTGTTTTTCGGGACCAAGCCTCCGCAGCCGCCCATGCCGGGCGAAAGCCTCCGCCCGGCCGCCATGCTGTTCGTCTGGACGGTTTGGGGTCTGTCCATTATCGGAAGCTGGCTCTATTTCGCCCTGTTTGAAATCTCTTCCTGGCAGGCGACGCCGGGCAAGCGCGTTCTCGGTCTTTTCGTCACCGACATGCAGGGACGCACGATCTCTTTTGCCCGCGCGACGGCCCGTTTTTTCGGGAAAATTCTATCCAGCGCAACCCTGCTGATCGGTTATTTCATGATTGGCTTTACGGCGAAAAAGCAGGGCCTTCACGATATGCTGGCCGATTGCCTCGTCTTGCGCCGTATCTGAAAGCCGATAGCCCGCCTGCCCGCTTTCAAAAGACCTTTCCGCTCACCATCGCCAATCGTCATCCCGTGCGCGGCGAAGGGTCCGCTTTGCCTTCGGTTCGCTCCCGCAGGTAGCTCGCCAGCGCCTCCTGCCACGGCGCGAGTGCCGGGAACCCCGCTTCCCGCAAGGCCGCATTGTCGAGCACCGAATAGGGCGGGCGGCGCGCCTTGGCGCGGAATTCCGCGCTCGAGATCGGTTGCAGCCTGGCTTCGGGGCCGGCCACGCGCCCTGTCAAACGAAAAATTTCACCGGCAAATTCAAACCACGAGCACGAACCGGCGTTCGTCATGTGGTAGAGGCCGAAGCGTTCGGTGCCGATCAGGGGCACCAGCGCTTTGGCCAGGTCCCTCACGCTTGTCGGTGTCGCCACCTGGTCGTCGACCACGCGAATCGTGCGGTTCTCGCTCGCCAGGCGCAGCATCGTCTCGACAAAATTTCCGCCCTTGCTCTGCGAACCCGCCCGGCCGTAGAGGCCGCAACTGCGAACCAGGAAATAGCGCTCGGCGTAGCGGCGAACGATCTGCTCGCCGGCAAATTTCGACATGCCGTAGATCGAAAGAGGGCGGGGAGGATCGGTTTCGCGGTAGGGTTGGCGCTGGGCGCCGTCGAAAACGTAATCGGTGCTGAAATGCACCAGCGCCGCGCCGGTCCGGTTGGCGATCTGCGCCAGGGCTTTCAGCGCGACGGCATTGACCGCGAAGCTGCGCGCGACTTCGTCCTCGCAGTCGTCAACGCGGTGGTAGGCCGCCGTGTTCACGATGCAATCGGGCCGGAACTCGTGGGCATGGCGTTCCACTTCTGCCGCGTCGCAGATGTCCGCCTGGGAATGGGAGAGCGCGAGACATGGCTCGCCCGCCAGGGAGCGTTCGAGTTCGGTGGCCAGTTGGCCGCCCCCGCCAAGGATCAGAACGCGCATGGAGGCTGTCCGGTCCTCACGCCGGCGGGTCGAAAGCCGGTCGTGCTGTTTTCACTTCGAGCCGTCACTCAGGAAACGCTCCACCGGGTGAGGGTCTTTTTGCGCTGCGTGTAATGCCGCCGGTAGTAGGAGCGGTAGGCGCCGCTGCGGCAGCGCTCGATCCAGGCGGCGTTCGAGCGGTTCCAATCCACCGTCGCGGCGAGCGCCTCCTCGAAGCTGCGTTGCGGGGCCCAGCCCAGTTCCTCGCGCAGTTTCCGGCTGTCGAGCGCGTAGCGGCGGTCGTGCCCGGGACGGTCTTCGACGAAGGTGATGAGCGAATGCGGCTTGCCCAGCCGGTCGAGCAGCGCGCCGATCACCTCCAGATTCGTTCGCGGCCGGCCGGCCGAAACGTTGTAAATCTCGCCGTCGCGGCCGCCACCGAGCGCCAGCAGGATCGCCCGGCAATAGTCCTCGACGTAGAGCCAGTCGCGCGCCTGCAGCCCGTCGCCGTAGACCGGCAGCGACCGGTCCTCCATGGCGTTGGCGATCATCAGCGGGATCAGCTTTTCCGGAAATTGATAGGGGCCGAAATTGTTCGTGCAGCGCAGGATCAGCGCCGGCAGGTGGAAAGTATGAACGTAGCTGAGAACGAGCAGGTCCGCGGCGGCTTTGCTTGCGGCGTAAGGACTCGAAGGATGCAGCGGCGCAGATTCAGGGAAGTCCACGCCGGCCGGGGCGCTGCCATAGACCTCGTCCGTGCTGATGTGGATGAATCGCGAGACGCCGTGCCGCCTCGCCGCTTCCAGCAATACCTGGGTGCCGACAATGTTGGTGTGGAGGAACGGCGCGGCGTCTTCCAGGCTGCGATCGACGTGCGTTTCGGCCGCCAGATGAATCACGGCGTCGAAGCCGTGCTCGAAGGCTCGGGCAACCGCGCGCGCATCGGCCACGTCGGCGTGGATGAACCGGTAGCGGGGCGAATCCCCGACATCGGCCAGATTTTCGAGATTGCCGGCGTAGGTCAGCTTGTCGACATTGGTGATTTCCATATCCGGCGATTCGCGAAGCAGCAGATGCACCAGGTTCGACCCGATGAAGCCGGCCCCGCCCGTGACGAGAACCTTCATCCGTGCTCGCTTTCCTTGCCGGGGTCGGCGGCCGCGAGCGATTCCGAAGGCAGCCGGTTTGCGCCGCTTTCCGCGACCAGATTCGTCGCGTGGCGCAGCGATTCGAACGTGCCGGCGTCGGTCCACCAGCCTTCGAGGATGCTGAACGTGAGGGTTCCCTCTTTGAGATACATGTTGTTGATATCGGTGATTTCCAGCTCGCCGCGCTCGCTGGGCTTGAGCGATTCGATCCTCTCGAACACGGTCTCGTCGTAAAAGTAGATGCCGATGACGGCGTAGGGAGAGGGTGGGTGTTTGGGCTTCTCGGCGATGCGGACCAGCCGGCCATCGACGATCTCCGGGCAACCGAAACGCTCGGGATCGGGGACCTGCTTCAGTAGGATGTGGGCGCCGCGTTCCTGGCGATCGAAGCGGCGCTTGGCTTCGAGGACGTTGCCCTCGATGACGTTGTCGCCGAGGATGACGCAGACCTTCTCGCCGCTGGCGAAATGCGCCGCCAGGCGAAGCGCGTCGGCGATGCCGCCTTCGCCCTCCTGATAGGCGTAGTTCAGATGGTGCAGGCCGAAATCCTTGCCGTTCGATAGCAAACGAAGAAAATCGCCGGCGTTCTGGCCGCCGGTAACGACAAGGATGTCCCGAATCCCGGCGTTGACCAGTGTTTCAATCGGATAAAAGATCATCGGCCGGTTGTAAACCGGCAGCAGGTGCTTGTTGGTGACGCGCGTGAGCGGACTCAGCCTGCTCCCGAGCCCCCCGGCCAGCACAACGCCTTTCATGCCGTTTCTCCCGCCTGGCCGCGCCTTGGCGCGCCGTGGTGCCGAACCCATTGCCGCCCGTCGTTCCGGGCGCATTGAGAATTGTAGCTGTTTCGCTGTGCGGGAGCCATGGAAACCGCCCGCTATTCCAGCCGCCGGTAGCGGGCGCGGAGCGATTCGAACTGCTTCTGTTTCACCAGGCCCGTTCGATTCAGCAGGTAGCGCGCGAGCAGGACCAGAATGCTCAATCCGTAGATGCTGCTGGCGACGAAGCTTGCCGAGGACGCCTCGGGAAAATACTTCGTCGGCACCGGAACTTCCTGAATGCGCAGGCCGCGATCGGCGGCTTGAACGAGGATCTCCTGATCGAAAACGAACTTGTCGGAGTTGAGCGGGAAAGGCAATTCCTCGAGGGCCTGGCGGCTGTAGGCGCGATAGCCGGTATGGTATTCGGAGAGGTGCAGGCCGAGCACGAGATTTTCCAGCTTCGTCAGGAACCGGTTGCTGATGTATTTCCACCAGGGCATGCCCTGTTTCATCACGCTGCCCAGCAGAAAACGCGAGCCCAGCACGATGTCGGCCGCGCCATTCTCGATCGGCGCCACCAGTTCGGGCAGCAGCGTCGGGTCGTACTGATAATCCGGGTGCAGCATGACGATGATGTCGGCGCCGTCCTTGAGCGCCTCGGCGTAGCAGGTTTTCTGGTTCGCGCCGTAGCCGAAATTCCGCGCGTGCACGAAAACCGTCAGATTCAATTCGCGGGCAATGGCGAGGGTTTCATCGGTCGAGCCGTCGTCCACCAGGATGATTCCATCGACCCGCTGGTGCGGGATGTCCTGATACGTGATGCGGAGCGTTTTGGCCGCGTTGTAGGCCGGCATCACCACGACGACTTTCGGCTTGCCGCCGCGATGCGTCCAGAGCTTGGGCATCTCGCCACTCGCCGGAGCGGAAACGTCCTCGGCTTGCACTTTTGGCTGGGTTTTCTCGGAAGGTGTTATGGGCATATGGGCTCTGCCGGGCACGGCTGAACGCCGCTTTTCCAGGATAACCCTACCCCGGCCTCATCACGGCTTATAGCCCCCGGCCACCAGACCCGTCAACCACTTCATTCCCGCCACGAGCCATGATGGTCACCCGGGGAGGGGCTTAATGGCATGTGGAAAGAG
>DATLRW010000015.1:0-15251 GCA_035534495.1 Candidatus Dormiibacterota bacterium | reverse complement strand
ATTCCATGCACGCACCGCTTTTGACTCGTCTTCTGACAACCATCCGAAAGCAGGAAATGGTCCTTCCCGGCGACCGCGTGGCTGTCGCTGTCTCGGGCGGTGGCGATTCGGTGGCTCTGTTGCTTCTCCTGCTAGAAATGCGGGAAACCCTGGGCGCAACCGTCCTCGTGGCCCATTTCAACCACCATCTCCGTCCCCAGGAAGCCGACGAAGACGAACGTTTCGTCCGCAGACTGGCAAGCGATTTTGGGCTGGCCTGCATCGTCGCTCACGGCAAGAACCTGGCCGGGCCGGCGCGGCGCCCGGGTACAAATGTGGAAGCGGAGGCGAGGGCGCAAAGGTACGCGTTTTTTCACGAGCTCGTCTCCCAGGGACGCGCCACCCGAGTGGCCACCGGCCACACGGTGGACGATCAGGCCGAAACCGTCCTCGGGCGGCTGGCCAGGGGGTCGGGCTTGCGGGGTCTGGCGGGTATCCACCCGGTTCTTGGGCCGGTCGTGCGGCCGCAACTCGACCTGCGGCGGAAAGAGCTGCGCGAATACCTCACCATGCGCGGCCAAGCGTGGCGGGAAGACGCCACGAATCTGGATACCTCGCGCCTGCGGGCGCGCATCCGCCACAAGCTCTTGCCGATTTGGGAGGCAGAGTTCGGCCCGAGCGCGGTGGTCAACCTGGCGCGGCTGGCCGAACTGGCGCGGAACGATGAAGCATTGCTCGAAGAGCAGATGGGAAATCGCTTTCCTCGCCCGGTGCGCCCCGAAGAAGCCCCGGTGACGCTGGAAGTGGGGGAGATTCTCGACCCGCAGCCACGGATCAAGGACCGGGATGCGCGCCAGGCCTGGGCGTCACGGCTGGTTCGCCGGGCGGCCAGCCAGGTGAAGCGCGACATGCTCGGGTTAACGGCCGATCACGTCTCGAGCGTGCTGGATCTGGCGCAACGCGGCACCAGTGGAAGCAAATTGGAGCTTCCCGGCGGCATCGTGGTCGAGCGAGTGCTGAATCGCCTGATTTTTATATCGAAAGGCGCAACGGCTCGCATCGCGCGCGCGGATGCTTCGTACGCCTATCTCGCCGACCCCTGGCAGACGGGCGAGGATGTGGTGGAAATTGCCGAAACCGGCAAACGGCTGCGGCTGAAATTGATTGACTGGCCTCCGCCAGCGAGGGAAACTTATCTGGAAGGTTTTGGGGTGTTGGATGCCGGTCGGCTCGAACCTCCCCTGCTAGTGCGCAGCCGGTTACCTGGCGATTCATACCGGCCTCGAGGACGCGGGCATGCGGAAAAGCTCAAACGCCTGCTACTCGAGAGGCGCGTCGCTGGCAAAGAACGCATCCTCTGGCCGGTCTTGACCAGCGCGGGTCGTTTGGTCTGGTCGAGCGGTTTGCCCGTGGCGGCGGATTTTGCGGCAGGGCCGGGTACGCAGCGAGCTCTCATCATTCACGAGGAACCGAACGAGCGGGGCGGGGAAAATTCATTTCATGAGACGGGGATGTCCTGGCGTGCATCTAAAGGGTAGGGCCGCCGGGAGAGGGCTGGCGCGGCAAGATTTCATTTTGAAGAGAGGTCGAAGCTGAGAAGGCCAGGGAGCGGAATGAGTTCGGCGGGCAGGGCCATTCTTTTTTGGCTGATTATGGTGCTGCTGGCGGTCGTGTTGTGGAAGATGGCTTCGGCCGGCACGCAGTCGAGCCACGAACTAACCCCTAGCTATACCGATTTCACCAATCAGCTTCAGCAGGGCAACATCAAGGACGTTACGATCGACCTTTCCCAGAATACGGCCGAGATTCAAGGCGATCTGATCAAGCCGGCCCAGCATTTCCGCGGCGTCGTCGTGCCCAACGCGGTCCTCTCCAATATCACACAGCAACTGCAAGACAAGGGCGCGACCATCAACATCAAGGAAGTTCACAGCGGCGACTGGCTGAACCTGGCTATGAACGCCCTCCCGCTGATTTTGCTGGTGGCCTTGTGGATCTTCATGATGCGGCAGATGCAGGCCGGCGGGAACAAGGCGCTCAGTTTCGGCAAGTCCAAGGCTCGTCTCCTAACCCCGCAGCAAAAGAAGGTGACCTTCAAGGACGTTGCCGGGGTCGAAGAAGCCAAAGAGGAGTTGCAGGAGATCATTGAATTCCTGCGCGATCCCCAGAAATTCCAGCGCCTGGGCGGCCGCATTCCGAAGGGCGTGCTGCTGGTCGGGCCGCCGGGCACGGGCAAGACGATGCTGGCGCGGGCGGTGGCCGGCGAAGCGAATGTGCCGTTTTTCTCGATTTCCGGCTCGGATTTCGTCGAGATGTTTGTCGGCGTGGGCGCCAGCCGCGTCCGCGACCTGTTCGAGCAAGGCAAGAAGAATGCGCCCTGCATCATTTTCATCGACGAGATCGACGCCGTCGGGCGCCATCGCGGCGCCGGACTCGGCGGCGGGCACGATGAGCGGGAACAGACGCTGAACGCCCTGCTCGTCGAGATGGACGGGTTCGAATCGAACGAGGGCGTGATTCTGGTGGCGGCGACCAACCGGCCCGACGTGCTGGACCCGGCCCTGTTGCGGCCCGGCCGCTTCGACCGGCGGATTGTGGTGCCGCGCCCGGACGTCCGCGGGCGCGAGGAGATTCTCCGCGTGCACACGCGCAAGGTGCCGGTTTCTCCCGACGTCGATCTGTCGATTCTCGCGCGCGGAACCCCGGGGTTCTCCGGCGCCGATCTGGCCAACATGGTCAACGAGGGCGCCCTGCTGGCCGCGCGCAACGGCCGCAAGACGGTCACCATGGCCGATCTGGAAACGGCCAAAGACAAGGTTCTGATGGGGGTCGAGCGCCGCTCGATGATCTTATCGGACGATGAAAAGAAAACGACCGCCTATCATGAAGGCGGGCACGCCCTGGTGGCCGCGCTGACCCCCGGCACCGACCCGCTGCATAAGGTGACAATCATTCCCCGCGGCATGGCGCTTGGCGTAACCATGCAGCTTCCCATCGATGACAAGCACACCTACTCGAAGGAATTCCTCGAAGGGCAGTTGGCCGTGCTCATGGGCGGTCGCGCCGCTGAGGAAGTCGCCCTGACTCACGTCACCACCGGCGCCGGAAACGACATCGAACGCGCCACGGACATCTCGCGGCAGATGGTGTGCGAGTGGGGCATGAGCGAGCTCGGTCCGCTGACGTTCGGAAAAAAAGAGGAAGCGATTTTCCTGGGCCGCGAAATCGCCCAGCACCGGGATTATTCCGAGGACACCGCGATCATGATCGATCGCGAGGTCCGTCGCATCATCGGCCAATCCTACGAGCGCGCCCGCACGATCATGGAAACGCATCGCGACGCCCTCGAGCGGATTGCGCAGGCGCTGCTCGAACGGGAAGTGCTCGACGCGCAGGAAATCCGGATGCTGATCGACGGCAAGCCTTTGCCGGACAAGCCGGCGCCGACGCCGACGCCCGCTCCAACGCAGGAGGCTTCCTCGAAGGAACCTCAACTGGCGCCCCGGCCCGAACCGCGCGTTGTGCCAGGCCTGGCCAAGGGCGAAAAGCCGGCTACGGCCTGATTCGCGAATATCCCCCTTTCCCAACAAACCCTCCCGGCCCGGCCGTCCGGTTTTGCCCGGCTTCCCTGCGAATGCTTGGCGCAATACGAAGCTGCCCGAGGGGTAAACTTTGCCTTACAATAGGCGCATGGCGGAAAAGGCTACTCCTCTAGAAGTCACCTGTCCCTGTTGCCAAGCCAAACTCACGGTGGATCCCGAACTGGGCGCCGTGCTGGCGCACACCGACGCGATACGCGCGCCGAAGGTGGATCTGGACCATATCGACGAGGTGCTCAGCGAGCAGGCCCGCCTGCGCGAGGAAAAATTCCGGCAGTCGGTGGAAGCGGAACGCACCAAAGAAGATGTGTTGAGCCGGAAATTTGCCGAGGCGCTCAAGAAGACCAAGGATGCGCCCATCGAAAAGCCTCTGCGCGATTTCGACCTCGACTGATCCCTTGTATCACCCCCTTCCCAAGGCGCTCCCGTTCGCTGAACGTACCTTCGCCGCCTGCCCATGAACCCACGGCGAAAATTCCGCCTTCGGCTGCCCACGCGCATGCTCACCCTCGGCGAGCGAACGCTGGTGATGGGCGTGGTCAACGTCACCGCCGACAGCTTTTCCGACGGTGGGCGCTATCTGGCCGCCGATGCCGCCGTCCGGCACGGGATCGAGCTGGCGCGGGCGGGCGCGGACATCGTGGATATCGGCGGGGAATCGACGCGGCCCGGCTCGCGCCCCACGCCGGTCGAAGTGGAACTCGAGCGTGTCATTCCCGTGCTGAAAAAACTGCGCGGACGGCTGAAGGTCCCCCTGTCGATCGACACGCGCCGGGCGTCGGTTGCCGAAGCCGCGGCCGGGGCTGGGGCCGAAATTCTGAACGATACCAGCGGCCTGCGTGACGATCCCCTTCTGGCCGAAGTGGCGCGGCGACATCGGCTCGCTGTGATCCTGATGCACAGACGGGGCGAACCGGAAAACATGCAGAAGGGCCCCTTTGCCCGCGACGTGATGAAAGACGTGCGGGCGGGCCTGGCAGCATACGCGCGGCGCGCCGAGGACGCGGGGATTTTGCGGAGCCGAATCATGCTCGATCCGGGCATCGGATTCGGCAAGCGTTTCCCGCAGAACTTCGAGCTGCTCGCGAGGCTGGCCGACCTCGCCGAGCTCGGCTATCCCATCGTCGTTGGTCCCTCGCGCAAGGGCTTCATCGGCCACGCCCTCGGCGGCGTTCCGGCCCGGCAGCGCGCCTGGGGCACGGCGGCCGCCGTGACCGCGGCCATCCTTAACGGGGCACACGTCGTTCGCGTTCACGATGTCGCTGAAATGGCGCAGGTGGCCCGCGTCGCCGACGAACTTCTCGCGGCCTTCCGGCGAAGCACCACGCCCCGCAGAAGCGGGAAGAGGGGCTAGCATGCCTTCTATACGCCCTACCGCGGGAGTTTCGGCCACGGGCCTTGGCAAACTGCTGCCGCTGCTGGCTGTAGCGGCCCTGCTGGCGCCAGCCGGTCTGGCGGTTCAGGCGCAGCAACAGCCGCTTCCGCAAATCAATGCGCCAGGGCAGCTCGGCCCGAAGCCACCGGTGGGATCGGGCGGCTGCTCGATGACAGCCCCTACCTGCGCCGCAGTGGCGCCGGCGATCATCCATAGCGCGCTCGGGCCCTCCTTGCTTGGGCGCAACCTGCGCCTTCTGAGCACACTGACTGGCACGACGGCTGGCGCAAGGGGAAACAGGGCAGCTTCCGGCGGGCGCGTGGCCCAATGGGCGGTCGAAGCATTCCGGAAAGCCGGCGTAGACGACGTACACGTGGAAAATGACGCAGGCTCATTCGAGACGAAAAATGTAGTCGCGGTCATTCGGGGACGAACACAAGCAAAAGGATTTGTGATTATGGGTGCCGGTCTGGAAACGGGACATTCCTCGGCCATCCCGCTCGGTTCCGCCTGCAATGCCGCGCTGGTGGTCGAGGCGGCTCGCGCCATCCACACCGCCGGCACGCGTCCTTTCCGGTCGATTCGCTTCATCCTGTTTGGCGGAGGGCAACAAGGGATGGCCGGTTCGCGGGCCTATGCGCGCGCCCATCTCTCCGAGCTGGACCACGCCGATGCCGTGGTTATTTACGACGCCGGGGATGGACCGGTTGCCGGCTACGATCTCGATGGCCGAAGGTCGCTCGAGGCCCCGCTGCGAAAGGCGCTCGCGCCGGCGGCCCCATTTGGCCCAGGACACGACAGCTACACGCCGGACCTCGAAAACGCCGCCCTCGGGTTCCTGCTGGAGGGCGTGCCGACGATCGTAGCCACCCCCCATGGCGGCTCCTTCTCCCTACCCGCTCTCGATCTGGCTGCCCTCAAGCGTCACGTGGCCCTGGCTGCCTTGACCGCCTACGGCATCGCCGATCTGCCGGAGCGGCTGGGAACCCGCCTGACGCGGACGCAGACCGAGCAACTGCTCAGGCGAACCGGTCTCGAAAATAAAATGAAAATGGCTGGCCTCTGGCCCGAGTGGAAACAGGGCCCAAGCGGCCGGCGGCGCTAGGGCGCCCACCCGCATGCCCCAGGAAACCGATCATCGAGCATTTCATCTCCAGAGCCGCTTGGGTCTTCCGAGGGACTATAATTTTGCTGTGGGGCGTCTCTCTCCTAAAGTTGCGCATGCCTCCAAGCCGGAGGGGTCTCGAACGCAGGGGGCCGAAACCCGTATTCTGGCCATCGACTACGGGCGGCGGCGCATCGGGCTGGCTATCTCCGACCCCATGGGCTGGATAGCTACCCCGCTCGCGACAATCGAAAGGAAGGGACGAGCGGCGGACATGGCCCGGCTGCAAGAGCTGGCCCGCCAGCATGGCGTAGGACGGGTGATTGTCGGTCATCCCCTGAAGATGGATGGGGCGCCGGGAGAGATGGCGGAGGAAGCCGCACGCTTTGCCCGGCGCGTGGAACAGGAATTAGCCGTGCCGGTCGACCTGGTGGATGAGCGGCTGACCAGCTGGGAAGCCCGGCAATGGCAACTCGAACAGGGGAAAGCCGGCGCCAGGGGCCAGGACGAAATCGCGGCAGCCATCCTGCTCCAGCAATATCTGGGCCGATCCCCGGAGGACGGCGGTTGAGCCATGCGGCGGGTCGCAGCGGTCATCGCCCTGGGAATCGTTGTGACGGTCGCAGGGGCGGCCGGGTGGTTAGTCTATCAATGGCAAAGCCCGTATAAGGGATACACGGGAAAGGCAGCCGTGGTGAACGTGGAACGCGGAACAACAACCCACCAGATCGCCGAGCAGCTCCGGCGCGAAGCCGTGGTGCGCAGCGGGCTCGCCTTCGAGCTTTGGAGCCGCCTGCACCGCGGCGAAGGGCTGGAAGCCGGTGAATACCGCTTCGACCGGGCGATGACTCCACCGCAGGTTTTCGAGATGATCGCGCAGGGGCGTGTCTGGAACGTGACGTTGACAGTGCCGGAAGGCTGGACCATGTTCGACATTGCCGACGCGGTTCAACGGGATGGTCTGGCGAGCCGGGCGGCGTTTCTCCGAGCGGCGCGCCATGTTTCCCTCGTCCGCGATATCGCGCCCGACGTCCCCACGCTCGAAGGATTTCTCTTTCCCGCAACGTATCAATTTCCGCATCGCACGACGGCCCAGGCCATCGTCGCCGAAATGGTTCGCCGCTTTCACCAGGCCTGGGCAAATCTGACGCTTCATGACGCGCCCCCGCCGAATCTGACGCTCGAGCAGGTGGTCACGCTGGCCTCGCTGGTCGAGGAAGAAACGCCCCGGCTGGAAGAGAAACCGATTATCGCCGGCGTATTTTTGAACCGGCTCCGTTTGGGCTACCCGCTCGAATGCGATCCTTCCGTGGTTTACGCCCTGAAACTCGCGGGACGCTACGGCGGGCAGCTCCACGCGTCGGAGATGGGTGTCCGCTCACCCTACAACACCTACCTGCACTATGGATTGCCGCCGGGCCCCATCGGCAATCCCGGCATGGCGTCGCTCCGGGCCGTGCTCGAACCGGCTCGCACCGACTACCTCTATTTCGTCGCCAACGGAAAAGGGGGGCACATGTTCAGCCGCACCCTGGCCGAACATAGGCGAGACGTGGCTCGTTACCGGCGGCTCATCGCCGCCGAAAAAAAAGAGGAGCAAACGCTCCGCCAACAACGTCCTGTCGCCACACACGGCCATCCTTCGGGAAATGAGCCTCACGAATGAATGCAAACCTACAAGAAACGATACGGGAAACGATTCTGGCGCTCGCGCAGGAAGTAGGCGCCGGCATCTTTACCCCGGCCGAGATGGAGCAGATTCGCCGGCAATTGCTCGTGCGCCTCGGCAGCGAAGGCAGGGTCTCGCCCGAGGAGATCGCCGCCGTCCTTGCCGAGGCGGGCATCCCAGTTCGCCGCTCCCGCCAGGAAGGATCCGCCCACTACGAGGAGGAATTTCGCGATCTGCTTCGCTTTTCCACGCTCGAGGATGCGGAAATGTGCCTGATCCGGCTCGATGAGCTGCTGCGGAAATTCCGCGAGCAGGGCGATCCGTCCGGAGAATCACGAGTCATCGCGGTGGCGCAACTGGGGCTTCGGCGAGCCATGATGATCTCCCGAAACGCCAAGGTGGACGCCGGCAAGCGGGTCGAGAAGGAGGAAGTGAGCCGATGGTTTCGCGTTTGGCTCGAAAATCCCGGAGCGTTCTTTGACTGGCTCGAACTACGAAAACAGGCGCCGGATTTCCGGCAGCGATTTGGCCACCAGACGGCAGTCGAGTCCTAGGTGATGCTGCGCCTCACGGTTGAACCGCTTGATCTCGGTCCCGACGTTCGCGCGCTGGCGTTGAACCTGAACGATTCCGAAGACGAGGAACCGATCGCCGGCGGCGCGGCGGCGCCGCTTTGGAGCCGCGCCCTGCTGGCGCTGGCCGGGGAGCAGCCTATCGTTCTGGATTTCTTCGCTCATCTGGACCGCGTGAGGGAGTTCTGCCAAAGCCAGGATATCCGGTTTCGGGAGACGGCGGCGGGCGGGATTGCCGTGACGGAAACCGATCCCGATGCCCTGGGCCGGCTCATGGAACGCTTCGAGGCGGAAATCTGGGGCGCCAGGGCCGGCGAACCGCTACAGTCAGGTGACGAGGAACTGGAAAACGAGCTGCGCAGGCGCGGTTTCGATGCCTATCATCAAGCGTTCCCTCGCTATCTCTTCTGCGCGATCGGGGAGCTGGAGACCGGATCGGTAACGCTGGTGAGCGAAAAATTGTGGGCCTCGGAAGTTTCCCGGCGGCTGCGAAGCGCGCTCAGGGAATTTTCCGTTTCGGTGGAAATGCTGATGTAGGCCACGGCGGGTATTGCGCGCGGCAGGGGCCGCGATGAAACTCGGCATCCGTTGAAGGCCGGTGCCCATTCATAATGGGACACCGCCCGAGCGGCAAGTCGATTGACTCCCCTTTGGAGCGGTTGCTCGATTGACCGGTTTGTCATTCCGTCGAGGAAATCTGTGAACGTTCGTCGATTGGCGCCAGTTGTATGCGTGGCCGTGTTGGCGCTGCTGGCCGGGTGCGCGAGCCGCACGACCCGGGTGGCGGCGCCAGCCCCCTTGCCACCGGCCCTTACGGCAACACGCCAGCAACTTCTGGCGCGCTACGAGGACCAGGCGGATGCCGTGAATAGCTTGAACGCCGCCGTGCGCTTGAAAGCGGAAACCGGCACGGCCTTTTCCGGCGTCATTAAGGATTACCAGCAGATCACGGCCCTCCTTGTGGCCGAACGGCCGGCCTGGATCCGCATGGTGGGCCAGGCGCCCGTGGTGGGTACGGACATCTTTGATATGGTGAGCGACGGCAAGACGTTTCACATGTACATCCCGTCAAAAAAGCGATTCCTGGTCGGCCCCGCCTCCGGCGGCGAGGCGGCGAAAAACACGATCGAGAACCTGCGGCCTGGGCCGCTCCTGGATGCCCTGCTCTGGGAGAAAATCCCGCTGGAGGCCCCCGCTCTGATCGAGGAAGAAAGCCAGGCGCAGCCGCCTTCGCGAGACTATGTGCTGACCGTTCTGCGTCGCAACGGCGAGCCGCTCGAAATCGACCGGCGAATCTGGTTCAACCGGTCCGACCTGCGCGTGTCGCGCATTGAGATCTTCGGCCATGGCGGCCGGCTCGACTCCGACATTCATTACGGCGATTGGCGCGAACAGACCGGAGGACGGCCGTTCCCCTGGCAAATCGTGCTGAGGCAGCCCCACGACGACTACAAGCTGGAAATCGATATCACGCGGATCACGCTGAACCCTCCGATCCCCCTGGATCGATTCACGCTGGAACAACCTTCCGGGACCGAGCGCGTCGAGGTCGGCCGAAGCGGAGGCCGTCCATGATAGGGCGGCTCGTTTGGCACAACACCCTTCATCGGCCCCTGCGCACGATATTGAGCGTCATCGCGGTGGGAGTCGAAGTCGCATTGATTCTGCTGGTCGTCGGGCTCACCCACGGCATGCTGCACGAGGTGGGCAAACGCATCGAAGGCGTCGGCGCCGACATCATGGTGCAGCCGCCGTCTTCCTCGGTTTTTCTGGCTTTCAGCGGCGCGCCCATGCCGCAGAGCCTGGCCGGCCGTCTGTCGAAATTGCCCAACGTCGCGGCCGTGGCGCCCGTTCTCCTGCAGATGAGCTCTTCGGGCGGGCTCGATATCGTCTACGGAATCGATCCGGCCAGCTTCCGGGCCGTGTCGGACGGATTCGTATATCTCCAGGGACACGGGCTGGAAAAACCGGACGACGTTCTCGTGGACGATCTGTACGCCCATTCCAAACACATCCGGGTCGGGGACACCCTGCAGCTGTTCGGACACGATTTCCATGTGGCCGGCGTCGTCGAGCACGGCAAGGGAGCGCGCGTATTTCTGCCGCTGCAGACGCTCCAGCAAATCAGCGGCTCCCCGAACGAGGCATCCCTCTTTTTCATCAAATGCACCGGCCGGGGGCTGACCGGCGTGGTGGCAAAGGAGATTCGGAATTTGCTGCCTGGATACGAGGTCCGGCCCTTGCAGGACTACCTTTCCCTGATGACCCCGACGAGAGTCCCTGGACTGAATACGTTCGTGCATTCCATGATCACGCTGGCCGCCGCGATCGGGTTTCTGGTGATTTTCCTTTCGATGTACATGACCATCATCGAACGCACACGCGAAATCGGCGTGCTCAAATCACTCGGCGCGTCGAACATCTACATCGTGCAGGCGCTCATGGGCGAAACGATGCTGGTGTGCGGCGCGGGGATCGTCGCGGGCCTCCTGCTCGGCTATGGAGGGCGTCTTTTGATCCTCGGCTTCTTCCCCACGTTGTCGGTTCTGATCTCTCCGGGATGGATTTTGCGGGCCGCAGCCATGGCGATAGCCGCCGGAATGGCCGGAACAAGCTACCCGGCCTGGCTCGCTGTCCGAAAGGACCCGGTGGAAGCGCTCGCCTATGAATAAGACAACAGGATGGCCAGCCTCCGGCGACGAAGCTAGAATAGACGTTGCCAACCCGCGGATGGATTCCCTCGGAGCATCGAAAGTGGACCCGATCGTCAAGGCGGAAGAACTCTGGAAAGTGTACCGGCTGGGGAAGGTCGATGTGCCCGCGCTGCGCGGCGTGCAGATGGACATTCTGCCCGGGGAGTTCGTAACCATCATGGGACCGTCGGGCTGCGGGAAATCCACGCTGCTCTATGTGGTCGGGGGGCTCACGTCGCCCAGCCGCGGCCGGGTCCTGCTGGACGGGAATGATCTGGCGAAGATGAGCGATGCCGACAGGACGCTGCTGCGGCGGAACAAGGTGGGCTTCGTCTTTCAGCGCTTCAACCTGCTGCCCACCCTCGACGCCCGCGGCAACATCGCCATCGCCCAGCACATTCACGGCAACGGCTTCGATCCCCATCGCTTCGATCTGGTCACCCGGATGCTAGGGCTCCGCGAACGCCTGGATCACCGGCCGGCGGAGATGTCGGGCGGCGAACAGCAGCGCGTGGCCATCGCCCGCGCGATCATCAACGAACCGAAAATCCTGCTGGCCGACGAGCCGACGGGAAACCTGGACACCAAGAACTCGGAGTCGGTTTTGAAAATGCTGACCCAGCTCAATCAGCAGCTAGGCCAGACGATCATCCTCATCACGCACAATCCGGAAGTCGCCGCCTACGCCCATCGAGTCCTGCACATGCGCGACGGGCAGATCGTTGACGGAATTCCGGCGGATTGAGATGAGGAAGGTCTGGCGTCTAGTCGTGCGCGTGATCTTCTGGTCATACGACCGGGGCAGCCTGCCCTATGACCTGATGGTCATCGCCATACTTTTGTTCGTGCTGCTGACGCCGCGAAAATGGTATCGCGATCAGCCGAGGTGGAATACACGCCCGGTTTCCGGACAGATTCGGCTGCTCGACGTCGATCCGGCAGGTCAGACGGAACTGTTTCGCGTGGATGCTTCCCTTTTCGCCCGGCCGCAGCCCGCGCCGAAGCTCGAGCAAGCTTCGCGCGCATTGCTGAGCCGCAGCGTTTCGAGCCTGCGCGGCGAGGCCTTCCAGGTGGTGCAAATTCAGCCGGTACGCGGGGCCGGCGGCGCCGTGACCGCCTACGACGTTCGGATCAAACCCACCCACCCGGTCACCAGGTAACTCTCTCCCGCTCATAGGCTTCCGCCCGATTCCGAGGGCTCGGCAACCGGGCTCATCGCCTGCCATGTGCTATCATCAGATTTTGGAAATTTTTGGAGAGGCGATTGAATTTTTCAAGGACCTGGGGCGGGATTTTTTCCCTCCTGATTCTGGTTTTACCCGTCAGCCACCGCCGTTCCGGACAAAGCGCCTGGACCCTTCCACAGGTCTTGAACCGCATGGATCAGTCCGCCCGCTCGTTTCGGACGCTTACGGCCCAAGTGCAGCGAACCAAGGTGACCGTTGTGGTGAACGACCACTCCACCGAAACGGGCGCCATTTACGTCGAGCGCGACGGCAAAATGCGCTTGAATATCGTCCAGCCGGACCCGCGCACGGTCCTGCGGTTGGGAGACCGCCTCTACCTTTACAATCCGCTTCTCCATCAGGTCGAGGAGTACGACCTTTCGAAGCATCGCGAAGTGGTAGAGCAATTCCTGCTGCTGGGTTTCGGCACGCCCACGCGCGAACTCGAAAGGGCTTATGAAATCCGTTTCGGCGGCGAACAAACGATCGACAACCGCAAAACGATTCTATTGAATCTGACGCCGAAATCGCAGGCGATACGCAACCAGATCTCCCAGATTCAGCTCTGGGTCGACGAATCGAACTGGCTCCCTTTCAAGCAAAGATTCCAGGAAACGGGAACGCCGGACTACTTCGTCATTCGCTATTCCGACATCGTACGAAACGCCAATCTGAAAAGGGCTCTCTTTAGGCCCAACTGGCCAAAAGGGACCCAGAAGATCAAACCCGGCAGCTGATGCGGCCCGGGGCGCCTCGCCGGAGCGGTTTTCCGGAAGCTGGCGTTGCCAGGCAGAAGCGCCCGGCGCTTTTAGGGGGATAGGGATGAGCGCCGGCAATCGTCCTATGCAGCCCACGAACCCGATCGAAGCCGTTTTCCTGGATTGGGATGGCACGCTGCTCGATTCTTTCGAGGCCGATTCCGCCGCTTATCTCGAAATGTTCCAAGCCATGGGAATCCGCTGGGGCCGCGAAGATATGGCGCGCCATTATTCGCCCGATTGGTACAACGTATATCGCGCCGCGCGCCTCGACCCGCAGCGTTGGCGGGAAGCCGACCGGATCTGGCGCCAGGCCTATGGCCGCCACAGTCCGAAACTGGTGGCGGGAGCACGCGACGTGCTCTGGAAACTTCTTCGGAGCTACCGCCTGGGTCTGGTCACGAGCGGGAACCGCAGCCGCGTGACGGGTCAGCTGCGGTACTTTGGTCTCACATCCCTGTTCACCGCCTGCGTCTGCCACGAAGATGCCGGGCGGCCGAAACCTCATCCGGAACCGCTGCGCCTTGCGCTTCGCAAGCTCGGGCGCGCGGCGGCCAGTTCCGTCTACGTCGGCGATTCCGCCGAAGACATGGAAATGGCCCGGCGAGCCGGCGTGCGGTCCATCGGCATCCCCGGTTCGTTTCCCACGGCGAAACGCCTTCGCGCCAGCCAACCCGACGCGCTGCTCGCTTCCCTTCTCCGGCTGCCTGCCCTGCTCGAAGAATGGACCGGCAACAGAGACCGGTTACTGACCCTCCCGGGAAAGCCCGGAGCCGCTCCGTTCCGCCGCCGCGAAGCCGGTCCGCCCGCCTACAACGCCCCTTTCCCTAACGTCAGACGCAGCCCGGTGCTTAAGAGCATGTCGTTGCTCTTGATCGGCGGGGGTGGATTGCTGACGTAACCGTCGGCGAATGTAACCTGCCAGCCCAGCCAGGAGTTGAGGGCTGTAGTGGCTCCCATATTGAGCAGGAAACGGTATTCGCCTATCTCTGAAATATTGGGGTAAAAATCGAAACGTTCGCTAAATCTGGTACGGCTGGAGACCCCATAAGAGAGCGATTCGCCGGCCATCAGTTCGCCCGACTGGAGGGTCAAGGGGGTCGAATAAAAGGCTTGATCGTAAGCGCCGCCGCCGTAAACGTCGAAAGTGGTCGCCTTGGTCTTGATCGCGTGGTAGCCGAACCCTCCGCCTAGCACGTTGCGCAGATTCAATTGCTGGAATTCGTCATGCTGAAAGTCGGCGAAGCCGAACAGGAACGTCCTGTCGCTGACGTTCAGGTCCATGCGGACCCCTCCATTGATCGCGTTCGCGGTCGTGACGGTGGTTCCGGTAATGCCATTGTTGGCGAAGATAGAGTTGGCATAGACGGAGATCGTGTCTCGAGGCGATTTTCGGACAGCCCTGCCGCTCAGGACGAAGCTGAGCGTTTGCGAGTTGCCGCGCGTCACGCTCAAGCCGCTGTCAACGTAGCCGCCCCAGAAATCGGTCAGGCGCGGATGCAACTGTCGTTCCATTCGGGCGTCATAGGCGGTCTGCTCCGAATCGGAGCGAATGACCTGGATCGCGCCCATGGTCGTCGAAACCGTACCGGCGTCCTTCGTGACGATCCTGATCTGGCCATCGCTGGTGGAAACGGGACCGACAATCATCTGTCCACCCGACAAGCCGACGTGAAGAGGATGATCGGACTGGATGCTCACAATCGCGGGCCATTGAACGGTCACTTCGCCTTCCAGTTCCGTCTTGATGACGAGTGTTTTTCCATCGGCTTTTTCAATGCTGCCGGTTAGCCGGTCGCCGTTCTTGAGTGTGATCTGATCAGCAAAAAGACTCGGGCAGAGCAAAAGAGCCGCGGCCAGGGTCAGCGTCGTTGTTCTCACACTACTCTCCTTCTTGACGATAGAGATGGGGCAGTCTGAAAACCAAAATCGCTTGCGGCGCGAGGAGCGGCCGGTTCGGACCGCTCCATGGGGGAAGCGAAACAAAACCCAAAAAGCGAAGCAGCCGAATCCCGCCGGAAAGCTCGCGGCCTAAGCGTTTCGATCGTTCAGTCTTCTCGTAAGGGCCGAAGATGCAATGGGAAGCGAATGAAAGGGCCGATTGGCGGCATTATACACCCGGTTACAAGCCTCAGGGCCGACCCGGCCTCATCCCCCCGCGGGCAAAATCCGCCAACCACACCGGTAGCGCTCGGCCGCATGGCGGGGCTTGCCGGTTTGCGCTACCATGATGGTCAGCATTCGACGGCCACGAAGTTGAATGCGTGCACCAGAT
>DATLRW010000014.1:0-10681 GCA_035534495.1 Candidatus Dormiibacterota bacterium | reverse complement strand
GATCCTGATAGGGGAATTTGAAGACCACCACATCGCCCCGGCGAATGGCGCGATATGGAAGGAACCGGTCGTACCAGGCGCCGCTCGATTCGAAGATGAACTTGTTCACCAGCAGATGGTCACCGACCAGCAGCGTCGGCTCCATCGATTCCGAGGGGATCTTGAAAGCCTGCACCACAAAACAGGTGGCGAACAGGGCCAGGATGATCGTAATGAGCAGAGATTCAACCGATTCGCGCCAGCCCGGCCGGGTTGGCGCGGCCGGTTTCTTCGCGCCGGCTGCCGGCGCTTCGGTCGCAGTTTCAGCCACGAGTCGGGGCCTCCGTTCCAGCTTCCTGATGCAGCCGTCCGAGGGCTTGAGCGGCCGCTTCCTGCTCGGCCTCCTTCTTGGTTCTGCCCTCGCACTGAGCCAGAACGCGGCCGCCGGCTTCCACCTCGATCAAAAAGCTCTTGGCGTGGTCCGGGCCGCTCTCGCCCACCACGCGGTATTCCGCCAAGCGCAAGCCGCGCGCCTGGAGCCATTCCTGCAGCGCCGATTTGTGATCGGAAGCGGCCAGCGCGTCCGACGGCCGTTCGATCACCGGCCGGATCAGGGCATTTTTCACGAATCCGGCTGCCGCTTCGAGACCCTGGTCCAGGTATACGGCCGCGGTCATCGCCTCGAAAGCGTTCGCGAGAAGCGTGCGCTTTTCGCGGCCGCCGGTTTTCTCCTCGCTCGGCCCCAGACGAAGGAATTTCCCGAGCCCCAGCCGGCGGCTGGCCTCATAGAGGGAGTGGGCGCTGGCCAGACGGGCCCGCGCCTTGCTCAGGTTCCCTTCGGTCCAGCCGGGAAACTGGCGAACCAGAAACTCCCCCAGAATCAAGCCCAACACCGCGTCGCCCAGGAACTCCAGCAGCTCGTTGTGAGCGGACGAGCTGTCGTGAACACGGAACGACCGATGGGTGAGCGCACATTCGAGCAACTCGGGCTGATGGAAATGCAGGCCGACGGCTGCTTCGATCCGTTTGCGCTCTTCTTCGGTCATTCTCTCATTACTTCTTCTGCTGCGACGCGGCGAGTTTCTGGGCCTGCTCCAGGGAACGCTTGCATCCCGCCGCCAGCGGCCCGGGCTCGGCAACGCACTTTTGCAGGATGTCCTCGGCGTCGGCCGCGCGGCCGGACTCGATGTAGGCGATGCCGAGCAAATATTGATCGCTCGGATCGGGCGTGGGATTGAGTTTAACCGCCTGTTCGAGCTGCGTGACCATGGCGGTGGGGTCGTGCTGGTAATAAGCGATCAGACCGAGGCCGCTGTGGCAGGACGCCGCTTCGGCATTGATCGCGCTCGTGAACTGGTCCTGGGGCATGGCGGCCGGCTTCTGAACCTTCGGAAGCAGTTCCAGGGCGCGCATGGCGTATTGGGTCGCCTCTTGCAGCTTCTCTCCGCTGTCGATGTTGTCCGGATTGATTCGCCGGGGAATCGAATACGCCAAAAGCGAAAGCACATCGACGTCGTCGGGGTTGAGCTGAAGCGCCTTTTGACCGGCGTCCATCATCTGATCCGGATCTCCCAGGGTTTCATAGGCAACCGCGAGGCGTCCATAGACCGACCCGGCGTAGCGGCTCGTGGGGAACTTTTTCAGGAAATCCTGCCCGGAAGAAACTACGTCCTTCGGCTGGCCCGTTGGGATATCGTAGAAGGCCTTGTAAGCCTTTTCCTCTTTCGGGTTCAGCTTCACGGGCGCTGCCTTCGCCTGGCTGGAACCCTGGCCGGTCGAAGCCGCCGGGGAACCGGACGGTTGCTGCGCTCCCTGTCCGGAAGCGTTCTGCCCGCGAACCGCAAAAGCGGGCAGGCTCGCCAGGCCCGCCACCAGGCCGGCGAGAACGGCAAATTGAAGATACTTTCTCATTGGGGTCTTCTCCCTCCACATATTTTGGATATGGCCACGGCGATCCTCGGGATCAACGATGCTGCGTTGCGCCCGAATCGGATTTCTCCGCCGTAAAGGCCTGCTTGATTCCTTCTTCTGCCGCCGCGCGAGCCGTTGGCGGGATTCCGGCAATGGCCAGCGCGGCACGGTATTGTACCAGCGCCTCCGGCCGGTGTCCGGAAAGGTCATTCATGCGCCCCAGATAAACGTGGGACCAGGACCGCGCCGAAGGGTCGGAGGAGGGGGAACTGGCGACCTGCTCGAAAAGTTGGCGCGCCCGCTCCGCCTGCCCGGTCATCGCCGAAGCCACAGCCAGCCCATACTTGGCCCGCGTGTTCCCGGGGTCGAACTGGAGAACGCCCTCAAATGTCGTGACGGCCTCTTTGCCGTCCTGCGCCGCGATTTGCCGGTTTCCCAGCGCGAGCCACTGCTCGATGCGGCCAGGGGTGGATTCCTGCGGCGCTGGTCGGGATGCACCGGCCGGAGCCGGGGAAAAGACGATCTGTTGATCGCGAGCGGCCTCGGCTTTCACGTCGATCGACGCGATCCACTGGGGGAAATAGTCCGCCAGCGAGCCCAGGGAACTCTCGTAAGCGTCCAGACCGTTATAGAGGGGACGAACCAGGATGAAGCCGTCGCGGTCCTCTTGCGTCAGCGCGGCCTGGCGCGCCGCGGGAGAAAGAGAGGCCAGACGCAGCGCCACGGCGCGCACCAGGCATTCGTCGGTGAAGGCGACAAAATCCTCTCTATATTCACCAGGCAGGCGCGGCGCGCGAACGGCGAAATTGAACAGGTACTTCTTGGATTCGATGATCGCCGGGTTGGAGAACGCCAGCGGATCCAACAGGTAATGCAGGAAGGCCAGCCGGATATCGCCTATCGCGGCGGGAGAGCCGGGATTGACCGCGATCTCGTAACTCTCGCTATAAATCCGGAAATTGGTTTCCGCGCCGACCAGCGGATCGACGTACACCGTGAAACGGCGGCTGCCGGTAAACGAATTCATGCGCCGCGCATATCCTACCGCCAGAGACACAACGCTCGACACCGGCCCGCGCAGGCTCGCAGTTTGCGCCTGGTAGTACGGTTTCACCTCGGTCCAGAGGCGCCCGATATGATCCTCCGTGTAAAAGTCGCCGAGCAGTTTCTGGAACCCGTCCAGGGAGTGAACGTCCGGGGGCAGTTGGTTCGTCGGGAAAACATACTGAAAAAACGGCGGCGGACCAACGACCATGGCGAAGGAGACATAGCGCGCGAGGGTATCCGAATCCGACGGCAGGCGGTGGGTCCGGTAAAACTCGCGTAGCGCCGTCACGGCCGGCCCCTGAAGCGTGCCGAGTTGCAAGGCCATTTCCTTCAGCTGGGGGGAAGCATCGGCGGGAAGCGTCGAATAACCGGCGGCGTAGAGAGCGCAAAGCGTGGCGAAGATCTGCGGACTGGTGGTCACGCGGATCAACGGCTTTTGCCCTGGCGCGCCCGATGCGGAGACCTGCGCCCTCGCCGTCGCTGTCGCGGCAGCCAGAAGCATGACCAAAAGGATGGCGATCGAACCAGGCCTTCGATGGAAAGAAATAGCCGCAAAACCGCCGGGACGGCGGCGGAGTGGGAGGTCGATGCCCTTACGGCTTCCGTGCCCTATGCGGCACCAGGAATGACGTTCCGAAAGGGGACTCTGGAGGCGAATGACCCGCATATTACGACTAAAATCCTAATTTACAGGCTCAGTCGAACCCCGTCAAGCCAGCCTCGCAAGGCCCCAGCCCCCTGCATCCGGCCGCTCCCGGAGCGACCGAAAATATACTAGAGACCGCTTCTTGCAGCCCTCAGACAGCTATGATACGTTGTCATGGGAGGTCCTGCCATGAGAGAGAACAGCGGATCGAGGTTTGCCTATTTCCTCGCGGGACTGGGAGTTGGCGCGTTGGTGGGACTGCTTTTTGCGCCGCAAGCCGGTGAGGACACGCGGAAGTATCTGAGTCAGAAGGCCGATGAGGGCCGTGAGTATGCCCAGCGGCGGGCGCGCGAGTTGCGCGAACGCGCCGAAGATATGGTCGATCGGGGCAAGGATATCGTCGACCGGCAGAAGGAGTCGCTGAACGCGGCCTTCGACGCCGGAAAAGAAGCCTACCAGCGGGAAAAAACCAAAACAAACAGCTAACATCGAAGGGCGCGGTAACGCATGCAGATCTGGGTGCAGATATTCGTGGTGATCGCGGCAGTAGCGCTGGTCTTGCAGACGGCGATCCTCGTTGCCCTTTATCTCATTTTCAACCGCATCAGCGTCGATATCACCCGGATTTCGACCAGCGTCGAATCGCAGCTGACCCCGCTTCTGAACCGCGTCCGGCTCCTGATCGAAGAGTCCCAGAGCGACCTGCACGACATCGTTCACGATACCGCTGAGGTGGCGCGGACCGTGCGGGCCAACAGCCGCCGCTTTGACCGCCTGCTCGAAGAGGCCGCCGACCGCCTGCGGGGTCAGATCGTTCACGCCGACCGGCTCGTCACCGGGGCGATGGACACCGTCGAGGACAGCGTCAAGGAATTGCAGAATTCCCTGGTTGAGCCGGTTCGCACCGTGACGGCGTTTGTCCGCGGCGTGAAGGCCGGCGTCAATTTTTTCCGCGGCCGCTCGCACGTACCCGAGCGCCGGCGCGAGGCCGAGGACGAGGGATTATTCGTCTGAGGTTTGCCTGAGAATGCACCGCACGCGCGCGGCCTGCCGCTCGAACGAGTCCCGCCCGGCTACGCGATCCAGCCGCCGCCCAAGACCGAGTCTCCCTGATAGAAAACAGCCGCCTGCCCGGGTGTAACCGCGCGTTGCGGCGTTTCGAAGCGCACTCGCGCGCCACCCGAAGAAGCCGGCTCGATGAGTGCCCGGGCCAAGGCGTGCCGGTGACGGATTTTTACCTCCGCCTCGACCGGGCCCTCCAGGCTAGGCCACGCGATCCAGTTGACGTCGCGCACCTCACAGCAATCGCAGCCGAGCGCCGCGTTTTCCCCGACAACCAGCCTGTTTCGTTCGGGATCGATCTCGAGAACGTATAGGGGATGGCCGGCGGCCAGACCCAGGCCGCGCCGCTGCCCGACCGTATAGCGGTGAAGTCCTTGATGGCGGCCGACGATCTCACCGTCGGCGGTCGTAATCTCTCCCGGAGCGGCCGGAAGCCCGGTTCCCTGCTCTGCCAGATAGGCTTCGATAAAGCTCGCGTAGTTTCCCGAGGGAACGAAACAGATTTCCTGGCTTTCGGGCTTTTCCGCAACCGGCAACTCGGCGGCCCGGGCGGCCTCACGCACCTCGTTTTTGGTCATTTCGCCGAGAGGAAATACGGTCCGTGCCAGTTGCTTCTGTGTGAGACCAAAGAGGAAGTAGGACTGGTCCTTCGCGGGGTCGCGGGCGCGCAGGAGTTCGTAGCGGCCGGTTGACGGATGCCGGCGAATCCGGGCGTAATGCCCCGTGGCGAGCCGCTCGGCGCCAAGCTCGCGGCTCATGCGCAGCAGATCGTCGAACTTCACAAAGCTATTGCAGCGGGCGCAGGGTATCGGCGTGCGGCCGGCCAGATAGTCGGCGACGAAGGGCCGCACGACGGCGTCCTCGAATTGCCGCTCGAAATTCACGACATAAAACGGAAAACCCAGATGCTCGGCGACGCGGCGGGCGTCATATACATCGTCGAGCGAGCAGCAGCGATGCCCGCGGGGCGCGTCGCCGGCCACCTCCGGCAGGCGGCGCTGGTTCCACAGCTGCATCGTGAGCCCGACGACGCGGCTACCCTGGCCATGCAGCAGGGCCGCGACGGTGGAGCTATCGACGCCGCCGCTCATCGCGACGGCGATCAGTTCGCTTTCCATTAGAGAATCGCAACCGGTTTCTTGTACAACGGGGAGAGTTCCCGCAGGTGCTCGACCACGCCGGGCAGAATAGCGAGCGCCCGGTCCACCTCTTCCGAGGTATTGGCACGGCCGAAGCTGAAGCGCAGGCTGCCGCGCGCCTCGGCCGGTTCGAGACCGATGGCGGTGAGCACATGCGACGGCTCAATGGCGCCCGAAGAGCAGGCCGCACCGGTCGAACAGGCCAGGCCCTTGAGGTCCAGGGCGATCTCCAGAGATTCGCCTTCGACGTAGGAAAAAGTGATGCTGGCCGTATTGGCGACGCGAACGGCCCCGGCGCCGTTCACGCGCGTCGCGGGCACGCGTTCGAGCACCGCGCGCTCGAAGCGGTCGCGCAGGGCGGCCAGGCGGGCCGCTTCCACCGGCAGCTTCGCCAGCGCCAGTTCGGCCGCCCGGCCTAAACCGACGATCCCGGCGGCGTTTTCGGTGCCTGGACGGCGGTCGCGCTCGTGATGGCCGCCGTGAACCAGCGGCTCGATCCGCACGCCCGAGCGCACGAAGAGCGCGCCGGTGCCCTTGGGCGCGTAAATTTTGTGGCCCGATAGCGAGAGAAGATCGACCCGCAAGGCGGAGACATCGATTGGCACTTTCCCGGCCGCCTGCACGGCGTCGGTGTGAAACCAGACGTCGGCTTGCTCGGCGATGCGGCCGATCTCTTCGATCGGCTGGATCGTTCCGAGTTCGTTATTGGCCATCATCACGCTGATGAGGAGGGTATCGGGGCGCAGCGACTGGCGGACGGCCTCGGGATCGACGACGCCTTCCCGGCCAACCGGCAAATAGGTGACTTCGACGCCTGAAGCTTCAAGCGCCTGGAAGGTATTGAGCACCGCGCTGTGCTCGATCGCCGTCGTGATGATGTGTTTGCGCTCGGCGCGCGAGGCTCGCACGAGGCCGAGGATGGCCAGGTTGTCGGATTCGGTCCCGCCGCTGGTAAAGACGATATCCGCCGGGCGCGATCCCACCAGACGAGCCACGTGCCCCCGCGCCTGCTCGATGGCCCCACGAGCCTCCTGGCCGAACGAGTGAATCGAGCTGGCGTTGCCGAACTTCTCCGAGAACCACGGCAGCATGGCCGCCAGGACTTCCCGATCGACCGGCGTCGTCGCGTTATGGTCGAAATAGATGCGTTGCATGAGGGCCGCTTTTCGAAAAGCGATTGGAAGAATCGCGTTCAACCTAAGAATAGCGTTCGCCTGGAAACGGGGTCAAGGCAGCCCCGGGCAGAGTGCTGTCATCGTCCCCCGCGCCCGGTCCATGCACACTTCGGGCGGCTCCGTATCAGGACCGCCCGCTCAAGCGTGGTCAGTTATGCGGGGCTACACCTGCAAGGTGTCTCCATCCTTGGCGACGAGCCGGTAGAGCACCGGATAGACGAAAAAGCCCAGGAAGATCGGGCCGAGCAGGCCGCCGACGATCACGCGGGCGAACGGACGCTGCGTATCCGATCCGATGCCGTGGGAAAGCGCCGCGGGAAGCAGGCCGAGGCAGGCCACCAGGGCGGTCATCATGATCGGCCGGAGACGCAACAGAGCCGCTTCGCGCGTGGCCGTGCGGATGTCCATGCCCTCCAGGCGCATTTTGTTGATGTAGGAATACATCACGACGACGATTTCGACCGAAACGCCCATCAGCGCCAGAAGTCCCAGCCCGCTCGATACGCTGAAGGGCGTGCCGGTGAGCTTGAGCGCCAGCAGGGCGCCGACCGGCTCGGTCAGCAGGACGCCGATGAGCGCGGCAACCGGGAATTTGAAATTGCCGTACAGGGCGAAAAGAATCAGCAGGATCAGGAGAACGGTGAGCGGAGCGATGACCGCCATCTGACGGCGGGCAACCAGGTATTCGCTGTATTCGCCGCCCCAGGTCATGTAATAGCCGGGAGGAAACTTTACGCTGGCCTCGACGGCCTTCTTGCCGGCGGCGACGGCCCCGGCCAGGTCGCGTCCCTCGATCGCATACTGAACGCCGACGTAGCGGGAGTTATTTTCCCGGTAGATGAACGAAGCCCCGCTCTCCTCGCGAATTTCGGCGAGTTGCTTGAGCGGGATCAGCTGGCCCGTGGGGCTGCCGACGAGCAGATTGCCGATCTCCTCGGGAGTCGAGCGGAACTGCGGCTCCATCCGCACAACCAGATCGAACAGCCTTTCTCCCTGGATCACCTGCGTCGCCACTTCCCCGCCGACCGCCGCCTGGACCACCGCCTCGACGTCGCTCACGTTGATTCCGTAGCGGGCGATTTTGTCCCGGTCGATCGTGATGTGCAGGCTGGGCTGCCCCAGTTCGCGCACGACCAGCAGCGAACGGAAGCCGGGCACGTGGGACAGGACGTTCTTGATCTGGAGGGCCTTCTGCTGCAGCACCTCCAGGTTCGAGCCATAGACCTTGACGGCGAGAGCGCTTTTGAGGCCCGTCAGGGCCTCATCGACGGCATCCTCGGCCGGCTGCGTGTAGTTGAAGATGATGCCGGGGAATGTGCTGAGCTTTTTCTGGATGGCCGCGGTCAGCTCCGCCTTGCTGCGGATCGGGCCCGTTTTCCAGACCTTGTCGCCGTAGGGCCGCAAGCCGACGTAGTACTCGTCGTTGAAGAAGCCGGTCGGGTCGGTGCCGTCATCGGGACGGCCCAGTTCCTGACCGACGTCGGTGACCTGCGGAAAGGACATGAGGATGTGGCGAATTTGCGGCGCGATCGTGGCCGCCTCCTGCCAGGATATGGTGTAGGGCATGGTGGCGCGGACCCAGAGGGCGCCCTCATCCAGATGCGGCATGAATTCGCCGCCGATGAACGGCACCAGGCACATCGCCCCGGCGAAAACCAGGACAGCGGCCGTGACCGTGGATTTCGGATGGTCGAGCGCCAGGTCGAGTCCCCAGGCGTATCTCCGCTTGATCCACTCGAAGGGCACATTCACCCGTTCGCGCACACCCTTCCTGAACCAGTAGGAACTCAGCACGGGAACCAGCGTGAGCGTGACAATCAGGGCCCCGATCAGGGCGAACACCATTGTGTCCGCCATCGGATGGAAGAGGCGGCCGGAGGCGCCGGTGAGGGCGTAGATCGGCAAATAGCCGGCGATGATGACCGCGATCGAATAGAAGATCGGACGGTCGACATCGCGCGCGGCGGTCAGAATGACGTCGTAGAGGCTGTACTCCTGGCCGGTGCGGGCGGCCAGCTCCCGGAAGATGTTTTCCATCATGACCACGGTGCCGTCGATGATGATGCCGAAGTCGATCGCGCCGATGGATAACAGGTTGGCCGAGACGTTTTCGGCATGGAGCAGGGTGAACGCAAACAGCAAGGCGAGCGGGATGGTCAGGGTGACGATCACCGCGGCGCGGAAACTCACCAGGAAAAAGATGAGCACGAGCAACACCAGGACCATGCCGCGAACCAGATTCGCCTCGACCGTGTGGATCGTCAGGTGGACCAGGTCGCTGCGGTCGTAAAACGGACGGACCTTGACGTCGGCGGGGAGCAGCCGCTGATTGATGATTTTCGTCTCCGCTTCCACGCCCTTCAGCACGTTCTGGGTCTTCTCGCCCGTGCGCATCAGGATGACGCCTTCGACGGCGTCGTTCTTGTGATTGAAGCCGAATTCGCCCAGGCGCGGGGCATGGCCGATCACGACCTTGCCGATGTCCTTGATCTCGACGGGGACGCCGCCCGAACTGCCGACGACGATATCGCCGATATCGTTAAGCGTTTGAACCAGCCCGAGGGCGCGCACGTAGTAAAACTGGCCGCCTCGCGAATAAAAGCCGCCGCCGGTGTTGGCATTGTTGGCGGCCAGCGCGGCGACCACCTGTGGCACGCCGAGGTGATAGTTGTAGAGCTTGGTGGGATTGAGCAGCACCTGATACTGCATGTCCGTGCCGCCGAAGCCGGAGTCGTCGGCCACGCCCGGCACCGAACGGTACGCCCGTTCGACCACCCAGTCCTCGATGGTTTTCAGCTCCATGGGGCTGCGATCCGGGCTTTCGAGAACATACCGGTACACCAGGTCGCTCGGGCTCGAGAGCGGCGCCATGCTGGGAGAGACGCCCGAGGGCAGCGTGACCTGGGAAAGGCGCTCGAAGACGCGGTCGCGCGCCCAGTAGTTGTCGGTCCCGTAGTGGAAGGTCATGATCACGTCCGAGAGCCCGTACAGGGATATCGAGCGCATCACCTGCAGCTGCGGGATGCCGTTCATCTCGATTTCAATCGGTATCGTGAGCAGGCGCTCGACTTCCTCGGCGGCGTGCCCCGGCCACTGCGTAATCACCTCCACCATCGGCGGAGCAAGATCCGGATAGGCCTCGACCGGCATGCGCTGGAAGGAGATCGACCCGGCCAGGATCAGGAACACCATCAGAATGAGAACCAGGAATCGCTGGTGGAGAGCGGCGTGAACGATGCGGTGGATCATCGGCGGTGTCCTTTAGCGCAGCGAATTGGCGAATTGAAGGAACAGGCTGCCGTTTCCGACGACCTTTTCCCCGGCGCGGAGGCCGCCGGTGATCTGAATCAGGTTGTCCTGCGTCTGGCCGGTATCCACCAGGCGGCGGGCGAATTGATCCCGGCCCACCTGAACATAGACGAAGGGGTGGTTGTCGCTGGTGCGCAGCACCGCATCGACCGGAACGACCAGCGCGTTCGGGATGGAGCCGGCGTTCAGCAGAACGGTGACGTACATGTCCTTTTTCAACTCGAGGCCCCGATTGACGGTGACAATACGGGCCGCGAGCGTGCGGGTATTCGGATCGAGGGCCGGCGCGAGATAGGAGATGCGGCCGTGAAACGGGTTGGGATAGCTATCGGTCTCGATCGTGGCGGGCTCGCCGGCGCGGACGTAGGACAAATCGTTCTGATACACGTTGACGAGCACCCAGACCGTGCTCA
>DATLRW010000013.1:0-3705 GCA_035534495.1 Candidatus Dormiibacterota bacterium | reverse complement strand
TTCATTTTTCCTCCGTTCGCGAATCCAGCTCAGCCGCGTCTGGGCGGCCTCACCCGCTGTTCGAGGGAGAACACAGGCAGGGTACTATGATACAGCATTTCTGACGGTTTCGAATAGCCCCGCTTCGCAAAACCTAATGTTTGGGGTCCTGGACAGACGGCCGCCCCGGAACCTGAATCCCCCGGTTTCCAGGCTTGCCTGCCTCCATTCCACGCAAGCCCTTTAGTGGGCCAGGGGAGCGAAGGCCAGCTCCAGAATGGCCCGCTGTTCGAGTTCGTGCGCCTTGGCCGAGCCGGTGGCGGGGCTGGGCGATGCCGACCGCTTCACCGACCGCACGGCGCAGTCCGGCGCCATTTGGCGCAGCCGCGGGAGAACGTGGTGGAGAGCCCCCATATTCGCCGGTTCTTCCTGGACCCAGACGATCTCGCGCACTTGCGGATGCAGGGCCAGCTGTTCGGCCAGGTCGGCCTCGGGGAACGGATAGAGCTGATCGAGGAGAAGGATCGCCGTGGAATGGTCCTGGCGGCGTTTACGCTCCCGGCGCAGCTCGTGCCCGATCTTGCCGGTCGCCACGAGCACGCGCTTTGCGCCATCGGTCTCGGAATCGGGAACGACGGACAGGAAGCGCGGCAGGGTGAGATCGGCGAGGGGCGAGACGGCGTCGGGATGGCGCAACATGCTTTTCGGCGTGAATACGACCAGGGGTTTGCGCCAGCGCCGGAGCGCCTGCCTGCGCAGGAGATGGAAATATTGCGCCGCCGTCGAGGGCTGGCAAACCTGGATGTTGTCTCGCGCCGTCAGTTGCAAATACCGTTCGATTCGCGCGCTGGAATGTTCCGGCCCTTGTCCTTCGTAGCCGTGCGGCAGCAGGAGCACCAGTCCCGAGGGGAGGGCCCACTTGTCCTGGCCGGCAACAATGAACTGGTCGATGACGACCTGCGCCCCGTTGGCGAAGTCGCCGAACTGCGCCTCCCACAGCGTCAGCGTTTCGGGGTAATCGCGGCTGTAGCCATATTCGAAACTCAGCCCGGCGGCCTCCGAAAGTGGCGAATTGTAGACCTCGAACCGGGCCTGATTCTCGCTCAGGTGTTCGAGCGGGATATAGGGCCGCTCGGTGCGCGTGTCGAAGAACACCGCGTGCCGCTGGTTGAATGTGCCGCGCCGGCTGTCCTCGCCGGCCAGCCGCACCGGAATCCCCTCGGTAAGCAACGTGCCGAAGGCCAGTCCCTCGGCCGTGCCGTAATCGAGCGGTTGCTCGCCCTGGCCTATGGCCCGGCGCTGATCGAGCAGCCGCTTCACCTTCGGGTGAATCGCAAAATCCTTCGGATAAGACGCTATCCGGTCGGCGACCCAGGCCAGGCGCCCGGCGTCGACGCCGGTGTCCACTTCCAAACTCCGATTCCAGCGCCCGACCTCGTATCCCGTCCAGTAATCGGGCAATTCGTGCAGCATGGGAATCTTGGTCGCTTTGGTGGCTTGCTGCAAGGCGGTTTCGAGTTCCTCGCGCGCCCTTTGGGCCATCGGTTCCGAATCGACGCCGATCCGGCTCGCGTAGACCTCGCTGAGCGGCGGATGGGCTTTGATCTTGGCGTAAAGCACCGGCTGCGTGATGGTCGGGTCGTCGACTTCACTGTGGCCGTGGCGGCGGTAGCCCACCAGGTCGACCACGACGTCGGTGTTGAACGTGTGCCGGAACTCCTCCGCCATTCTTCCCACGCGGGCGAGCGCTTCCGGCTCCTCGCCATTGACGTGGAAGATCGGAATCGGCAGGCGGTGGGCTATGTCCGAGGCGAAGCGCGAGGAATGCAGCTCGGCCGGGCCCGTGGTGAACCCGATCAGGTTATTGACGACCACGTGAAACGTGCCGCCAATCGTATAGCCATACAGATTGGCCATGTTCAACGTTTCGGCCGTTACGCCTTGTCCCGCGAAGGCTGCGTCGCCGTGGAGCACCACGGACAAAATTCGCTGGCGCCCGTCGCGGCCCAGGCGCACCTGTTTGGCCCGGGTGCGTCCCATCGCCACCGGGTTGACCGCTTCCAGATGGCTGGGATTCGACACCATGTGCATTTCCAGGTGGTGGCCGCTGCGCGTGACATATTCGCCCGTGGCGCCGCGATGATACTTCACGTCCCCTCCGCCGAGAACGCTGCGTGGGTCGACATCCTCGAAGCCGGTGAAAACGTCGCTGGCGGGCCGTCCCACCAGATTCACCATCAGGTTCAGCCGGCCGCGGTGGCTCATCGCCAAAACAACGCAAATGGCCCCGCTGCTGGCGGCGGCGTCGAGGGCCTCGTCGAGAAGCGGCAGCAAGCCGGTGGTTCCTTCGAGGGAAAAGCGCTTCGTGCCGATGTAGTGAGCCTGGAGCACCTGCTCGAATACGTCGGCCAGCACCAGTCGTTCGAGCAGCGCCCGCCGGTCCGCTTTCGGGGCTTCTGCTTCCATTCGTTCTTGTATCCAGCGCCGCTGTTCGGGATCGGGAATGTGCATGAATTCGACGCCAATCGGTCCGCAATAAATGCTTCGAGCCTGTTCGGCCAGCTCGCCATGAACCGCGAGATCCGGGTGCGGGGTTGGCCGGTAAGACCCGAGCGGATCGAGATCGGCTTCGAGGTATCCCCAGCGGCGAAAGCTGTCGAAGATAAGATCGCGTTCTTCCAAGGCTGCTTTTTCGGTTTTCATTTCAGTTTTCATTGCATTTCCAGTATAGCGAATTCGTACGATTTCTTAGATGCCCGGTCGCACGCCATGCGCCGTATACGTGACCCACGAAAAAAAAGGCGGCGGCCTGAGGCTCTCAGAATGAATTATATCCTCCCGCATGCGTCGGAATCGAAAATGTGTTTCTCAAGCAGCATCCTTGCCGGCCCGGCCAGGTTTTCCCCCCGCAGCCGGCATCGCCTTGAGGGATAATCGGAACATCCCTCTCAAGCGGTGGAACATCCCATTCGGAAAGGCTTCCGAGCGGAGGGAAAAAATATGAACGTTCGCGCATTCCTGCTGAGCACCGCGTTTTTCCTGCTATCGAGCGTCGCCGCCGCTCAGTCGCCCGCCTCGCTCAAGCTCGCGTCCTCACGCGTGAAGGAAGCCACGGCGCCGCTCGCCAAGCCGGCCGTGATCGATGTTCCCAGCGGCACGAAAATTCCTCTCGTGCTCGAAAACGCCATCTCGACGCGTACCGCCCGCGCCGGCGATCCCGTCTATTTCCAGACCCTGTATCCCATCCTTGTCGCGGGCCACATCGCGATTCCCGCCGGTTCGTATATGAGCGGGCAGGTACTTTCGGCGAAGCGGCCGGGAAGAATCCGGGGCCGGGGAAAACTCGTGCTCACAATCACCCAGCTCATTTTGCCAAACGGTTACGCGGCGAGCCTGGTGGGCGCGCCGTCCGATGTCGGCACCGGCGGCGGCGAGAAAACGGGCAAGGAGGGCCAGATCGAAGGGCCGACCAGCCGCGCGACCGATGCGGGCATCATCATTCGCAGCACGGTTTACGGCGCCGGGATCGGCGCGGCCGCCGCGGGAGCCGCCGGCGCGAAAAGCGGCTTGGGGATCGGCGCCGCGGCGGGTTTGCTCGGCGTGCTGCTCACGCGCGGTCCCGACGCGGAGCTTCCGCGAGGCACCACGATGAACGTAGTGCTCGATCGGCCGATTCCGCTGCCGGCCGCGAAGGTGCGGTTCAAATCGCCCGGCCAGGCCCCGGAT
>DATLRW010000012.1:0-12584 GCA_035534495.1 Candidatus Dormiibacterota bacterium | reverse complement strand
CAATCAATAAGATACGACAATTCATCGGCCATCAGGCACCACTCAAGCCGGACGATTCCTGCGCCATTGCACGCACCAATGCCATCGCCTCCTCGCGCGACTTCACCCTGCCTTCCAACTGGGCCTCCTCGATGGCGTGCAGAAGCTCTCCGAACAGGGGGCTCGGCCGCAACCCCAATTGCTTCAGGTCCTCCCCGGTAACCAGCCTGGGGGGACGCACCTGCTCGGGCGGGGTTTCGGCCAGGAAACGCCGGACAAACTCGTAAGTATCGAGCTTGCCGTGGCTGGCCAGGCAATCCAGCCGGTGCAATTCGAGATGCTCGTCGAAGAGCGGCAGCCGGACGAATCGTTTGAGCGTGGCGGGACGCATCCGGGGCACATCCATAAACCGCAGGTGATTGCGGACCAGGGAAGAAACCTGCTCGGTGGCCGCGTTTGAAAAACGCAGGCGGCGGAAAATCGCCTCGGTCATAACGGCGCCGACCTCGACATGGCTATCGAAGCGGATGCGCCCGCCCGGCCCGGCTGGCGGCGTAAACGTGGGCGGCTTGCCGACGTCATGCAGGAGGACGCCCCAGGCCAAAGTCGGCGAAACTCCCGAAGCCAGCCCGTCGAGCATCATCCGGGTGTGGATCCAGACGTCTCCCTCGGGATGGAATTCCGGCGGCTGCTCGACCCCTTTCATTTTTGCGACTTCGGGCAGGACCTCGGCGAGCAGCCCCGAGGCGTCGAGCAGCTCAAAACCGCGCCGCGCCGCGCCCTCGGTGAGCAGCCGCGTCAGCTCGTCGCGAACGCGCTCGGCCGACACCTGGCCGATTTCCGGCGCCAGACGCCCGATGGCGGCGAACGTCGCGGGTTCGATGGCAAAGGCGAAGCGCGCGGCAAAGCGCACGGCCCGCAACATGCGAAGCTTGTCTTCCGCAAACCGGCGTTCGGGATCGCCAATGGCGCGAATCAGCCCGCCCTCCAGATCGCTTCGGCCCCCGACCAGATCGACGACGGCGCCGTCGCGCGGGTCGAGCAACAGACCGTTGATCGTGAAGTCGCGCCGCTGAATGTCGTCGGCGGACGAGCGGGAAAAGACGACCCGGTCGGGATGGCGGCCGTCGCTGTAGCTGATGTCGGAGCGGAAGGTGGCGACTTCGACCTGGATTCCGCCCTCCACGACGACCACCACGCCGAATTTCGCGCCGACGGTCAGGCTGCCGGGGAAAAGCGATTCGACGCGCTGGGGAGGGGCGTCGGTGGCGACATCGTAATCGTCAGGCTCGCGGCCGAGCAGGAGATCGCGGACGCAGCCGCCGACAAAATAGGCTTCATGGCCGGCGGCAACGAGAACGCGGCAGATTTTTTCGGCCAATTCGCGCGAGGTCACAAGGGGATTATGGACGGCTGGCGCGGCTCGAAGCTAGTGGCATCGGGCGGCCGATTGAGGCCGATGCACTGGCCCGCTCACTCTTCCTCGCCGCTTTCGAGCGAGCTGCCGAGCACGAGTTTGCCAAAGCCGTAGCGATCGCGCAGGCGGTCGGCGGCGCGCGCCAGCCGCTCGCGCCGCTCGCCGCGGCCGTCGTCGAGCAGGTTGAGCTGCCCCGAGCCGCGGGTAAATCCCGACAGCTCGACGCCCACCAGGCGCAGATTCTTCCCCGTCCAATTCTTCTCGAAGAGCGAACGAAGCGCCGCGAGGAAAACCGCATCGAGGCGGGAGGGCTCGCGCAGGGTTCGGGCGCGCGTCACCGTCTGGAAGCCCGCGTACCGCAACGTGAGAGTGACGGTCCGCGCCCGAAAACCGGCGTCGCGCAGGCGCTTGGCCGCTTTCTCGCAGAGCCAGCTGAGGGTCGAGGCCAGCCGTTCGCGATCGGCCGTATCGGCGCCGAAGGTGCGATTGTGAGAGATGGATTTCGGTTCGGCGTCGATGACGAACTCGTAGGCATCCTGGCCGCGCGCCTTGCGGTAGAGCGCCGCGCCCCACTGCCCGAATGCACAATCGAGCTGATCGGCGGAAAGCGCGGCGAGCTGGCCGACGGTTTCGATGCCCAGCGATTTCAGCGCCGCCTCGGTGACCTTGCCGATACCCGGGATTCGCCGCGCCGGCAGCGGAGCCAGAAACGCCTCCTCGGCCCCGCCCGGCACCCAGAGCAGGCCGTGGGGCTTGGCCTGATCGGAAGCCACCTTGGCCACCAGACGCGAGCAGGCCAGGCCGATCGAGCAGGGCAGGCCGGTCTCGCGCCGCACCTCGTCATGAAGTTTCGCCGCGGCCGCGAGCGGTGTGCCGTGCAGGCGCTCGGTGCCGGAAAGATCGAGATAGGCCTCGTCGATCGAGGCCATTTCGACCACCGGGGAATAGCGCTCCAGAATCGCGGCGACGCGGTCGCTGTATTCGGCGTAGCGCTCGTGCCGCACGGCGAGGAACGTCGCGTCGGGACAGAGCCGGGCGGCCGTGCGCAGCGGCATCGCCGACTGGATGCCGAATTTCCTCGCCTCGTAACTGGCCGCCGAAACCACCCCGCGCTGGTCCGGCCTTCCGCCAACGACCACCGGCTTTCCGCGCAACTCGGGCCGCTCGATCAGCTCGACGGAGACGAAAAACGCGTCCATATCGACGTGAAGGATGGGCGTCGCGAAGGATGCCGGCGACGGCGGTGGGGATACGGCGCGGAAGCGGGCGAGTTTCGGCATGGCGGACCGCTCTTTGCCGTCAATTATAGAAGCAATCCATGCGGCGCCGGAAAAATGCCACCATTGCGAGGAGCCCCTCGGCCTGCTCTGGGCCAGGTCCGCGGGCAATCTCGGCGCGGTCACAAAGAAGCTGTCATTCCGGGGAGCGAAGCGACGAGGAATCTCTCCGGGGCTTTGTTTCTCCGCCGCCTTGCACCGGCAAACATCCAGGCTTCTATCCCGGAACGCTACCTGCGCCCGGCCGCCACAACGCGCGGGATTCCCGCCAGGTCGCTCGTGACAGAAACGTCTCTCCAGTCGCCGGCGTCCAGCAGCGCCATGACGCGCTCACTCATTCCGTACCCGAGTTCCACCACCAGCACGCCTCCGGCGCGGAGGCATTCGGCCGCCTGGGCCATGAGCGGCGGATACACCTCGATTCCCTCCTCGCCGCCGAAAACGGCCTGGTCCGGCTCATGCTCGCGGATTTCGCGCGCGATCGAGGAGGATTCACGGCGGCCGACATAGGGAGGGTTGCTGACGACCAGGTCGAACGAGCGCGGCGCGAATGCGCTCAGCAGATTCGATGCGGCGAACACGACGCGGCGGGCGACGCCCAGGCGCTCGGCGTTGCGCCGCGCCACTCGCAGCGCGGCAAGCGAAACATCCGTGGCGAAAACGTTCGCCTTCGGCAATTCCCGCGCGAGAGCTACGGCGATGCAGCCGGAGCCGGTGCCGACGTCGGCGACGCGCAGCGCCTCTCGCGAACGCTGCTGGCCGATCCGCGTCAGCGCGGCTTCGACCACGTGCTCGGTTTCCGGACGCGGAATCAGCACGTCGGGCGTGAGGTCGAAATCCAAACCCCAGAATTCCTGGTGCCCGGTGAGATATTGCGTGGGCGTTCCCGCGGCGCGCCGGCCGATCAGATCGCCGTACCGGTCCGCCGCCGCCGAATCGAGCGAATCGTCGATGTGGGAGTAGAGCCAGGCGCGGCTCGCGCCCGCGACGTGCATCAACAGCAGTTCCGCCGCCAGCACGGGGGAGGCGACGCCCGCCGTGCGCAACCGGCCGATTCCCTGCTTCAAGGCTTCGCGGAAATTCATCGGGGCGATCCGCTGACGAGCATCGCACGAAGGCGGCTTTCCGCCAAGACGGGGGCGGGAGGGAAGGTAGGACGTAGGGTAGATTCGCTTCCGATCGGGCAAATTCAGCAGCAGGTGATCCAGGCCCGGAACTCGCCGTGAAACGTATCTACCCTGTCCGCCGCCGGTGCAGGACAGCGACAACAAGGCGAACCTCGTCAAACGTGATTTCCGGCGGCAGAGCATCCTTGAGAGTTCGGAGACGATCGAGGCTCAGGCGCTCGGCCGCAGCCTCGATGCTCGCCCGCTTCTTCGCCTCCACCCAGGCTGGCTGAAATTCCACCCTGCCCTGCTCGACGAGGTCGGCGACCGTGGCAACCACCGTCCCGAGTTGCCAGCCGCGCGCCCGGGCAATTTCGGCGAAGCTGCGGCCCTCGGCAAGCATCCGCATCGTTTCCTCGATGGGTTTTGGCCGTTCCTCATTTGCCGGGGCAGCTCTCGATCCCTCTCGAAACCATCGCAGGGCCTTCAGAATATCGTCTCCGTACAATTCGACTTTGCGTTCGCCGAAACCGGGAACCTCCAGAAGCTCGTCCAGAGAGGCCGGCCGGATGCGACAGAGGCTCTCGAGAGATGCATCGTGCATGACGATGTAGGCAGGAATGCCGCGGCTCTTCGCCGTCGTTCGCCGCCACTCGCGCAGATACTCGCGAAGCTCCTCCCCGTTGGCGTCCGCCATGCCAGCGCCGCGAGGCTCAACGTTTGACGGGGACCCCGGCACGGGCCGCCGCGCCCGGATGGACTTGCGCTCGCGCCGCCGGGGCTGCTCCTGAGCGGGGGATTCCAGGAGCCACTCCGCAGGGCCGGCGCACACATCGCAGGCCTGACAGGATATCCACTTGGGAGTCTCGCCGAAATGCAGGCAGATCTGCCGATGGCGGCACGCGCCCGATTCGGCGTAGCCGCGGATCTCATGGTATCGCTGCCAGGCGCGGTCGCGTTCAGCCGCATCATCCATCTGGCGGATGAAGTGCGAGAGAAGCCCGGCGTCCGCCTTGCGCCACAGGAGCACGCAATCGGCCGGATGGCCGTCGCGGCCGGCGCGGCCGGCCTCCTGGTAATACTGTTCGAGCGATTTGGGCAGCGAGAGGTGAATGACGGCTCGCACCGTGGCCTTGTTGATGCCCAACCCGAAGGCGACGGTTCCCACCAGTACGCGCACCTCATCCGACATCCAGCGCTCCTGATTGCGCCGGCGTGTGTCGGGGTCCATCTGGCCGTGATAAGCGATGGCGGCGATCCCGCTCTCTTCGAGGAAATCGACGACGGCTTCGACGCGCTTGATCGTGGAGGCGTAGACGATGACGCTTCCCTCGCGCTGGCGGCGGAGCGCCTTGACCAGAAGCCTTCCCTGCTCGCGCGAATCGCACTCGCGAACGGAGTAACGCAGGTTGGCACGGTGAAAGCTGGCGATGTACTTGTGCGGGTCCCGCAGGCGGAGCTGATCGATGACGTCGTGACGAACTGGGCGCGTGGCGCTCGCCGTGAAAGCGGCCACGGGGTGGTGGGGGAAATGATCGCGGAGGCGATTCAATTGCCGGTATTCCGGACGGAACTCATGACCCCATTCGGAGATGCAGTGCGCCTCGTCGATCACGAAAAACGAAATGGGCGCCCCTTGCAGCCAACGGACGGTTTCAGGGCGGGCGAGGCGCTCGGGCGAGAGATATAGCAAACGGAATCGTCCCTCCGTGGTCTCACGCATCACCTGTGCCTGCTGGCCGGCTGCGAGCGAACTGTTCAGCACGGCCGCGGGGATGCCGGCCTGCATGAGTTGAGTCACCTGATCCTGCATCAGGGCAATCAACGGCGAAATGACCACGGCGGTTTTCCCGGCCAGCATCGCGGCGGGCAACTGGTAGCAAAGCGACTTGCCGCCGCCGGTGGGCATGATGACGCAGGTGTCGTGGCCGCCGAGCAGACTCCGGACGATCTCCTGCTGAAGGGGGCGGAAGGAGGCAAAACCCCAGTAGCGGCGCAGCGGCGCGAGCAATTCAGATTGCTCGATCACCCAGGCAGTATAAACCAGGGGAAACACAGCGCCGCCGCCGGCCGCGATCAAAAATGCCTGATGGCGGATCGGCGGTTGAGCGCAAGCGCTCCCGGCGGAAGACTCCCGCCATTCAGGAAAATGGAGCGGCCCGATTGGCCGGAAAGGCGACGGCGCAACCTTTAGACGTTGAGGCTGAGGGTGACGTCGGGACTGGGTCCGGCCGGCGGGAGCTTCGAGCGATCGACGGGGCGGTAGAGCGTGTCGCGCTCGAACGGGACGCGGCCCGCGGCGCGAATCAGGCGCTCGAGCGAGGCGCGCGTCATGTGTTGCGGGGTGGTGGCGCCGGCATCGTGATAGATCTTCTCCTCGATGACGGTGCCGTCGATGTCGTCGGCGCCGAAGCGCAGCGCGATCTGCGCGACCGGGGGCGTCAGCATGATCCAGTACGCCTTGATGTGATCGAAATTATCCAGCATCAGGCGCGCCACGGCGATCGACTTCAGATCGTCCCAGCCGGTCGGTTTGGGCAGATACGAAAGAGCGGTGTTTTCCGGATGGAACGCCAGGGGAATGTAGGTGACGAAGCCGCCGGTTTCGTCCTGCAGCTGGCGCAGCAGCGTCAGGTGCTCGACGCGCTCCTCGTAGGTTTCGATATGGCCGTAGAGCATCGTCGCGTTCGAGCGCAAACCGATCTCATGCGCGATGCGCGCGATGTCGAGCCACAGCCGGCCGCTGGTTTTGTGGTCGCAGATCACCTTGCGCACGCGCGGATTGAAGATTTCCGCCCCGCCGCCGGGCATCGAATCGACGCCGGCTTCCTTGAGCCGCAGCAGGATCTCGCGCGGGGGAAGTTTCGTAAGGCGGGCGAAATAGCCGATCTCGACCATGGTGAAAACTTTCAGGTGCACATGCGGGAAGCGCTGCTTGAGCCCGCGAATCATTTCGAGATAATGCTCGAAGGTGAGCGAAGGGTGCAGCCCGCCGACGATGTGGAATTCCGTCGCCCCCTCGGCGACCCCTTGCGCGGCCCGCTGGTAAACATCGTCGAGCGCGTAGGTGTAGGCGCCGGGCGCATCGGGCGAGCGGCCGAAGGCGCACAGGCGGCAGTGGGCAACGCAGACGTTGGTCGGATTGATGTGCCGGTTGACGTTGAAATAGCAGATGTCGCCGTGGCGCTTCTCGCGAACGTAATTGGCCAGCCAGCCGACCGCGAGCAGGTCTTTCGAGCGGAACAGCGCGACGCCGTCCTCGAACGTCAGCCGCTCGCCCGCCAGCACCTTATGGGCGACAGGCTCCAGCTGGGAATCGCGAATGGTAGGTTCGGCCATCGTGGCTACCCTTTTATCTTAATCCCTGTCCACGCGCTGTGTGGCGCCGACATTCCGAGCGGAGCGAGTAATCCGCTTTTCTGATCGGCCCGGTGGGACGCTTTTTTCGCAGCGCTCAATACGGCCGGCACAGACAAACCGCCGCGCCCCAGAAAATCAGGAACAAGACGCTAATATAGCCGTTCACCGTGAAGAATGCAGCATTGATCTTGCTCAAATCGTTCGGCCGCACCAGGCGATGCTCGTAGGCCAGCAGCGCGGCCACCACCGCGATGCCCGCCCACGCCGGCCACGGGAGCGCGAAACTCGCCGCCAGCCATCCGAGCAGCAGGATCATTCCGATGTGCATGCCGCGCGCCACCACCAGCGCGCGCGAAACGCCGATTCGCCGCGGTATCGAGAACAGGCCGACTTCGCGATCGAAATCGACGTCCTGGCAGGCGTAGAGCACGTCGAACCCGGCCACCCACAGCGTGACCGCCGCGCACAAAAGCAGCATGCGCCAATCGAGCGCGCCGCGAATCGCAATCCACGCCGCCGCCGGCGACATGCCGAGGCAGAAGCCCAGCACCAGATGCGACCACGCGGTAAACCGTTTCGTGTACGAATAGAGAAAAAGAACCGCCAGCGCCACGGGCGATAGCCGGAAGGCCAGCGGGTTCAATTCCCAGGCCGCCAGCACGAGCACCGCCGAACTGGCTATCGCAAACGTCCAGGCGAATCCCGGCGACAGTTCCCCGGTCACCAGCGCCCGATTGCGCGTGCGGGGATTCAAGCGGTCGTAGCGGAGATCGGCGATCCGGTTCATGGTCATCGCCGCCGACCGCGCGCCGACCATCGCCACCACAATCCAGCCGAGCTGCCAGGCAAGCACGCCGGCCGCCGGCCAGCCGCCGCCGGGCCCTTCGCCGCGCGCCGCGAGCAGGGCGGCGACCAGCGCGTAGGGCAACGCGAAAACCGAGTGCTCGAATTTGATCATTTCGAGCACGCTGCGAATGCGGCCAAGCATGTTCTCTCCCGGCTCGGCCCGATGGCCGAGCCGCGTCCTCACTCCTCTTTCTTCCTGGCGCCGGCGCCCATCCAGCGATACTGCCCCTCTTGCGGCAGCCCCAGATGTTCAAGCACGCGGCAGACGAATTGCGTCACCAGATCGTCGATCGTCTTGGGCCCAAAATAAAAAGCGGGCACCGCCGGCATGATCACCGCGCCGGCCGCCTGCACCCGCAGCATGTTTTCGAGGTGAATGCGGCCGAGCGGCGTCTCCCTCACGCACAGAATCAGCCGCCGGTTCTCTTTCAGGCAAACGTCGCCGGCGCGCGCAATCAGATCGTCGCTCGTTCCAGCGGCAATCGCGCCGAGCGCCCCCGTTGTGCAGGGAATGACCACCATTCCATCGACGGGATAGGTGCCCGAGGCGATCGAAGCGCCGATATCCTTATTGGGGAGCAGATCGATTTTTTTCGCCGAGCCGACCAGTAGCTGCGGCAGCTGCCTCAGATCGCTCGCCACCAGACCCAGTTCCATGGCGACCAGGCGCTGCCCGGCCTCGCTCACCACCAGATGCACGCGGCCGACGCGCGAATCGTTTTCGAGCAGCTCGAGCAGCTTGCGCGCATAGGCCGCGCCGCTCGCTCCGGTAATCCCGACAACAATCGTTTTTCCCGTCATTTCGTTCCCGATTCCCGGCGATCAGGTTCCCGGGATTTTTTCCGAACGCCGTCATTGCTCGCGCCCGGGAAACGCATCGCCCACTGTTAGCCGCCGCCATCCCCAAAGTCAAGCCGGGGGGCGGGCACGGGCAATCCCTGGGTGATATTTCGCTAAGCAGGTGCGGCAGTTCGCGCTTTCCTGGATGAATCGCCGCGCCTCAGACCATTGATTTCGCCTGACTTAAGAGTGGAAGCCTCCTTGCTCCACCCAAGGCGGCGCTCTGCCGGGCACGTGCGCAGGCCCGTGTGCCCAAAGGCTTGGTTGCCGGCAAAACCAAGGAGCGTGAAGGCTCCCGAAGAGACTGCCCGACAACATGACTACACTGAAATCATTGGAAATCTGGTCGCTTCAAACGCTGCTCGACATAGGGATTCTCTTTTCCATTCTCTCCTTCCTGCTTCACATCGGGCGACCGTATTTCGAACGGATCCTCGGTCGCTTCACGCTTCGGGCCGCCGCCGACTTCTGGTGGGTCGCCTATATCGCCCTGCGCGACGGATTTCTTCTCGCCGCCGTCATACTGGGCTTCCTGCCGATGAACCTGGACATCATGGCGGACATCAAGGTGGGCCTGCCCTTCGTTCCCCTCGGCACCATCGCGCTGGCCGCCGCGCTGCTGGTCAAGACGATGCGCAACGCCGAAGACGTCAACGCCTCCTATCGCCTGAGCACCTACCTGGTCGGCCTGGGGGCCATCCTGAATACCTTCGGATTCGTTTTCGTGATGGAAGGGCCGGGGGACGAATATGCCGCCAGCAAGAGCGCGTTTTGGCAAACATTGTATTCCTGGCGATCGAACCATAATCACGGTCTTGCAACAGTTGTCTTCTACAGCGCGTTTCCGATATTGTGCGCGATCGTCCTCGCCGCTTTTGTGAGGGCCGTCCGCCTGTTCAATGAAGCGGGCGCAAAAATCGAGGGAGGCAAACATGTTTCGCCTTAAACTGAAAGGCAAGGAATGTCTCGCCTGCGGGATCTGCATGGACGTATGCCATCGCCATGCGATTGCGCTGCGGCCCGCCAAAGCAACGCCCGTCGAGGGCGATGCCCTGACGTTCCTGCTGCTTCGGACGCCCCGGAATTTCGAGACGCCGCTCCAGCCGAAGGGAACGTTTCCGTATCTGGCTCAGCCGGAACTCTGCGACGGATGCGGCGACTGCGTCAAAGAGTGCCCGACCGGCGCGCTGCTGCTGGCCATCGTGGAACAAGGTCTCGCGATGGGCGGGTCCGTCGAGCGTCCGGCCGTTCATTAGTCATTCCTCTATCCGGCATTCATCATTTTGCCGCCGGGCGATCAGCAGGCCATAAACGAAATTGCCGGAGGCGAAACCGGCTTTCATCGCGCGAAACGCCTTCAGAAAATCGAGAAACGCGGGGCCCATCTCGGCGGCCAGATCCCACAGGGCACGCGGGCGGATGATTTCCAGGCACAAATCCCAGGTCTTGGCGCAGTGCCGGTTCAATACCTCTTGACGGGTGACATGCAGGCCGCGGGATTCGAGCAGCGAAACGTAATCCGTCATCGTGTCCAGTTCGACCAGCATTCCCCGCTCGATCGGGCGAATGAATTTTTCCCGGGTTCGCCCGTCGAGATTCCCCTTCTTGAACCAATCGATGATGGCCATCGTTCCGCCGGCGGCCAATACATCCGCCGCCGCGCCGAAAAATCTTCCCTTCTCCGGGTAATGCGAAATCGATTCAACCGACCAGATCACGTCGAAATTCTTGTTGGGAAATGCCATCTCCTCGGCGTCCATCAGAAAAAAACTGGCTCGCGCTCCGGCGGCCGCCCCCGCCTGGCTGGCCAGATCGACCTGCACCGGGGAGATCGTGATGCCGGTCGCTTCCACCCGATATTTCTCGGCCAGATAAATACTGCTCGCGCCGAATCCGCAGCCGACGTCGAGCAGCTTCGCGCCGGGCCGGATGCCGGCCGCCCGGGCCAGATGCTCGATGAGCTGAACTTGCGCCTGCTGTTTGGTTTCGTCGCCGCGAATCCAATAGCCGTGATGGAGATGTTCGCCCCACAATTCGCGATAGTAGGGGCTGACCCGGTCGTAGTGTTCCCTGATTCCGGCCTTGTCGTTATAGCGGGAGATCGTGTGAGTAGGCGGCAAAGCGCCAATCCCCTTGAAAATTTCCCAATTGCCTGGAGCATACCCCCCGGGCAAACGAGAGCACAATGGATACGGGGAAAAGCAGATCCCTCGCGACCAGCCCCGGCCAAAATAGCCGGGACCGGGTTCGGGAGGACAGCGGCGCGTGCAGGAGCAGGTGGTAGAATCGGCTGCGGACTTCCCCAAGCGCCCATGACCGAACAGGACCTCAGAAAACTGCTCGAAGACGTGCGCCGCGGCCGAACCGGGCTCGACGACGCTCTGGCACGGCTGAAAAAGTTGCCGTTCGAGGATCTGGGCTTCGCCAAAATCGATCATCACCGCGCCTTGCGCCAGGGCTTTCCCGAAGTCGTCTACGCCCGCGGGAAAACGGCTGAGCAGGTGGCGAAAATCGTGCGCAGCATGCTCGGCAACGGCTCATCGCACAACATCCTGGTCACGCGCGCGAGCCGCACCATGTATCAGCGCGTGCGCCGTCTGGACCGCTCGGCGCGCTTCCGTCCGCTCTCCGGCACGATCCTGATCCGGCGCGACCGCGAGATTCACGGCAAGGGATTGATACTGGTTGTCTCGGCGGGAACCAGCGACATCCCCGTCGCCGAAGAGGCCGCCGTCACCGCCGAGGCGATGGGCAGCCGCGTCGAGACGATCTATGACGTCGGCGTCGCCGGGCTGCACCGGCTGCTCGATCATCGCGACCGCCTGACGGAGGCTCGCGTGGTGATTTGCGTCGCGGGAATGGAAGGCGCGCTTGCGAGCGTCGTGGCGGGTCTGGTAGGCGTGCCGGTAATCGCCGTGCCGACCAGCACGGGATACGGCGCGAGCCTGGGGGGCGTCGCGGCCATGCTGGCGATGCTGAACAGTTGCGCGGCGAATGTCTCCGTCGTCAACATCGACAACGGATTCGGCGCCGGCTGCGTAGCCAGCGTCATCAATCGGCTTTAAGCATCCGCCTACGGCGCGCGTTCCTGAAATATCCAAAGAAAAACGGAAGTATGTACTTTACGCAGCGCAGCACCCCTTCACCCTAGCATAGCGCACCGTGCGGCCTACTTGGGCCAGCCCTCGGGCGGCTTCTGCTTCTCCAGGGACTTCCTCACGGCCTTCCGCCAGTCGCCCTTGATTTTCAGGCGTTGGGGCTTCGGGCCGGGAGTCAGTTTCGGCTTCTTAGGTTTCGACTTCATTTACTGCTGTCCCTTTGCGTACTCGTTTAGATCATCAAGGACGCTCACTGCTGGTTGTTTGTTGGCACAGTGAGCGTTCCATGCGGCCCTGAAACCGTGGCTGCCCCCAGCGTCTTGCTGGTACTGGTAGCCGTGCTTCTTGGTTTCGACCACCATTCCCTCGCTCATGCCACCAAGACCGTTCTGACTGCGCAGATCATAACAGAGCGACCCATCGGCCATGGCCGCAGCAAAGCTGAATCGCACGCTTGCTGGATTGCGGACACCATCCACTATCTTGCGCCCCGCGTAGAAAGCTAAGTTTCGCTCTTCCGTGGCCGCCTTTTGCTGAACGGTTGGCTGCGGAGGCGATTCCCGTATGGACCTATCCACGCGATTCAAAAACAGCATTAACAGAAGAATGCCCACGACAACGGCGACAATCTCCGCATTGTCGATTAGCCAGTCGCTAAGGG
>DATLRW010000011.1:0-4320 GCA_035534495.1 Candidatus Dormiibacterota bacterium | reverse complement strand
GATCCCCAGCGCCTCTACGGCCCCAAGCACCCGCAGGACGCCCTGCCCGACCCGTCCTACGTCAAGAACTTCTACGACCGCACCCGCGACCTCATCGACCTGCACGATCCCGACCTGCTTTATTTCGACAACGCCCTGTTCCCGCTGGGCTGGGGCGGCATGAACATCGCCGCCTACTACTACAACAATTCGCTCCTCAAGCACGGCGGCAAAGTCGATGTGGTCGCCAACATCAAGAACGTGCCCGACCACCTCGCCAAGTCGGTGGTGGCCGACTACGAGCGCGGCCTCACCAGCGGCATCGTGCCCTTCGCCTGGCAGTCGGAAACCTGCATCGGGGAGTGGCATTACAACCGCAGGCTTTACAACCGGCCGGGCGAGTTTGGCGGCTATCTCCAGCCTCGCGACGTGATCCACTGGCTGGTCGATACCGTGAGCAAGAACGGCACCTTCGTCCTCAACGTTCCCGGCAAGCCTGACGGCACCATCGACTCGAAGGAGATCGCGGTGCTCGACAAGATCACGGCCTGGATGGGCGTGAACGGCGAGGCCATCTACGAGACCCGCCCGTGGAAGATCTACGGCGAGGGCCCCAACGCCATCAAGGCCGGCTCGTTTCAGGGCAACAGCGTGAGCAAGCTCGGCGCCCAGGACGTTCGCTTCACCCGGTCCAAGGACAACAAGACCGTGTACGCCATCACCCTCGGCCTGGCCGCGGGAGAACTGACCATTCAGGCGCTCGGTCTTTCCGGCCCCAACTCTCCGGGCAAGATCGCCAGAGTCGAGGTGCTGGGCTCAACCCAGGCTCCGAAGTGGAAGCAGGCTGCCAATGGTCTTGCCGTGACTTTGCCCCAGGGAATCTCAGGAATTCCGGATTACGGAGTGGCGCTCAAGGCCTCGCTGGCGTGAGCCTGCAATTGGGAAGCGGGTCGTAACTCGTCTGTGTCGTCCTGAGCTTGGCGAAGGATCCGCGATTGCTCTTGAGCAGTCTGCTCCGCCCAAAATGCCTGCGTGCCGGCGAGCCGGCGACAACCTCCCAATTAACGCGCATATTTCTGAATCAAAATGAGATGCAGTCTAGAGAACCCCTGGCTTTGGGAGTGTTAGCAATGCTAGAGTTGCCAGCGTTTCCAGCAAAACCGGGAGGGTGGGAGGGGTGGGGGGGTATTTAATGTCTCGGCAACATGTTTCCATGCGAATATTACTGCCTGAATACCCTTCGGCGATCGAAGACACAAAAACCCCTGCGCCGCGAGATGGGTGCACTGGTCCACTCTACCCGGAATGGCCGGCGAAGAATGTGACGACGGATACAGGCGAGGGGAGTGGAAGAGGCGGTCGAGATGGAACGTCGGTGGGCGGCATTCAGGCGCGGCCGTTACTCCGGAAAGGTCGGTTGAGGTTGGTGCCCGCCTATCCTTCGCACGATGAGGCCGCGCGAACAATGGGGCACTCCCGGCGACACTCGACTGGCACGTTTTTCGCTGGGTACTGGCCGTCAGGGTACCGATGCGTTCGAGTTTGAGATGGACCGATCCATCAGAGATTTGCGCCGGCCGGTGCGAACGCCCGCTCATCGCGAAAAGCTGCGATGAGCGGGGCACAGCCCTGAGTGTACGAGCGCTGATTTTGGAATGGATGAGCGGGCCACCTGCCCCGGCAAAGTTAAACTTAGCCGAATGGATAATTGTCTTGACAGGAAATTAGCCCAGATGCAATAGTTATCCATATGGCTAACCTTGATCGCGTCTTTCACTCGCTCGCAGATGGCACCCGCCGGGCGGTGATCACGCAACTTGCTGGTGGTCCTGCCAGTGTCGGGGATCTGGCCCAGCGTCATCGCATGGCGTTGCCCAGCTTCATGAAACACATTCGTGTTCTTGAGGCCAGCAAAATCGTGGTGTCGCGCAAGAAGGGTCGTGTCCGAATGTGCGAACTACGCCTTGGTGCTCTAGCGTTAGCACAAACCTGGATCGAGAATGAGCGCCGTATGTGGAGTACTCGCCTGAACCAGCTCGATGCCTTTGTCGAAACTTTAGCCGAAAGGGAAAAGACGGATGGAATTGAATAGAGAACTCGATCTTCTACTCGAACGTATCGTAAAGGCCACCCCGGCGCAGCTGTGGCGTGCGTGGACTACACCTGAACTCCTCAAGCAGTGGTTCGCACCCAAGCCCTTTGGCGTCGCGAAGGCGGAACTCGATTTAGTGGCAGGCGGGGTATTCAATGTCGTGATGCGGTCACCGGAAGGGCAGGTCTTTCCCGAAAAGAAAGGCTGCATCCTCATCGTGGACACCGAAAAGCGCCTCGTCTTTACCGATGGTCTCGGCCCACAATTCAGGCCAAACGCCGAACCATTCATGACCGCAGAAATCACAATGGAGCCAGTGGAGGGCGGTACTCGCTATCGTGCTCTGGTCCGACATAAGAGTCCCGAGGATCGCGCGAAGCACGAGGCGATGGGTTTCCATCAAGGATGGGGAACTTGCCTCACCCAATTGGAAGGGCTGGCCGTCACGCTATAGCGTAGATCAGCGATTGTCTCTTCGGCATCCCGAACGACTGGTTTAGTCGTCCAGCGGGATGCTCGAAGAGCACATAATCGAGTCACTCGTTGAGGCGGAATTGGGGTCCGGGCGGTTAACCGCCAACTCGGAAACTACACCCCTGTGGGGCTAAAAGGCCCGGCTCATCGATCGCGCGTTTTCGACACGAGTGCACTGAAAAGCGTTCGGGGCCCCGCTGGATCAGGATGAGAGCGTGGTGGGGGTCTCGAATTCAGCGGCTGGGCAGCTTGAGCAGCCGCTCGGCGTTGGCGTGCGCGATCTTGTTGAGGTCGGCGGGGCTGAGGGGGAGAGCGTCGAGGAAGGCGCGGCCTTGCGCGTTCCTGCTGTAGGGATAATCCACGGAAAACAGGATGCGGTCGGCGCCGAAGACCTGGAGCGCGCACAGCAGCGGCGGCAGGGTGAAGTAGCCGCTGGTGGTGAGGTGCAGGTGTTGGAACGCGTACTCGGCGACACGGCGCTGGAGCGGTGAGCGGCTGCGGGCGAGGATGGTGTCGGCGCGGGCCAATGAAAAGGGCAGGTTTTCGCCCATGTGCCCGATGATGACCTGCAGCCCGGGAAAGCGGTCGAACAGCCCGGAGACGATGAGGCGGAGGACGTGCAGGCCGGTTTCGGCGTGCCATCCCCAGGCTGCGGTGGAGAGAAAGAAGGCGAGGTCGCCGGGGAGTCCGCTGAAGTAGGCTTGCCGTACCGGATCGGGCGGCGGCGCGGGATGCAGATAGACGGGCACGGCCAGGCTGTGCGCGGCTTCCCAGAAAGGCGTGAAGCGGGGATCGTCGAGGAACAGGCCCTCGCTGGTGCCATTGACGAGCGCCCCCTTGAAGCCCAGAATGCGGATGCAGCGCTCGAGCTCGGTGGCGGCCTTCTCGGGCTGGCGAAGATGGATAGCGGCGAAAGCGGCTAAACGGGTCGGGTGGGCGCGGACAGCGGCAGCCATGAGGTCGTTGGCCTCGCGCACCAGCGAGGTGGCGGTGGCGGGTTCCAGGCGGTCGAGTTCGGCGACGGCCAGGGAGAGGACCTGCACGTCGATGCCGTCAGCGTCCATGTCGGCGAGGCGGCCGGCGCCGAGATCGAGGAGTTTTGCCTGAATGGTGCGGACGTACTCGGAGGGAGCGCCGAGGGTGCCGGCGGTGAAGGCTTCCAGGAGCGCTGGGGTGGTGATGTGCTCTTCGAGGGCGATGGTGCGCATGAGAACCAGCGTAACCGGCGGAGCGGGTGCGGGCAATTTGCACTTGGATCCTGCACTGCGGGAAAACAGGCAATGACGGACATCGGCAAAATCTTGATCGGGGTGGGGCTGCTGATCGCGGCGGCTGGGGCGGTGCTGCTGCTGGCCGGGCGGATGGGGCTGCCGCTGGGGCGGCTACCGGGCGATATCGTCCACAAGGGGAAGAATGTCACGTTTTACTTGCCGCTGGGGACTTGCATCCTGATCAGCATCGTATTGTCGGGGCTCGCTTATCTGATCTCGCGGCTCCGGCGCTGAAAGTTCGTGCGGGAAGAGCGTGAAGGCCTATCATTTCTGTTGTGCCTCCCTGTCGGGCGCGAAAGTAACTGACGGATAACTTGGAGTCATACGAGGTAAGTAGCTGAAAGTCTATCGGATTCGTCCTGGGTTATCCATCGCAATGACAGGTTATGCTGAGTCTGGGACGGTTAGCCATGGTCGAAGAACCCGACAATCGAATTTCTCCGGACCAGCCGGTGGGTAGGGACGGCGACGGGGGCGACGCGGACGCGGACAGGCCCGCGGGTG
>DATLRW010000010.1:0-20566 GCA_035534495.1 Candidatus Dormiibacterota bacterium | reverse complement strand
GGTCGAGCGATTCCACCTGAATTGTGTCGCCCGGGGAGACACAATACTGCTTTCCCCCGGCGCGAATGACTGCGTACATGAAACCTCCGGAAGGCGTGAAAAACCGAAAGGAAAATTATACGGGCCATATGCCCCCTCGGTCAACGCGCGGGCCGGCCAGGTGAAGAGCGCGCCGAAGATATGGCTCCCATTGACGAAGTCTTTCCGGCCCAGGAATCCCGATCCCGCCCAGGGGCCGGCGGACATCTCCGCCCCGCCGCCAACGCCACGACCCCTTAACGCTAACTCCATTACTATATAGGCGTTAAGCGGCCCCGCAGCCGCCTGCAGAACATCCTGGGCTCGCCCAAAGATCCCCGCCGCAAGCGGCATGCACACATGCGGCGAGCGCCCCGAGTCTGTGGGCCTTTTGCAGAACTCCGCGCTAAAACAGCTTCGAAACCGTGCGACAGATTTCTTCTGAAAAGGGACGGTAGGGCGCAAAAGCGGCAAAACGCGGCGTGCCGATCCCCGGATTTCTGCGTCACGGGAAGAATCCTGCTTGAGGTCTGGATGCCAAACCCGTCTACTTCGCCGGCTCCGGATTTCCGCGCGTATTCCAGCAGCGCGATCCCGATCATTGCTGAAACAATTTCATGGCCGAAAGCTGCGCGGCCAGGCCCGGCTGTTTTCGCTTTGCAGTCGCCGTGGGTTTCGCTATTTCGTGTGGTGACGGACCAAAGCCGCTCGCCACGATCCAGTCTTCACGCGCCTGCGGCGGAGGCGGTCCGGCCGCGAATTTTCCGGGGCGTGGCGCTATTGGAACGTATAAACTAGGTTGGCCACAAACCGGCGCTCCTGGTCCGTGCAAGGTATGGATATTGGGGATCGCGGTCGAGGAGAGGCCCCAGGCGCCATGGCCCGATTTCGCAGCGCTTCTTCGAGCATCGTGGTCGAATGATCTAAGGAGATACGGTATTGCTTTGCGGCGGTGGAGAACTCGCTCGTCTGAAAATAAATACAAATATTGATTCGACCGGTTGGACGGGCGCGAATACCGACACGACCGTGGACCCGCTCAGAGGGCAGTTTGAATCATCGCAAAAGGCATCAAATCTCATAGGGAGGTACAGCTATCATGTTGCGTCGTGATTTTTTTCAACTGGCATTAGCTTCAGGTATTGCAGCGTCTCTCGCGCCTTTGGACCAAGCCCTGGCGGCCCAGGGACCGGCCCAAACAGACCGGAAACAGGCATTTCCCGTAGTGAAGGGTTTAACCCGTGACGTGGCCGAATTTATCCTCAAGACCAACTACAGCGACATTCCGGCCGATGTCATCGAAGTCGGCAAGAAATCGATCCTCGACGGCTTCGGATTGTCCCTGGCGGGCTCGACGGCCGATTCCGGACACATCGCCCGGGAATACATTCGGGGCTCCGAGCTTTGCGGCGGCAGCTCGACCGTCTCGGGAACCAACCTGAAAGTTCCGCCGCGGTTTGCCGCTTTTCTGAACGGCGTCGCGATTCATGCCTTCGACTTCGATGACACGCAACTGGTTGTCGGCCCGGGCCGCGTGTATGGGTTGCTGATGCATCCGACGGTGACGGCCCTGCCGCCGGCCTTTGCGGTCGGCGAGCCGGCCGGTATTTCCGGCAAGGATTTGATGCTGGCCTATCACATTGGCGTGGAAGTGGAATGCAAGATCGCCCTGGCGCTTTCGCCTCGCAGTTACAATGACGGATTTCACATCACGGGCATTTGCGGCCCGTTTGGCTCGGCGGCGGCCGGCAGCAAGCTGCGGAATCTCAACGAGAACCAGATCTTGAATGGGTTCGGTGTCGCCGCCACGGCGGGAGGCGGTTTGCGAGCGAACTTCGGCACCATGACGAAGCCGTTTCATGCCGGCCATGCCGCCGAAGGCGGACTCATCGCGGTGGATTTGGCCTCGCGGGGTTTTACCGGGGCGCAGAACGTCCTGGAAGCGCCGGGGGGATTCATGCACGCCTACGGCGGCTCCTATGAATACGAGCCTGGCTTTCTGACCAAGCAGCTCGGCAATCCGTGGGTCTTTGCCAGCCCGGGCGTCTCCATCAAACCCTTCCCCAGCGGGTCGCTCACGCACCCCGGGATGAGCGAAATGTTGCGGCTGATTCGCCAGAACAAGATCAAGCCGGCCGAGGTGGAGAGCGTGGATGTCAGCACGAACAAGTTTGCCCTCGGCTCGCTGATCCACCACGATCCGCACACCGGCCTCGAGGCCAAGTTCAGCATGGAATTTTGCCTGGCCATTCTCCTGCTCAGAGGCAAGGCGGGCCTGCCCGAGTTCACCGACGCGGTCGTGAATCGGCCCGACGTTCAGGCCATGATTCACCGCGTCCATTATTCCGGCAGCGCCATGGCCGCGGCCGCCGGCCTCAACACGATGAACACGATCATCCACATTCACTTGAAAGACGGCCGCACCATTTCCGGCCGCGCCGAGTATGCCCTTGGGAGTCCGCAACACCCGATGAGCTACGAACAGGTCGCGGATAAATTCCGCGGCTGCGTCGACTATGCGAAATGGCCGCAGGCGAAGGCGGAAAAGATCATCGAGACGGTGCGCACGCTCGAATCGGTCGCCGACATTCGCGAACTGACTCCGCTTCTGAGCGGGGAGAAAGAGTAACTACATATGGCCAACCACACCTATCGAATCGCCGCCATCCCCGGGGATGGAATCGGCCGGGAAGTTGTGCCGGAAGGCATCCGCGTTCTGGAAGCCGCCGGCCGCCGTTTCCATTTCACCCTCGACTGGCGCCATTTTGATTGGAGCTGTGAAACCTATCTGAATACCGGACGCATGATGCCCGCGGACGGACTCGACCAGCTTCGCCCTTTCGACGCGATCTTTCTCGGCGCCGTCGGCCATCCCGACGTTCCCGATCACGTCTCGCTCTGGGGACTGCTGATCCCCATGAGGCGCGGATTTCACCAATACGTCAACCTGCGCCCGGTGCGGCTGCTGGCCGGTATGGAGCCGGCCGTCAAGAATTTCCAGCCGGGCCAGATCGACATGCAGATCGTGCGTGAAAACAACGAAGGCGAGTACTCGGAAATCGGCGGTCGGCTCTATGAGGGCACCGAGGATGAGGTAGCCATGCAGGAGACTGTTTTCACGCGCAAAGGCGTGGACCGCGTCATGCGCTACGCCTTCGAACTGGCGCGGACGCGCCGCCGTCACCTCACTTCGGCGACCAAATCCAACGGCATCATCCACACCATGCCGTTCTGGGACGAGCGTTTTCGAGCGATGGCGCGGGAATATCCGGACGTTCGCACCGATCAATTTCTCATCGACATTCTCACCGCTCATTTCGTCCGGCACCCGGACTGGTTCGACGTCGTCGTCGGCTCGAACCTCTTCGGCGACATCCTGTCCGATCTGGGACCGGCCGTCGTCGGCTCGATCGGCATCGCCCCCTCCGCCAACCTCAATCCGGAACGGGAGTATCCCTCCATGTTCGAACCCGTTCACGGGTCGGCGCCGGATATTGCCGGAAAATGGATCGCCAATCCGATCGCCCAGATCGGGTCGGGGGCAATGATGCTTCGCCACCTTGGCGAAGAGGAAGCTGCCGCCACCATCGAGCAGGCCATCGCCGCAGCGCTTCTCGATCCGAAGCTCCATACGCGGGATATGGGCGGTACCGCGTCAACAGTGGAACTGGGCAAGGCGATCGCCGCGGCAGTTGAGGCGTAGGGCCCCATTCCCGACGGACGGCCGCTTCCGCCCCGCGGCGCAGGCAATCCGTTGTGGCGGGTCCCAGGGTAAAAGCACAGTCCAGCCAACCAGTTCGCGGCCCGGAACGAGGGGGCACACATTCCCCCTTGTTCCGGGCCGATTCCATCTCATCGGAAAGACAAGGCATCCGCATTCCGAATGAGGCCTTCTCACGGAGCGCCGGTCCCCCCCCCCCTACTACAAAACACTGCGCCGGGGGAGCGGGAGATCTCTACCCGATCCGGCGATACCGGATGGCGGCGCGGCGCCAATGCGTATCGCCGCGGTCCTGCCGACATCTTATCCGGAAGCCTTCCATTCCGCAGGAGGATAAGGCTTGACAGCAATCAAATCGCAGCAATAGATTGATACGCGGAATTAAAAATTAGGTTGTTTTGTGTCAGCGCGGCGACGCGTTCGGAGGTCTTGATGAAAGGCTTTACTCGGTTTTTGTTGCTGGGGGTTTTGGTAGGCGCCTTTGGATTGACAAGCAATAGTTTCGCGGCCGGTAAAACAAAGACGATGCTGTACGTTACAAACAGCGGCGGTGACAGCGTAACCGTAATCAACCTGGACACGATGAAGACTGTGGGCAACATCGTGCTCGGCAAGCAAATTCATGGCGCCTGTGCCCCGGCCGATGGGCGAACCATTTTCTTTACCGTAATGTCGACACGGACGCTGAAAATTGTTGACACTGCCACGAACAAAGTGCTTGGCACCATTCCACTCATTTCCCATCCGTTCGGAGGACGTCCGAACGAATGCGCCTCGACCCCCGACGGCCATTATGTCGCCGTGCCCATGCGCTTCTACGGCAAGGCGCAGCCGACGCATGGCAGCATGGATATCGTCGATATGCACCAAAAAAAGGTCGTAAAAGTCCTTCCCATTCTTTTTCCTCACAACTGTTTTCGCGCGGAAAGCAATGATTTCCTGTACTGTGAAACAAGGGCCAAAGGCGAGATTTACCGCCTGAATCTGAAGACGATGAGCTTCGATGAAACATTCCCCTCCGGCGCCGATCCGCGACCCTTTGTAATTGATACAAAGACGAAGAAAATCTATGTCGCATTGGGCGGTTTCCATGGTTTCGCGGTGGTTAACATGGAGAACAAGGAAGTCCAACGCGTGGCCCTTCCCCCGGGACCGCCCGAGCCGGCGGCTTGCCAGAAATATGAGAAGAACACCCCGACTCACGGAATGGATATCACCCCGGACGGCAAGGAACTCTGGGTAACGAGCTTGGTCGATGGCGGCGTCTACGCGTACAACCTGGCCACGAAGAAATTCTCCCAGGAGATTCACACGGGGGCTTGCCCCAATTGGGTTTCCATTACCCCGAATGGCAAGTACGTGACCGTGAGCAACAGCATTCCCGACACAACCTCCGTTATCGACACGAAAACTCAAAAAGTGGTTGCCAACTTTAAGGTGGGCAAGACTCCCAGGCGCCTGCTAGCGATCAACGTACCTGTATCCTAGATCGCTGTGAATCGTTTCGAAGGGTTGCGCCGGAAGATCGATTCGGCGTGGAAGTTGCAGCGATTGGCTTCGCGATAGGATTGCAGACATGCAGCGGTTAGAGGCCGCGCGCGCTCGGGGTGCTATTCCGGCCCCGAAAGCGCACGCGGCTTTTTATTGAATAGGCCTGTTCTATCCGTTCATCGATGTGACTTCTTACGCCGGCAGAACCTTGATTTTTCCACCCGTCCGGTGGCTCCCGGCGGGATTTCCGCTAAAAGCTGGTTTCCCCGCAAGCGCCGCGGTCAAACGTCCGGCGTCGCTGCCTCGAATCACCTGGAACCCTGCCAACTTTGATTTAGATTTTCGAAATTCCTGTTCGGGTGAGTCGGTCAAGGCTGCCTTACCGATTCGCCATCGTGCCAGAGCGTCCCGGGGGAAGTTCGCCGGCTAGGGCAGTGCAATGGAAACGTACTTGATATCCAGAAACTCATCGATTCCCCAATGGCCGCCTTCGCGCCCGACTCCCGAGTACTTCACGCCCCCAAAGGGGGCCTGCGCGGTCGAAGGCACGCCGTCGTTGACGCCCACGATTCCGTATTCGAGAGATTCCGCCACCCGAAAGGCGCGGCCCAGATCGCGCGTCCACAGGTAGGCGGCCAGGCCATACGAGGTCGCATTCGCGATGCGAATGGCTTCTTCCTCGTCTCGAAACGTCGCGACGGGCGCGACCGGGCCGAATGTCTCTTCCCGCATCAACAACATATCCGGCCCGATCCCGGTCAGGACCGTCGGTTGGAAATAGAGTCCGCCCGCGGGCTCTCCGCCCGTCAGCAGGCGCGCCCCTTTTTGCAAGGCATCTGCGACATGCGCCTGCACCTTCGCCATTCCCTGGGCGTCCACCAGCGGGCCGATCTGCGTCTGGGGATCGAGCGGGTCCCCGACCCGCAAGGCGTTTGCGGCCGTCTTCAGCCGCTCGCTGAAATCGTCCGCAATGCTTTCGTGAACGTAGATGCGATTCGCGCACACGCAGGTCTGGCCAGCATTGCGAAACTTGCAGGCGACGACCTGGGGCAGCGCGGCGTCCAGGTCCGCGTCGGAAAAGACCAGGAACGGCGCATGCCCGCCTAGTTCCAGGCCCAGACGTTTCATCGTCGGCGCGCAGCGCTCGTAGAGATGCATGCCGACCGCCGTCGAACCGGTGAAGGTCAGCACGCGCACGCGCGGATCGCCAAGCAGAACATCGGAAACCGGCACGGGATTGAGCGCGGGCAGGACCTCAAATGTCCCGGGCGGCCCGCCGGCCTCCCGCCACAGGTCCGCCAGACAAAGCGCCGAGAGAGGGGTCTGTTCGGCGGGCTTGAGAACGACGGTGCAGCCGGCGGCCAAGGCCGGCGCTACTTTGCGAGTCACCATAGCACAGGGAAAATTCCATGGCGTGATGGCATAGACCAGGCCGGAGGGCTGGCGCAGGGCGATGAGCCGTTTATTCGGAAACTGGCTGGGAATCGTTTCGCCGTAGACGCGCTTGGCCTCTTCCGCGTACCACTCGACGAAGCTCGCCGCATAGCCAATCTCGCCCTCGGCCTCCGCCAGGGGCTTGCCCATTTCCATCACCATCAGCCGGGCCAGTTCGGCCTTCTGTTCGCCAATCCGCTCGAACCAGCGCCGCAGAATCGCAGCCCGCTCATAGGGAGTTGTTCGTTTCCAGGAGGAGAATGCGGCCGCTGCCCGGTCGGCGGCCCCTTGCGCTTCACCCGGGCCGCAATCGGGCACTTCAGCGAGGACCGAGCCGTCGATCGGCGTGCGCACGGAGAAAGTCCGCCTGGCGCCAGGGATGGTTCCCTGAATGCGCTTGTCCACTGCCGTGGAGAGTTGCATCGTCGTTGCCTCCTGTACCTATTCTATCGATGCCAAATTGCCGGTGCGCAAATTGGCAGAGCCCGAACTGGCGGCCTCCATCCCCTTGCTTTACAGCCAGCGGCCGCCGGAGACCCCGAATCCGGGATCAGCGTGAGAGATTTGCCGGTTCGCCACTGCGGTCGAGATTGGCTAGTTCCTGGGTGAATTCCGGATTCTGGGGGAACTCCTGATGCAACTGGCCGAGAAGCGATCGGGCGAGCCGGGGCTGCCGTTCCCGCAGCGCCGCCAGCGCCAGCAGCACTTTGGCGAACGGCTTCAGATAATGGCCGCTTTCGCTCGCGAGCTTCAACTGCTGCATGCCGAGCGCACGATTGCCCTGAATCCCGGCAAAACTCAAAAAGAATCGTTTGTAACTCGGCAGGCAGCCGATGATGTAGTTCGCCGCGCCCAGCGCGAGGTAGGCGTCGTTCGCGTTCGGATTGACCAGGAGAAGTAAGCGCGCCGATTGCTGCGTCTGGCGCAGCAACAATAGGCTGGAAATGTGTTGCTTCGCGATCAAGGCGTCGTAATCGGCTTGCATGCCATTGGCCAGCGTCAGCACCAGCAGCGCGTTCGGATCCCGAGGGCTGGTCTTGAGGATCGCTTCGGCCATCTCTCGCGCCTTGTCGTCCACCTGCAAGAAGTCCGCCTGCGCCGCATCATGCTGGGGATTGGGAACCCCGCCGAGCAGTTTTTTGTCGTTGAGAAAAAAAGCAGGCGTAAGGATCCCCTGCTTGTTGAACTCCTCGAACAGGTAGCCGGCCGCCAGCGAGGCCTCACCCATGGGATCTTTCGGGTGCTCTTGTATGTAGGAATCGAAAGACGCCCGAGCAGTCGAGAACCGGAGCTCGTACATCTCCGTGAAGCCGGCCTGCAGCGTCGCCGCCTGCCTCGGTGCGGCCAGCGCCGGCCCGCATCCCATCAGGGCAATAAGCAGAATCGCAGCCGAAGAACCGACCGAGCGTGATCCGGTCATATGTACATGCGCCACGTCACCCCTAGTCTACTGGACTTCCGGGAAGTGCGGAATGCCCGCTTCCCTCGGGACGGGAAAATAGCCGTGGCACGAATCTTGGCTTATATCCCATCTTCCGGCGATATTCGGGATTGGCCAGGAGCATCCGGTCTTCGGTCCTCAGGCGCGAGCGGAGAACCAGCCAATGCGCCGGGGTGCTCACCGCTGCCGTGACCCACGCCGTGTGAATGAGGGGCAGGGCGAGCATCTCCACAAGAACGGCGGCATAGTTGGGATGCCGGATCAGCCGATACGGACCTGTATCCACCACTCCCAGCCGGCCGGCATCGACCACCTCAACGCTCCAATGCCTGCCCAGCGTGTGGATGACCCACCAGCGCAGACCGTTTGCCGCCAGGAACAGGACCCCCATCGCCGCCGCCAGGGCGGGCACGAACGGCCGCCGCCAGAACCAGACTTCCGCGCCCGCGCCCGCGAGCACGCCGACGTGCAGGATCACCATCCAGCGGAAACTCGGGTCGGGTGGCAACTGAGCGCCGCGGGCAACCAGAAACCGCTCGTTCCGCAGTGAAATGCGGAGCTCGACCAGGCGCAGAACACCGACCACCCCGAGGAGCGCGAGAAACCCGACTCGCGTCAGTTCCGCCATTCGAGCAGCACCATCTCGGCGCTAAATCCCGGCCCGAATCCGACCAGCAGGCCCGACGCGCCCGCGGGCATCGGTTCTTTGTTCAGCCACTCTTTGAGTACGAAAAGCACGCTGGCGCTGGAAAGGTTTCCGTAGTCGCGCAGCACGTCCCAGGAGGGCTGCGTCTGCCCGGAATCGAGTCCCAGTTCCTGCTCGATGTAGCTCAGCAGCTTCTGACCTCCCGGATGAAGCACCCAGGCGGCGATCTCTTCCTGGCGGCGATGGTGCCGCTCGAGGAATCCCCCCACCAGCTGCTTGATGCGGGACCGGATCAGATCGGGCACTTCACGGGCCAGAATGATGTGAAATCCCGTTTCCCGCAGGTCGAATCCCATGGCATCGAGCGAATGGGGAAACAGGTAGCTTTCCGCGGCCATCATCCGCGGGCCCGCTTGGGGCTCGCCTGTTATCACCGCCGCGGCCGCGCCGTCGCCAAATAGCGCGCAAGAGATCAGGTTCGCCTGCGAGAGATCGTTTCTTTGAAACGTCAGGGTTGGCAACTCGACCGACAGCGCCAATACGCGTCCCTCGGGGCACCCCCGCAGGAAATGCCATGCGTGGCCGAGGGCGGCGGCGCCGGCGGCGCAACCGAGTTCGGTGATCGGCAGCCGTCTCACGTCGGAGCGAAAACCCATGTCGTTGATGAGGTAGGCGTCCAGGGAGGGAATGATGACGCCCGTACAGGACACCGTAATGAACAGATCGATGTCGGCCGGACGCAGTCCGGCCGCGCTGAGCGCGTCGCAGGCGGCTTGCCGGCCCAGGCTCACAGCATGTTCGCGATATTCCCGGGTGAGCTGCGCGAGCGGTCTCGGCTTGATGAAATAGTCCAGAGGGAAAATACAATGACGCGTCTCAACGCGCGTATTGTCCACGACGGCATAGAGCGCGCGCAGTTTCCGCTCGTCCAGCGCAAATACCTCGCGCATGTACCGTTTGACTTCATCGCGCGCCATCGTGTACGCGGGCAAGGCCGTGGCCACCGAAGCGATCGTTCCGGCGCCCCCGTCCCGGACAAAGCCCTTCGATCCACTCGCCACGGTTGCTCCTTTCCCTTGCCGGAGAATGCACTCACCTCAGTTGACCGGGACAGGATACACTTCTTTTCCGTCGCTCACGATGAATTTCACCGGTTATAATGGCCGGCTCGAAAAACGGATTTTCTTTCGATTTGCCGGAAGCGCGCGATCATCGCGGGGCACCTCGCGTTTCCGTGCCCACGCTACCCGGAAGCGGCAGGTGCGCGGTAGCCGACGGACAGGCGGAATCGGGAAACATTCCGGATGACACATCTCACCCGGCGGGAACTATTGCAGGGATTGGCGGCCGTGCCCGCTCTGGCGGTCGCCGGATCGCTAGCGCATGCGGCGCAGGCCTTATCCGGTCAATTCACCGGCAGCCCGTTCCAACAGCTCAACGTTCTTGTCCATGGCATGTCCGTCATCGAGTTCGCCAGCGATGAAGTCTACATTTATCTTCCGTCGGCCCCGTCCGACTACGCCTACCTGGCCGGCTCCTGGATGCAGGAGGCTTCCCTGGCCCGCGGCGGCGCCTATCGCCTCTCCGGCGTGATGACCGGCCCGCGCCCCGAACTGCGCATGATCCATCCGGAGGAGAACGCGGTCTACAAGGACCACAAAATCGATCCGGGTTTTTCCTACTGCAAACTGATCCTGCCCTTTCCCGACCTTTTCACTCCGCTTCGCCTGCTTCGCAAGGAGCACGGGAGGAACTTCTTCGCCGGTTCTCCCCAACCGATTCTTGAGCCCTCGGCCATTCCGCAAGTTGTCGCCCTCACCTACTCTCATCCCGATTCCACTTCGCCCCTCGAGGTTCGGCCACTCGCCTGGACCCCCGTGATTCAGGAAGGCGTCGTCAACTTTCACGTCTGGGATGCCCCCGCGAAAACACCCTCCCCGCAAGAAGCCCGGGACGCCTTTGCCAATATGACGAAGATGATCGGGTTGCCGGGGCTTCGACTCAATCCCGACTATGCGGAGATCAAACCGGCCCCGCCGGATGAAAATCCGGATGTGCTCGGTCTCGGCTGTGAAGAGGAATGGACTTTGATCGAGAGGTTAGGCCACCCGTATGGCTGCGTCCGCCGCAGGGAACAGACCCCGAAGAAGGGACCCTTCGACAACCTGTCCCTGATTCTCTACTGACCGAATGGCCGGGGCATATTTGTGTGCTTGCGGAGTATTTCCGCGAGAACGCCGGCTTCCAATAGCCGAAGCCATCTCGCCCTCAAATCCCTTTGATTACAGGCGGAACTCGCGGTGAATCGCGCGCACGGCCCGGCCGAGGGCGGCCGGCTCAACGGCCAGGGCGACGCCGTGGCCGGAAGGACCATTGGCGACGGCGAGCACGTTAATGCGGCGGCGGGCCAGCGCGGCAAAAACCCGTGCGGTGACTCCGGGAGCGCGGCGAATCTGGGCGCCGATCGCGGTGACCAGGCCGACTTCCTCGGAAGACTCCAGCACGAGGCCATGTCCCTGCGCGCGATGGGAAAGCTGCTGCTCGAGGTTGGCCAGGACCGGCATTTCGTCGTGCGTAATGGCCAGGGCCAGGCTGTTTTCCGCCGAGGATTGCAGCAGAAGCAGGGGATGAGCGCGCATCGGCTCGAGCCAGCTGAGAACACGCGTCGCCAGTTCCACCGGACCGTAGGCGCGGTCGGCGCGAACGGCCACCAGATGAACGCGCGGAACGGCGGTGACGGCGGCCACGCCGGCCCGGCTGGTGAGGCCGGGCAGAATACGCGTACCCGGCTTGGAAGGCCGGAAGGAATTGCGCACGCGCAAGGGAACACCACCATCCATGACAGGCAGAATCGCCTTCCAGTGAATGACCTTGGCGCCAAAAAAGGCGAGCTCGATCGCCTCGGCATAGGTGAGCCGCGGAATCACGCGAGCGCCCGGAACCAGGCGCGGGTCGGCCGTCATCACGCCGTCGACGTCGGTCCAAATAGTGACTTCATCGGCCTGGAGCAGGGCGCCGATGAGCGTAGCGGTGTAATCGGAAGAACCGCGGCCGAGGGTCGTCGGAATGCCCGAGCGAGTGGCCCCGCGGAAACCGGTGACCACCGGAAGGATACCTTTTCGCAACAGAGGAAGCAGGCGCCGGCGAAGCCGCAGCTTGGTCGGTTCGGTCAAAACGGTGGCGTCGCCGAAACGGTCGTCGGTGACAATCAGATCGGCGGCATCGACGGCCACGGCGCGAACTCCCGAAGCGCGGAGGGTCGAAGCCAGCAGATCGGTCGACATGAGCTCGCCCAGAGAAGCAATGCTATCGAGGCCCCTCGGGGTCGCCTCTCCCACAAGCCCAAATCCCTGGCAGATATCCTCGAAAACGCGCACCGATTTCTCGAGGCGTTGGGCAAAGCCGACCTGCTCATCGGGCGGCAACAAAGCCTTGGCGGTTTCGAGATGACGCTCGCGAATCTGGCGGGAGGCCTCGCGCCAGGAGTGGTCGCGGGTGGCGGCCGAGCGGGCCGAACGCAACAGAAGATTGGTCGTGCCCGCCATCGCCGAGACGACAACGATCGTCCGCCGGGACCGGGAACTGGCCGCCGAACGGCGAGCGACCCAGGCGATGCGCTCGGCGTCGCCGACCGAAGTGCCGCCGAACTTCAAAACGCATAGCGGGCCGCGCCCGCCCGAGCGAGGACTCACGCGATCACCGAAATGCCGCCGGCGATCGACGGAACCAGCATGACCTCGTCGCCTTCGCGGAACTGATAGGCCGCGCCGCCGAGGAAGCGGATGTCCTCTTCGTTGACGTAAACGTTTACAAACGGCCGCAACTGGCCGGAATCGTCGCGCAGATGACGATTCAAGTCAGGATGCTGGCGACCGAGGTCGTCAAGCAGCTCGGCGAGCGTGGTTGCCGAACATACGACGCTGGCCGCGCCCCCGGTAAACCGGCGAAGCGCGGTTGGAATCTGGACGGAAACAGACATCAAGTTGCTCCTCTCGTTTCCCGGCCCGGTCATTGGCCCTCGGCCCCGCTAGACGCGGAAAGCATTCGCCCGGAAAGCAGGCACCTGCTCCGGAGCGGCAAGGCGAGGACCGCATCTACGAGTGAGGGAAGAAATGGCTACCCTTCGACCGGAAAGGCCTGAGTCCAAAGGACCAAGGCCGAGTTTAGCAGGCGTGAATGCAAGCGGCAAGCCAGCGCCGGCCGCGGCGCGAGCGCCCGCCGCAAGCGAAACCGTACGCTCCAGATTCCAGCCCGTGCCCACCGTTTCGTGCATGGTTTCGTGCCGGCCAATCGCTTTTCGGTGAGCCGGCGCGGCACCTTCTCTCCCTCCGAGCTGTCCTTTTTCGCAGAATGCTCCGGACCCTTTGCGGCTCCGCACCTTTGCCGATGGAACGGCAGATGAGGAGAATCGGCCGACAATGAAATTCCGGTAGGAAGCTTTGTTCACAAAAATGAACATCCGTCGCAGCGGGGCTTTCCATCGGCCGCCGTTATAGGACCACGGCGGATTCCGTATGTAATTGAAACTAAAAGGGCTATTGGAGAGCGTTTTTGCTTGATGGAAGGTTCGGTTGGAGACGAACTTGCATACAAGAGCCGTTGTGGCTGGAAACAGCCGCGATAGGAGGCTGTCACCATGAGAAAAACCTACACCAAGCCCTGCATCAAAGCCTTGGGCCTGCTGCGGTCAGTCACTCAGTCGCTTAGCGACTGCGGTTAGAGGCCTTGGGCCACGGGAAGCAGGGACTCGCGAAGGGCATCCTTCAAGTGCCTGCTTCCTGCAGGGCTTCTTTGCGAACGGGCACAACACATATGAATGAGAATCACAAAGTCGAACTCATCCTCCGCTGCTGCGCTCACGGTGCCCTGTCATGACGCGCCTGAGCTCTCCCCGGCGCAACGGGCAGGTCATCGCGCAGAAGGGCTCGAGCAATTTTCTGCTGTTCAATATGGGTGATGGTAACTACTACTCCTTGAATGAAGTGGGCGGCAGGATTTGGGAGCTCAGCGACGGACATCACACCGTCGGGCAGATCGTCGACATTCTTGCGGCGGAATATGAGGCGCCCGCTGAAGCCCTTGCGCAGGACGCCTTGGAACTTCTCGATGAACTGCGCGGCGCAAAACTGGTCGTCGAAGCCGGGTAAACCCACGCGTTTCGATTGAATGTTGCCGCAGCTCGGCACGCCGACCCCGCTCGAGCTTCCCTCGGATACCCAAGCGATGAACAAGACGACGGAACGAGACCTGAAAATAAGCATTGGTTCCAAGGCAGTCCTCTTCCTGCGCGTCTTTCTGTTCGCCGCGGCAGTTCCGGTCCTCATGCGGCTCAAAATCGCGCGGGTTGCCGCGATCCTGGAGCCTGGCCGGGAACCCCATCCGGTCGATCCTGAACTGATAGCGAGAATTCTCGCCTATGTAGAAACCGTGATCCGGCGAGGCGGTCCGTTGATCCGCAGGGGATGCCTGACCCACGGTCTCACGCGTTACTACTTTCTCCGCCGCGCCGGGCTCGACGTCTCGCTGCGCTTTGGGATGGGGCGCGTCGCCGCAGCGAAGGGATTCATCGGCCATTGCTGGCTCGTGCGGGAAGGAGAGCCCTATCTGGAAAGGGAAGATCCGCGGTCGCTTTATGTCGAGATGTACTGCGTCTGCCCGGAAAATAGCCGACATGCGATAGGAACCGGAGCAATCGGCGTAGAACGCTTGATCGAGCCATGAGCGACCATCCAGAAACGCGGAACTACTTCCTCCATGGAACCAGGCTCCAGGTTTCCTGCTCCACGGCGATGTCCGCCTACCTCGACGCCCGGTTTCGTCTGCTTCCCGCCGAGGAACAATGCGCGAAGGCGGTTGTTTTCGACTTCCAGCCCGCGCCGGCCCCAAACCGGCACGCCATTGAGAGGCCGCGAGGGGACGGAAAGCCCTTCTATGAAATGCCCAAAGGCGAGGCGACCTATTTCGAAGATACGGATGAGGTGTACCTGAGTTTTGGGGATGGAGTGCGGGCGCTGTACGAGCCCCGTTTGAACCGCGTCTCCGTTTCCTGCGTCGAGTCCGCGCCCAAGAACCTGTTCGTGGCCTCGCACCTCGTGCTGACGATTATGCTCGTGGAGATATTCAAGCGACATGGCTGGTATAGCCTTCATGCGGCCGGGTTCAGCGAAAACGGCGGGGCAATCCTGCTTCCGGGCACAAGCGGGGCGGGAAAATCGACGCTCTCGGTGGCTCTGCTTCGGGCAAGATTCGGTTATCTCGCCGATGACATGGTTTTCCTGGGACGGCGGCCGGACGGTCTCGCGGCGAGAGGAATCGTTGAGGATATCGACGTAAGCGATGAAACAATCCGTTTCTTTCCCGAATTGAGCTTCCTGTTGCAGTCTCCCAAGACCGATGGGTTCACCAAGAGGCAGGTCCGCGTCGAGCAAGTGTATGGGACGAGGATTATCTCCGAGTCTTGTCCGAAGGCGATCATTCTGCCGCGCATTTCCGGCAAGCAGGACAGTGTCCTAACCGAGATCGCAAGCGACGAAGCCCTGCTCGAGATCGTGGCCAACGTATTCCTTACGCAATCGCGCGCCTGCCAGGCTCACCTTGACGCGCTCGCGGACGTGGTGAAGCAAGCGACCTGCTACCGGCTCGACACGGGGCGCGATTTCGACCGTATCCCCGCTATTTTTCGCGAGCTATTGAGTTGCGATCAGGAGAAAGTCTGTGTCTGAGACAGCCGGAGGCCCATTGACGTGGGAGCGGGGACCGGAGGCCGCCCTGCTTTTTTCAACGGCCCGAGCCCGGATGACGAGCGAACATGCGGATCGGATTCGGGTAGCCGCCCGGAAGGAAATGGACTGGATCCATTTGATCCAGCTCGCGCTGCAGCACGAAACGACGGCGCTGTTGTACCGGAATCTGCAGCTCGTTTGTCCGGAGTCGGTGCCGCCGGGCGTCCTGGAGCCACTGGCCGCGCGCTATGAGATGCAGGCGGCGGAGGCGCTCTACCGCGCCAAAGAGCTGGTTCGTATCCTGGGGGCGCTCGAAAATCAAAGAATTTTCGCCGTGGCATACAAAGGCCCGATTCTCTTGCAGAGGCTCTATGGCGACCTGTCCCTTCGAGAGTATTCCGAGCGCTCCGACCTGGACATTATGATCCGTGGGTGCGATCGAGCCAGGGCGCAAGAGGTCATTCTGAATCTGGGCTATCGATTCATATTTCTAAAGATGTCGGAGGTGGACGAATTTATCCGGACCCATCGCGAATTACATTTCTGCCGCGGGGGTGGCGACCAGCGGGTATTGGAGCTGCAATGGCGCTTTATGATCCGACCGGGGCGTATTCAGCAAGACCCGGATCGCTTCCTCCAGCGCCTCGAAACGATTCCGCTAGCCGGAACCAGCGTGCGCAGCCTGTCGCTCGAGACTTACTTCCTGGTTTTGTCCCTGCACGCGACCAAGCATAAGTGGAGAAAGTTGAAGTTGATCTGCGATATCGCCGAACTGCTTCGATCGCCCGACCTCGATTGGGAATATGTGCTGCGCGAAGCCGCCGATCTGGGCTTGCGGCGCATTCTGGCTATTGGCGTTCTATTGGCGGAAGACCCGCTTGGAGTCGCGGCCCCGGCGAGATTCGCGAATCGGCTGAAAATCGATCGGACGGCTCGCGTCCTGGCCATGGAATGTCGCCAGGCCCTGCTCGAAGAGCCGGATAAAAGCTGGCGCCTGGAGGCGAATTACGAGTTCCTGTTGAGGACCCGCGAGCGTCTGCGAGATCGAGCCACCATATTTCTCAAGGACGGGTTCCTGCCCCGAATCACACCGGATGAGCGCGACCGGCGGATCGTCCCCATTCCGGAATCCCTTTCCGCTCTGTATTATTTTGTGAGGCCGGTGCGCATGGTTTGGGAGAAAATCACGGAACGTCCGTAATCGCTCCCGAGCGCGTCCCCTTTCACCGGACAACCTAACAAGATGGAACCCGAGCCTCCGCCTGGCGGGCGTCAGGGGCACCCAACCATGCGTCGAAAATGGATTGCATCTGAGTAAAGCGAGGAAGGTTTGGATTGGCTCCCCGGCGGCGGGGGTTCAGGCGCGAAGGCCCAGCGCAGCCTTCACGCGCTCGGGCGTAAAGGGAACCTCACGGAGGCGGGCGCCGGTCGCATCGAAGACGGCATTGCCGATCGCTGCGGCCACCACGGTGATACCTACTTCGCCGGCGCCGGTGGCGTAGACATTCGCCCGGTTGAGCAGGACCACATCGACTTTCGGTACGTCGATACCCAGAAACAATGTGTGATAAGTGGCCCAATCAATCGAAGTCACCTTCCGATCGTCCCAGGTGACTTCCTCGCCGAGCGCGCGGCTCATGCCTTGCAAGGCGCCACCCTCTACCTGGTTCTTCAGACCGTTGGGGTTCGAAATCGGGCCGACGTCGATGGCGGCGACAAAGCGCCTTACGGTGATCCGGCCGCTATCCTGATCGACATCGACTTCGGCCACCATGGCCACATATCCGTTCGTCGCCGAGTAGGGCACACAGGCCATGCCGCGGCCGGAGACGATGCCGGTCTTGCTGATAGTGGGCTTTGGTGAGGGACGCCCGTCCCAGTTCGCCGCATGGGCGGCAGCGGTGACAACGTCGCGCAGGCGAGGAAAGCTCAGGTGGCGCAGCCGAAAGGCAACAGGGTCCGCCTTGACGTGCGCGGCCATCTCGTCCATGAAGCTCTCTTGCGCAAAAGTATTCTGGAGGCGTTCGGGAGAGCGCAGCGGGCCAGTGAAAAACGGCGAACGCACGTTGTGAACCAGGGCGCGCTCCGACTCGATCGTGCCGGTGCCTTCGGCTTTCTCACCAACGCGGCCCACGCAATAGGAGGGGACGAAGTTGTCGTAATTGTTGTAGCGGCTAGGCTCGGGCGCGGGGGAACGGGGCACGAACGGCATCGGATCGAAACCCAGCAGCATGCCGGTCGGCACATTCCCGGGCCGGTCGTAAAAGGGACGGGTCCCCAGCGTTGCGAGCCAGGCCTCGTGATCCCAGGCGACGATGTTTCCCTTGGCGTCCAGCCCGGCGCGCTCGTCGATCACAAACGGGTAGCCATAGTTTTCGCCCCAGGCCATCTCGTCCTTGCGCGAAAGCTGAATGCGAACCGGCTTGCCGGCCGCCTGCGACAAAACCGCCGCGTCATAGGTGACGGTATCGGCGCCATTCAATCCGTAGCATCCGGGGCCGCGGCGGAAAAGGACATTGATGTTTTTCGGGTCCAGGCCCAGAACCATCGCCACGGTGCTGCGCATCGGCCAAACACTTTGCGTCGCTGAATAGGTCGTGGCGTGATCGCCCCGCACGTCGGCCACGGCGCACGAGGTCCCCATCGATCCATGCATCTGAAAGGGGTGGTAGTAGGTGGCCTTGAGGACCGTGGCCGCCCCGGCGAGTTTCTCCGGCACGTCGCGCGAGTTGACAACCATCGAGTCGCGGGACTTTTGACGGCGCAGGTGCTCGTAATAATTTGCCTGCGAAGGCAGTCCCGTTCCAGAACTCCAGCGAACCTTCAACTGTTTAGCCGCCTGAATCGCCTGCCAGGGCTTTTGGGCCACGACGCCGACGAAATTTTTACGCACCACGACCTTCACGACGCCAGCCATGCCGGTGACAGAGCCTTCGTCCACGCTGATGACAGTCGCGCCGACCTCGGGCGGCCGCACCACCTGGCCATGCAGCATTCCGGGCAGGCGCACATTGTGAACGAACTCGAACCGGCCGGTGACGATGGCGGGCAAATCGGGCCGCTTGGCCGATGTGCCGAGGATGGTCCACTCGCTCATCGGTTTCCGCTTGGCGTTGGGGTCGATGTGAAGGTTGAAACGCTTGCCAGCGATCAGCGGGCCGTAACCGATCTTTCTCGCAGCGTCATTCTGGACCTCAATTGCGCCATCCCGGGCCACGAGAGATGTGGCGGGCACGCCGAGGCGTCGCGCCCCGAGATGCAGCAACGCCTCGCGCGCCGTGGCGGCGGCTTGAGCCAGATTTTGATGATTGAAATTCGCAGGGGTGGATTGGCTGCCCGAGGTTATTCCTTCATCCGGGGTAATCGGGGTTTGGCAATAGATCAGGTGGACGCTATCGAAGCTCACGCAGAGCTCTTCGGCGACCAACTGGATTTGCGCCGTCTCCATACCTTGCCCGATTTCCGTCTTGCCGGTGTACGCCGTTACCCGGCCGTCCGGGCCAATGGCGATCCAGGAATCAACTTGATCGGGGGGAGGGGCTCCGGGGGTCACGTGGGCGCCGAACTTGTCCACCTCAATGTTAGCGGGTCCGGGGGTCTTGCGGGAGCCGGACAACTGTGCCCCGGCAGCGGCCGCCTTGCCCAGAGAAGAGAAGCTGACGATCAGGGCGCCGGTTCCCTGCAGGAAGGCGCGCCGGGAAAATCCCGCGCGTTCAAGCGCACTCTGTGCATCGGGCGTGAACCCGGACGGCGGTGAAGATTTGTCCACTTGACGCTTCATCCGGCCATTTCCTGTCTGGCGCGATGGATCGCACGAATCATCCGGACGTGCGTGAAGCAGCGGCACAAGACGTTCGACAGGGCATCGCGGACATCCTCATCCGTGGCTTTGGGATTCCTGTCGAGGAGGGCTTTTGCGGTCATGATCACTGCGTTGACGCAGAAGCCACACTGGGCCGCCTGTTCCTCGATGAAGGCCTTCTGGAGGGGATGAGGCTTTTCGATCGTTCCGATCCCTTCCAGCGTGGTGATTTCGGCGCCGTGCACCAGATTCAGGGGCGTGACGCAAGAGCGCGTGGCCTCTCCGTTGACGATAACCGTGCAGGCGCCGCACTCACCGAGGCCGCAACCGAACTTCGGACCGCGGAGCCCCAAATCATCGCTCAAGGCATAGAGCAGGGGCGTCGATGGATCCAGATCCAGGGTGTGCGTGGTTCCGTTGACCTTTAAGGTGATGGTGCTCATCTGACTCCGACGCGAACTTATCGCGAAAAGCAGAATAAGTCAAGAATACCTTTGACCTTAGTGGATACAGGGACTTTCGGGGCGCGGGATGCGCCGTGAGGCCGCCATCTCGCCGCAACCTAACTGTACAAGCCGCTCCTGGCACGATCCGCCGGTAATCATCTCACCACCGCGCCGCCGACGCTTGTGGCGGCGACGGGACAGCCAACCGTGAAAGCGAAGAAGAAGGGATCGAAGTCACGCTCGGCGGTGCGGGAGGTAGCATACAGGTTGGGTAGGTTTGTCTAAAATTCCGGATCGAGAGCAGGAAAACCGTCGGCCTTTACCAGGGAGTCGAGAATGGTCGAGCGATCCGGAAAGGTCGTATTGTGTATGGCCTCCACGTAACCGGTGGCGAAAATGATGCGATGCACGTTGCATTTCCAGGCGTCGCTCAGTACAACGTCATACGTCCGGTCATCCACAAACCATTCCGAATTTGCTCCTTCTCTTTCGGGGATAGATTTCTCCACCAGGCGTCATCCACGAGGGTCCGTCGCGCCATTGGCTGCACCCAGGACCGGTCCGGCGTGGCATGGCGGCAGGCAATAAAAGGCCCGTGGGGCAAACTCGTCTGCCCCTTCCGGCTGAAGCGATTGTTGTAAGTTTGCCAGCCGTGATTCCGGCTCTGCATGTGCACGGGCCTATGTGCCTGAGGCTTCTCGATTTCCACGCGCTACCTTTGGAGTGCGCGTTGCTAGCGTCCGGCTCGATATGCTACGGTGGGGCGGCAAACCGGGACGCCGAGGTCGATGGTGTCGCCCAACCTCGGATAGCCGCTGCTACTACTGCAAAACGCATTCATTTTC
>DATLRW010000009.1:0-24644 GCA_035534495.1 Candidatus Dormiibacterota bacterium | reverse complement strand
AGAAACTGCTTGAACCCACCGGTCATGTGGAGTCTCCTTTTTCAGGTAGCGTCTTGAGCCGTGCCGGGGTCACACAGGTGCCGGAAACAATGCTTGCGCAAGGGTAACAGGGCCGGGGCCTGGTTACACATCTTTTCTTTTGAGTCCCTTTTCAAGCGATTCGATTGGCGATGCGGGGGAACGGCCGGTCCCTTACGTCCATGCCTTGGCGGCCGGTATGGTCAGCGAGAAAATGACCGCACTCATCAGAATGACCAGAGGACCGGCCGGCAGGCCGGTGAATACGGCGGCGACAATCCCAATGATGGCGGAGATCACTCCGAAGGTTCCCGAAGCCAACTCGTACTGAAACAGGTTCCGGCTCACGTTCCTGGCCGCCGCGGCCGGAATGGCCACCAGGGCGGCCGTCATCAGCCCGCCGACAAGATCCACTCCCAACGCGACAATGATGGCGATCGACAAAAGGTAGATGAGATTGTATAGCTTTACGTTCAGCCCTTCGGTTCTGGCGAGATCTTCCTGGATATTGATCAGCATGATTTTCGAATAGGTGCGCCAAATCGCCAGGGAAGCCGCCGAGCACAGGATGACGGCGGCCAGGGTCGCATAAATGCCGACATGGGAGATGTCTCCAATGAGCGCGGCCTCCGCCTTATCGAGGGGCAGGAAAAGAAAAGCGGCGGCCACGCCGGTGGCGAAAACGATCGCCGTCAGGGCTTCCATTTGAAGCTTGGTTTTGATCTCCAGGCGCCAGATGACCAGGATCCCGAGCAGGACAAAGGGAAACGCGCCCAGGGAAAGGTTGAATCCGTAAATCAATCCCAGCGCCGCTCCCGGCAGCGCCAGATGCCCCAGCGGCCCGGCCACCACGGCCATCTTCCGCGATAGCATAAGTGTTCCGACGTAGGCTGCGGCGCCGGCGATGAACACCCCGCTAATCAGACTGAGTACGAGTTGATGTGTCATCCTGCCGAGAGACCCGAATGCGTATAGAACTTGACGTCACTGGCGTACATGTCCTTTAGCACTTCCGGGGTTAAAACCTCCTTGGGAATTCCATAGCAGCAGTGTCCCAGGCGCGACAGGCAAAGAACGTGGGTCGAATACGCGTAGACGATGTTCAGGTCATGGGTGACGTTGAAGATCGTCAGGTTCTGTTGCCGCCAGATATCGTTCAGAAGAGAAAAAATGGTTTCTCCGCCGGCGACATCCACGGCGGTTGTCGGCTCGTCCAGAAACAACACATTGGGTCGAGAAACCAGAACCCAGGCGATGAGCATCCTTTGAAATTGTCCGCCGGACAGGTGCCCGGCCTTCTTTTCGAGGATACTGGCCGGCAGGCCGACCAGAGACAAGTAGGTGAAGGCCTCGTCGCGCTTTCGTTTCTTGAGAGTGAAAAAATCCATGACGGTCAGCGGCATGTCCCTGACGGACATTTGATTGAGGCCCTGCGGGAGATAGCCGATTCTGGGCTTCTTGTGCCAATCCACCGAACCCTGATACGGCAGCAATCCCAGCAGGCACTTGATTAATACGGTTTTCCCGGATCCATTCGGCCCCAGGATCGTCAGAAATTCCCCCTCCGTGACGCTGAAATTCAGGCCCGAGAGAACCGGCGAGCGGTCCATCGTCACGCTGAGATTCCGGACATCCAAGAGGACTTCACCCATGGGTTTGCCTTTGCATCGGACCAGGCAGAGATATTACCCCCGCCGGCGCCGGCCCGTCGTACACGGACCGCAATCCCGGCCCGCAAACTGGCCGGATGGACTTCGGCCCTGAAACCGTTAGCAATGCTAGGGCCTTCGGTCCATCAGCTAAGTGTCTCAGATAGCCGGATTGTAGGCGATGGCGGCTGGAAAGGGCCACCCCCGGCTGGGGAAACGGGCTTGTCCCCAAGGGTGCGGGTCTTGCGGCTCAATGGCCCTGACCGCCAGAACCGTCTCTGCTGGCCGGCTTCCCGTATCTATTCCTATGTATTTGATTGTACGGTGGTTATCTATGTGTTGGGGTGTGCGAGTATGGGCTTGCTATCGACTCTGGAGTAAGTCTGACGTGGTACCAGACTGTGCGACAAGGCTTCGTCGAAGCTTTGTCGCACTATCTGCCGTCAGGATGAAGACGGAGACGAAACTTCAGCCAGACCGGGGTGGAGGCAACTGTTAGGCAGCGTTTAGCGTCCTATGATAGATTTACGCAGTTTCTATCCTTAAATTGCCGGAGGGGTATAAACCCATGCGTGTTCGCTTGATTGGTGTGCTTGCGGCCCTGCTGATGCTTGCGCCTGCGGCTGGCTTCGCCAGCACGACGGCTGTTCGGCCCGACCGGACGGCTCAGACTTCTTCGAAGAAGAAGAAAATGCATAAAATGAGGCATAAAACCAAGAAGTTGAAGAAGAGCAAGAAGACGAAGAAAGCAGCCAAGAAGTAGCTGTATTCAGACGCCGGGCGGACGTTTCGGCGTTCTCGCTTGGCGAAGAGGGGAACACCCCGCGTTGTCCTCAGGACAAGGCGGGGTGTTTTCTTATGCACGCAGCGTGAGAAAGGCTTGCTCTGCGGGGGGAAGGTCCGCCGGTTTCCGGCGCCCTGGCCGTCCAGCCGCGCCAGTGGCTGGGGAACACGGCCGGCCACATTGCTTTGCGGCCTAAAAGAAGCGGATTTTCGCGTTGACAGTGTTTATCCCGATACCTACAATGCCCACGGGTCATCGGGGTTTTGGCTTCCCCAGTTTTGCCTTCCCTGGGCTCGCATCCACGCTTTCCCGGTTCTTGACGTGCCGCTGTTGCCGCCGGGCATGGGTTATGTTTTGAGTGAACCTGACATCCTTAGAAATTAGAAAACGGAGAAAATGGCCATGTACTTTCTCGGGGTCATCGCTGTTCTAGTCGTCGCAGGCAGTTTGTTCGGCTATGTTCGTGTCAAGCGGACATCCGCAACGGAATCCGACCCTTCTTACCGGCGCGCGGGTTTCACAGGGCAGTAGCCAAATCGGCAATTCTGCGGTTGCTGTCTTTCGATTACCATTCGGGTTGGGTAATCGTGTGCCTGCGCAAGTGCGCTGGCGCAGCCGTGTTGTCCCGGAGCGCTGAAAATGGGCGCGAGCCGTGCGCCTCTGCGCGAGGCGGATTGGTGTCCGGGGTTGACGGGCCGCTTCCCATTTCCCGCTTCGGACACCGGCGATCCGCCCGGCCGGGCCTCTTCGCAATTGGCCCTGCGCACTGCTGCTGCATCGATTGCGGGGTACTATAGCCGCCAAGCGGTTGACTTCCTGAAGACATTCTTCCAGAAATTGGTCGCAGTGGCAGGAGCAACCCCTCTCGATTTCGAGGTATCGTACCAACGTAGTAATACGTAGGCGGCCCTCGGGTTGATTTTGGCGTTTCCCCATGTCCGCTGGGCAAATTTGGTTGGAGGTGATTGCACATGGAACGATCCCGATTGCGCAAGATCGCGACAACCGGCGGCATTTTCTGTTTGCTTACTGTGGCTTCCTTTGTTCTGGTTCGGTGCGGTGGTTCTAACACGATGGCAGGCATGGGATCCTCTAGCGTTACGATCAGCGACCCTCCAAGCTGTACAGACCAGTTCAGTCACGTATACGTGACGATCACCGGTCTGATGGCGCACACGAGCGCGTCCGCCTCACCGAACGCCGCGGGCTGGCAGAACCTGACGAGTCAGCTGAGTTTGAATAGCCCGGTGCAGCTGGATCTGCTGAATCTTTCGGGAGGCGGCACGGTCGAATGCCTGTTGAAGCAGCTTGGTTCGGACCAGAGCCTACCGGTGGGCAGCTACCAGCAGATGCGCCTCATGCTGGCCGACAACGGCGGCAGCGCCCCGACAGTGTCCGGCAACCAGTGCACCACCACGGGCGGCTTGCCGAGCGGAACGGTGGAGTGCGTTGAGGATGCCAAGGGCACCTGGTATCCGCTGGAGCTTTCCAGCCAGGACCTGACCGGGCTGAAGATTCCGCCGGGCCAGATCGTGGGCGGGCCCATCAACGTCGCGTCAGGGAAAACCGTGGACATCAACATCAACTTCAACACCTGCCAATCGCTCGTATACGATCCAGCCAACACCGCCTACCGGCTGGATCCGACGCTCACGGCGTCTCAAGTCAGTCCGAACACGTCGGGAATCAGCGGGACGGTTGTCGCCGGCACGGTCGTCACCACGCCGTCGCTCAGCGTGACCGCAGGCAGTGCCGTGGCCGACGCGATGGTGAACCTGGAGTTGCCGAATGCCGGTCCCAATGACACCCAGAACGGCGTCAATACGGACTCGATCTATGACACCGCGGTCACGGATTCAAACGGGAACTTCTTCTTCTGCCCGTTGAACGCCCAGACGGGCGGCCTCGACCTGGTGGCCGATGCGCCGGCCCCCACGACGGGAACTCCCGTTTCCACCTCGGGCGCCACCATCGTTCAAGGCGTCCCCAACGGAGCCAAACTCGACGTGCCGATCGTCCTGCAAGGGGGATCGACGAATGCTCCCGGCACGCTGGCTGTTACGCCGACGGCGAGCGAAGCGGCCGGCACCGCGAGCACACCGGCGTTTACAGTCAATCTCGACCTGTTCCCGCTGCAACTCACGTCCGGTTCGGGCGGCTACGAGTTCATCGTGCCGGCCCTGAACAACTCGACGGGAACGTCGATGACAGTGAGCTGCCCCGGCGGTGCCAGTGGCAATTGCACGGTGACTTCTCCGGTGTCGGGATCGGCGTCCATCGTTGTTCCGGCAAACGCTCCGCTGGTGGGCAGCTATAACACCAGCGGCGGAACGGTTGCGTGGACCTCCGCTCCCAGCTTTGTCACCGCCACCCCATCCACCGGGAATTATGTTGTCGAAGCGGATGGCTCGGTGGGCAACAATCCGGCCCACACCTGCACGACCACGTTCACATCACCGAACACGGTCACTGCAGGCGCTACGCCGGGGACGTCCGTTAGCATCACCGTGTCGAACTGCCAATAGCGGCAAAGGAAACCGTTCATCGACCAATGGCGGCGCCGGGCAAATCCCGGCGTCGCCATTTTGCTTTTACGCCTGGCAAAGTGCGGGGGTTAATCGGGTTCCTGGGTGACGATGTGGACGTCGACGGCCGGCGCGCCGCGCAGGACCTGATGAATGTTGTTCAAGTAGAGGAACTTTCGCCAGCCACCGACCGCCGAACGGCCGAAGATAATTTGCGTGACATGCTTTTCGCGGGCGAAGGCAGCCACCGCTTCGGCAACGCTTTTCCCTTCCAGACGAACGATGGTCGCCCCGAGGCTCTCGGCGAATTGCAGGTTTGCCTCGCGCTTTTCGCGACTCGTTTGGTCGGTATCCCGCCCGATATCGACATATACGGCATAGAGTTCCGCGTCCATGCGGCGCGCCATACGCGCCGCCCGCGCGATCAAATACTGCGCCTTGGGGTTGGAACTGATGCACACGGCGATCTTCTCGCGAACGGGCCAGGTGGCCTGGATATCCTTCTGTTCCATGTAGGATTCCAGGGTTCGGTCCACCTGTTCGGCCACCTGGCGAAGGGCGAGTTCCCGCAATGCGATCAGGTTCCCCCGGCGGAAAAAGTTCGTGAGGGCCTGTTCGATTTTCTGAGCGGCATAGATATCGCCGCGTTTCATCCGGTTTTGCAAGGCTTCCGGCGTCAAGTCAACCATGACGGACTCGGCGGCCGACTGCACGACCCAGTCCGGTACGGTTTCCCGTACGCGAATTCCGGTTATGGTGTGAATGGTCGGAGCGATGCTTTCCAGATGCTGGACGTTCAACGTGGAGAGGACGTCGATTCCCGCAGCCAGAAGCTCAAGAACGTCCTCATATCGCTTGCCATGCTTGCTGCCGGGAATGTTCGTATGGGCGAGTTCGTCGACCAACGCGACCCGCGGATGGCGAGCCTGGATGGCGTCGACATCCATCTCCTCGAAGACGGTTCCTTTGTACTCGATTTTCCGGAGGGGGACCGTTTCGAGCTGGGCGGCTAATTCGACGATGGCCTTTCGCCCGTGGGTTTCCACCATGCCGATAACCAGGTCCTCCCCGTAGGTGCGGCGACGGATGGCTTCGCTCAGCATCGTGTATGTCTTGCCGACGCCTGGCGCGTAGCCGAGGAACAGCTTCAGGTTGCCCCGCACCTTTTGGGGCGGGGAGACGGCATCGAGCCATTGTTCCGGAGTCTTCTGCATACCGTCCCGCGACGCAAATCAACCGCGCCTTGATCTAAGCTAGAATAAGCGAGTGCGCCGTCCGCTTTCCAGTGCTGCTCTGCGGTACGCTGTTTCGCTCGGCGTTGTCGGCGGAATTTCCTGTTTCTATTCCCACTACTATCACGTCAACGATACGACTGTCGCCCTCACGCTGCTGTTGGCGGTCCTGGCCGTCTCGACCCTCTGGGGCACGGCGGTTTCGATCGCCATGTCGGTGGCGGGGGTTGTCGCTTTCAATTATTTCTTCCTGCCGCCGGTTGGAACATTGACTATTGCCGATCCCCAGAATTGGATGACCCTGTTCGCCTTTCTGGTGACGGCGGTGACCGGCGGCCAACTGTCCTCGCAGGCCAAGCGGCAGGCGGAGGAGGCGAACCGCCGGCGCCGCGAAGTCGAGAGACTTTACGATTTCAGCCAGAGACTGCTCAGAGCCGGCAACGCGGGCGAGCTGCTCAACGCCATCCCGCGCCAGATCGTCGATTCCTTCGAAGTGGGCGCCGCTGCGCTCTTTCTGGCGGAAGAGCAGAAGGTCTATCGCTCGGGTCTCGACATCCCCCAGCTTGACGCCGAGCGCTTGAAGGCGGTCGTAGTCCGCGAGGAGATCCAGATGGATTCGGGCCAAAGTCTCTGCTTCGTTCCCATGCGGCTGGGGGTGCGGACGGTCGGCAGCCTGGGAATTTCCGGCCGGGTGCTCTCGCGGCAGTCGCTCGAGGCGCTTGGAACGCTGATTGCCATTGCGATCGAGCGCACGCGGGCCATCGAGCAATTGGGCAAGACCGAGGCGGCGCAGGAAGGCGAACGCCTGAAATCGGCGCTGCTCGATTCGATCACGCACGATTTCCGCACGCCGCTTACCTCGGTGAAGGCCGCGGTATCCAGCCTGCTTTCCGCCCATGCGCTCGGCGCCGATCAGCAAAAAGAATTGCTCACCGTCATCGACGAGGAGACCAATCGGTTGAACACGCTGGTGGGTGAAGCGGCGGAGATGGCGCAGCTCGAAGCGGGACAGTTCGAGCTGGACGTGAGGGCGTATCCGATCGGCGCGATTGTGGCCGCGGCGTTGGACCAAACGCGAGGCCTGCTGGGCAAACGGCCCGTGGAGGTGAACATACCGGAGGATCTCCCCCGTGTGCGCGCCGACCTGGGCCGCGCCAAGGAAGCGCTGGCGCAATTGATCGTGAATGCGCATCTGTACTCCCCGCCGGCGCTGCCGATTGCGATCAGCGCGGAGCGCGCGGGAAATTACATTCTCACCAGCGTTGCCGACCATGGTTCGGGAATCGAAGAGATGGAGGTGGGTTCGATCTTCGATAAGTTCTACCGCGGCAAAGACCAGCGATACCGGGTTCAGGGCACCGGCATGGGTCTGCCGATCGCGAAGGCGATCATCGAAGCCCACGGCGGCACGATCGGCGTTGTGAGTCAGTTGGGTCATGGCTCGGTGTTCACTTGCAGTTTGCCTGTCGAGCGTATTCCGGGTCCGCGTTCATGAGCGACGCCAAAATTCTGGTTGTCGATGACGAGCCCCAGATCCGGCGCGTGATGCGGACAACGCTGACCAGCCGCGGCTACATGATTGTGGAGGCGCGCAGCGGCGAGCAGGCGCTGGAAATCCTGCAGAGCGAGCGGCCGGCCCTGGTCATCCTCGACGTGAACATGCCGGGGATGGGGGGCCTGGAGGCGTGCCGCGAAATCCGCCGGAATTGGGATGTTCCCATCGTTATGCTGACGGTGCGGAATACGGAGAAGGACAAAGTCCGCGCGCTCGATGCCGGCGCCGACGACTACGTCGTCAAGCCTTTCGGCATCGAGGAACTGCTGGCCCGCATCCGCGCCGCGCTCCGGCGCTCGCCCGCGGCGCAGGCTCTTGGCGCGATCGATACCCCCGACCTGCGAATCGATTTTGAGGCGCGGAAGGTGTTCGTGCGAAACGAGCCCGTCCGCCTCACGCCAAAGGAATTCGAGCTTCTGCGGCAACTGGCGGGCAATGCCGGCAAGCCCGTGCCGCACCGCCGCTTGCTGCAATCGGTCTGGGGCCCGGACTACGGGGAAGAGACCGAATATTTGCGCGTCTTCATCAACCAGCTTCGCAAGAAAATTGAGCCGGACCCGCAGCATCCGCGTTACATCATCACGGAGCCGTGGGTCGGCTACCGTTTTGAGCTTCCTCCCGCGGCCCCCCTTCCGGGCCGCTTCGGGAGTCAGGACCCGTCGGCCGGCTGAGCGGGTAGAGACGGTTCAGAGCCAGATTCAACTCGAGCACGTTGACCCGAGGCTCGCCGAGAAATCCCAATCGACGATATTGCGCGTGGGCGTGGATGAATTGCAGCAGTTGGGGCAGCGGAATCTTGCGCGACTGCGCAACCCGTGGCGCTTCCGCTTCAGCCGAAGCCAGGCTGATGTCCGGATCCAGGCCGCTGGCCGATGCCGTGACGAGGTCCGACGGAATCGGCCCGCTGTAGTCCGGGTTGGCCTTTCGGAAGGCCCGAATCGACGCGGCGATCCGGTCCATCAATTTTGGGCTGGTGGGGCCGTAGTTCGAGCCTCCGGAGTTGCTGGCGTCGTAGCCGTTGCCGGCGGCCGAAGGGCGCGGATGAAAGTATTCGGGACGGGTGAATCCCTGGCCGATCAGGGCAGAACCCACAATGGATCCATCGGTTCGAATCAGGCTGCCATCGGCTTGACGGCGGAAAAAAAGCTGGCACAAACCGGTCACCAGCGGCGGATAGAGCAAACCCGTCAAGACGGTCATGGCGAGCGTCATACGAAGGGCGGGAGCCATCTGTCGCCACATCCGATTCCTCCTCAGGCGAGATGAAGCAGGCCGAGCACCCGGTCGATCAGCCAGATGCCGGGGAACGGCGCGATAATGCCGCCAATGCCGTAAATCAACAGATTGCGCCGCAGCAAACTGGCCGCGTCCTGCGGTTTGCAACGAACGCCGCGCAGGGCGAGCGGCACCAGGGCGATGATGATGAGCGCGTTGAAAATCACCGCCGAAAGTACCGCGCTTTCGGGCGAGTGAAGGTGCATGACGTTCAGCCGGCCGAGCACCGGGTAGGTGGAGACGAACATGGCCGGAATAATGGCGAAGTACTTGGCGATGTCGTTGGCGATCGAGAAGGTGGTGAGCGCGCCGCGCGTGATCAAAAGCTGTTTGCCGATGGAGACGATTTCGAGCAGCTTGGTCGGATTGCTGTCGAGGTCGACCATATTGCCGGCTTCCTTGGCGGCCGTCGTGCCGCTATTCATGGCCACGCCGACGTCGGCTTGCGCCAGCGCGGGCGCGTCGTTGGTCCCGTCGCCGGTCATGGCCACCAGCCGGCCGAGGGATTGTTCTTTCCGGATGTAGGCCAGCTTGTCCTCCGGCGTGGCCTGCGCCAGGAAATCGTCGACGCCGGCCTCCTGGGCGATCGCGGCAGCGGTGAGCGGGTTGTCGCCGGTGATCATGACCGAACGGATTCCCATGGTGCGCAGGTGCTTCAGTCTCTCGCGCATGCCGCCCTTAACGATGTCCTTCAGGTGAACGATGCCCAGGGCGCGGGCGCCATCGGCGACGGCCAGCGGTGTTCCGCCATTGCGGGAAATGCGATCGGAGGCCTCGGTGAGGCTGGACGGCACCCTTCCGCCCTGTTCGGTAACGAATTTGACGACGGCGTCGGTGGCTCCTTTGCGGAGCCGGCGGCCCTGCCAATCCACGCCGCTCATGCGCGTATAGGCCGAGAAGGGAATGAACTCGGCTTCGTGTTCGAGGATATTGCGGCCCCGGAAGCCGAACTTCTCCTTGGCCAGCACGACAATCGAGCGGCCCTCGGGCGTCTCGTCGGCCAGGCTGGAGAGCTGGGCGACGTCGGCGAGCTCGGCTTCGGTGACGCCGTCGGTTGGAATGAACTCGACGGCCTGGCGATTGCCCAGGGTGATGGTGCCCGTCTTATCGAGCAGGAGCGTGGTGACGTCGCCGGAGGCTTCCACGGCCTTGCCGCTCATTGCCAGCACGTTGTGCTGCATCACGCGATCCATGCCGGCGATGCCGATGGCCGATAGCAAACCCCCGATCGTCGTGGGAATCAAGCAAACCAGCAAGGAAACCAGTACGACGATGCTCGGGACGCTCCCGGCCTTTGTGGTGTCCACGGCATAGGCGGCGTAAGGCTGAAGCGTGACCACGGCCAGCAGGAAGATCAAGGTTAATCCGGCGATGAGGATGTTGAGCGCGATTTCATTGGGCGTCTTCTGGCGCTGCGCGCCCTCGACCAGACGGATCATCCGATCGAGGAAGGTTTCGCCGGGATTGGAACTGATCCGGATTTTGATCTGATCGGACAGCACCCGGGTGCCACCGGTGACGGCGCTGCGGTCACCGCCCGATTCACGGATAACCGGCGCGCTTTCCCCGGTGATGACGGACTCATCCACGCTGGCAACGCCCTCGATGACCTCCCCATCGCCGGGGATCACTTCGTCCGCCTCGCAAAGGACAACATCGCCCGCGCGGAGCGCGGAGGAAGGAACGATCTCGATTTCTCCGGAATCGAGCAGGCGCCGCGCCCGGGTTTCCGTTTTCGTCCGGCGCAGGGTGTCGGCTTGGGCCTTGCCGCGGGCTTCGGCCATGGCTTCGGCAAAGTTTGCGAAGAGAACCGTGAACCACAACCAGAGCGTAATCTGGAATTCAAAGCCGATCTGGCCGGCGCCCGCCGCCAAGTTGCGCAGCATCAGAACAGTAGTGAGAGCCGCGCCCACTTCCACGACGAACATGACGGGATTTTTGATGAGTGTGGCTGGATTCAGTTTGAGGAACGACTGCCGTAAGGCACTCTTGACGATCGGCGGGTCAAAGAGCGGCCGGGCGCGCACCCCCCGTTTTGGTGAAAGGAGGGTCTCTTCTTCGGGCGCGGTGACCGGGCGATGCATCGTGGACATAAATCAACTCCCGAACGGAAATACGATTGTTGAAAACAGTTTCCCCTGATGCATCAGAAGTTGCTCGACAATGGGTCCGAGCGAATCGGCAGGGAAAAACGTGAGAGCGCCGATGATGATGATCGTTCCGACGAGCAAGCCGACGAAAAGGAGACCCTGAGTGGGCAGTGTTCCACTGGTCTCCGGGATCTTCTTTTTCTCGGCGAGGCTGCCCGCTACGGCCAGAGTGGGAATGATGAAGAGAAAACGGCCGATGAGCATCGCCAAGCCTAGCATCAGGTTGTACCAGGGCGTGTTCACGTTGATCCCGGCAAAGGCGCTGCCATTGTTCTCCGAAGCGCTGGAAAAGGCGTAGAGCAATTCGCTGAAGCCGTGAGGACCACCGTTATTGAAATTGGCGATGGCGGCCCCGGGCGGGTTCCAATAGCCGTTGGCTTTGAAGTGCATATCCAGCGTGAGGCCCGTGAAAATCAGGATGGAAAAGGCCGTGGCAATGACGGCGATCATCGCCATTTTCACTTCCTTCTGTTCAATTTTTTTTCCCAGATACTCCGGAGTTCGGCCAACCATTAATCCAGCGATGAAGACGCCGACGATGGCGTAAAGGAGAATGCCGTACAGCCCGGAGCCATCGCCTCCGAAAATCACCTCATCGGTTTGGAGATTGAACAGCGGGACAAGACCGCCAATCGGCGTATAGCTGTCATGCATGCTGTTGACAGAGCCGCAGCTGACATCGGTGGTAACGGTAGCCCAGAGAGCCGACGAAGCGATCCCGAACCGGACTTCCTTGCCCTCCATATTCCCGCCGTCTTGCGTTTGCGTATGAGCCGTCTGAACGCCCATGCGCGTCAGAACCGGGTTCCCACTTTGCTCGGCGCTGCAACAGATCAGGAAACCGCCCAACATCATCACAGACATGACGGTAAATAGAGTCCATCCCTGGCGCGTGTCGCCTACCATCTTCCCGAACGTGTAGGTCAGGCCCGCGGGGATCGCCAGCATCGATAAAATCTCGATGAAATTTGTTAGCGGCGTTGGGTTCTCGTATGGGTGAGATGAGTTTGCATTGAAAAAGCCGCCGCCGTTGGTTCCCAGCATCTTGATGGCTTCCTGGGATGCGACAGGCCCGACAGCGATGGTCTGGTGAGCGCCTTGCAGCGTGGTGGCTTGGATGTAATGCGCGAGAGTCTGCGGAACGCCACGGGCGCAAAGGAATAGAGCGAACAGCAAGGACAGCGGCAGAAGGATGTAAACCGTGCCGCGCGTCAGATCGACCCAGAAATTGCCGATGGTTTTGGCTTGCTTCCGGGCAAAGCCTCGTATCAGCGCCATCGCCACGGCCATGCCAGCAGCCGCGGAGACGAAGTTCTGCACGGTCAAGGCGGCCATTTGAACGAAATAGCTAAGCGTGGTTTCGCCGCCATAGGCCTGCCAATTCGTATTGGTCATGAAGCTGACCGCGGTGTTGAATGCCAGGTCGGGCGTCACGGGCGTGGCGCCCGCGGGCGGATGGGCCGTGCCGAATCCCATCGGGTTCAACGGCAGCAAGCCTTGGAGGCGCTGCAGGAAATACACAAAGACAAAACTGACCAGGCTGAAGGCCAGCAGCGAAGCGGCGTACTCGGTCCAGCGCTGCTCCTCCTCCTCGCGCACGCCGCTGGCCCGGTAGATCAGGTTTTCAACCCATCCCAGGACAGGATGAAGAAATGTCCTGCGGCCTTCGTATACATCCGCCATAAACGAGCCCAGAGGCTTGGTGATGGCCAACAGCACGAGGAAGAAAACGATGATGTAGAGAATTCCGCTCGTGGTCATGGCTGTCTAAAATTTCTCCGGTCGCAGCAGGGCGTAACAGAGATATACGAACAGGAATAACGAAACGATACCGCCGATGATGTATTCCATTCCGGCCCCTGCTTTCTACAAGCGGTCGCAGGCCCTTGCGAGGGCCCAGAAAAGAACGAAGATAACGACTCCGACAAACAGGTAGAAAAAGTCCACTGTCCCTCTGCCAGGCACCGTGACCGATCAGCCGGACTTCCGCGGCTGCGGTTGATGCGCGCTTCGGCTCCGGACCGGATGAGCTCAGCCCGCTTTCTGCCTCCGGCCCGAACGGCCATCGGACAGCCTAGCCGGAGACTGAGCCGCAACCTGTCGGCGTGCCCAGGCTATCGGACCGGCCATAAAGAACGCATAAGGAAACAGTCAGGATTCCGTCAATGGCCTGAAGGTGGTTTGCAAAAGTCGTTGGTTGGGACCGATTCACGGCTCAACAGGAAGAATGGCCGATTGCCTCCGGCAAGCTTCATTCGCACATCGAGAGGATCGCCAGGGACAACACGCGGATTGGGGCGGGAGTGGTGAAGCTGGATTTTTCTGTCTTCTCAACAATTACATGAAGAGGATTTCCGATTCCTTCAACCAGGCAAATCCAGTTCGCTCTGCGGATGATCTGTTCAAGCCGCCCGCATTCGTGTTGTCGCTTGGTCCCGAACCCCTTGCCGGCAAATACGCCGGAGCGGAGATCGTAACAAGGGCGACAATGGGCGCGGTGGCGTGATGGGTAACGCCACCGCTGTAGTGCTGAAGGGGGTCAATAGCCGGCGAATTCTTCCGTTCGCAAATCGTCCGGGTCCACCCCGGCGTCGATCAGCATCTGCCGCATGGCCTCCACCATTCCCGGCGGTCCGGCGATGGAATAGATCGCTCCCTGGGGGATTTCGACGTGCCGGCGCATCATCGAGGCGCCGATGAACCCGGTTTCGCCGCTCCAGGTCCGCTTCGATTGGCCCATGTCGGTCATCGTCGCAATCAGACGAAAACGCGGCTTGGCCTTTTCCATCTCCGCCAGGGTTTCCAGGAAGGAGGCATCCTCGGGCCTGCGGTTCGAATAAAACAGGTGGACCCGGTGGGGCAGGCGCTCATGCGCGGCTTGTTTGGCGATGCTCAGGAAGGGCGTGATGCCGATCCCTCCGGCCAGAGGCACGGCCGCCTTGGAAGCGTTGGAATGGAGGGTGAACGAGCCCATCGGTCCCTCAATCAACGCCTCGGCCCCGAGCGGGAGAGCGGCGAGCGTGCGCTTGAAGACGCTTTGGCGGCGCATGCGCGTGGCGACCATCAGCTCATTTTCGTAGGACGCGCTGGCCAGGGTAAACGTGCGCGTCGAGCCGCTGGGGTCCGTCTCCGGCGGATCGATGAGCGTAAGATCGATGAACTGTCCGGCTCGAAAGTGGAAATTTTGCGGCTTTTCGAATCGAAAGGCTTGCGTCCCTTCGGCGACCTCCTGCTTTTGCAGGAGCTTCGTACGAAATGTTTCCATCGCGATTCCCCTCCCGGAAAAGGCCGGGCCGAGCCAATCGGCTCGCCGCCATGACGCCTGTAAGAAGGCCGAAGTATATCGGTAGCATGCATCAGAAAGGGCCATGCGGAAAGCCTTCTCTGTGCCCGGAACAATGCCTTCGATCGCGGGCGCACCGGCACGATCTGCGCGGGCTCCCAGGCGCCCGATGCTGTATCCCGCAATTTGCGTCCTCCCGGCGGCGTGTGGCATCTGAACGGGGGATGGCGGGCTGCCGGCCGTTTCCCGGAGGAGGACAATAGACTCATGCGACCAGATGCTTCACCACGGATCGAGTTTCGGAAAGTAGCTCCGCAGGCTTTCGAAGCTGTTCGCGGCCTGGAAAAATACATTCATTCGGCTGGCCTTGAAGAAAGGCTCGTCGAGCTGGTCAAGCTGCGCGCGTCCCAGCTGAACGGCTGCGCGTTCTGCGTCGACATGCACGCCCGGCGCTTGCGCGAACTCGGCGAGCCCAACGAGCGAATCGACGCGGTGGCCGCATGGAGCGAAGGGCCGTTTTTCGACGAGCGTGAGCGCGCCGCCCTGGAATGGACCGAGTCGGTTACGCTGCTGAGCCGGGACCACGTTCCCGACCCCGTGTTCGAACGGGTCCGCGGCCGGTTTGGCGAGGCCGAACTGGTCCATTTGACGATGGTCATTGCCACCATCAACGTCTGGAACCGCCTCGCCGTGCCGTTTCGCACCGTGCCCGAGGGGTATCGAAGGGTTCGGGGCGAGGCCGAATGAGGGAAGGGAAGCGCCATGATTCAGGTCAAACGCGTATACGAGCCTGCGGCGCCGGGCGACGGCGCGCGCTTCGTCGTTGAGCGGCTGTGGACGCGCGGGATCAGGAAAGAGGCCTTGTCGATGGAGGGATGGCTGCGCGAGGTCGCGCCCAGCACGGCCCTGCGCCAATGGTTTGCGCACGATCCGGCGAAATGGGAGGAGTTTCAGCGGCGATACCGGCTGGAACTTTCCGCTCGCCGCGAGGACTGCAATCCTTTGCTGGAGGCGGCCCGTCGAGGTCCTCTGACCCTTCTCTACAGCGCCCGCGACAAGGAACACAATAGCGCCGTCGTCTTGAAGTCGTACCTCGAGGAGCATGCGACAAAAAAGGTCCGCGCTCCGGCGACGGGCGGCCGGAAGCCGACGAGAAGGTGACGGTGATGAATGTCGGCCGCGCCGGCGCAATGGAACGTGCTCCGGGAAGGCGGCTGCAAAATTCTCACGGGGGAATTTACGGTAAACCGATTCGATGTATAATGTCGGGCTGCAGCAAGAGCAGCCTTCCTTGCGAGAGGGAGTGAGCAAGCCAGCAGAAATTTCTCCATAGTTCAAACGGCTTGCGCGGGTGTGGCGGGACCGGTGATGGCGATGGCAGGTCATTCGCCTGACGCGGGCAGTAGGTTCCGGCAGGGGTAACGGAAACAGCCATGGTTCTGTGGGCTTTTGCCCTTTACGGGGTTCTGGTGCTGATCATCGCAGGGTCGATGATCGGCCTCTCGGCTATTCTCGGCGAACGCCATAGCGAGCGCTTTACCAATCAACCTTACGAAGGCGGCATCCAGTCGGAAGGAACGGCGCGCGTCCGTTTCTCCATCAAGTTTTATATGATGGCGATGTTTTTTGTCGTGTTCGACCTGGAATCGGTTTTTCTCTACACGTGGGCGGTGAGCGCCCGCGGTCTCGGTTGGCTCGGCTACTGGGAAGCGCTGATCTTTATGGGCGTCCTGATGGCCACGCTGGTTTATCTGTGGCGTCTGGGCGCGCTCGATTGGGGCCCGGACACACGGCGCAAAACGCGGTAAGCAAAAAAGGCGGGGTCTGCGATGCGGTGGTGGACAAGCCAGGGAACCAAAGAACTGCCGGTGGTCCAAAAGGCCCCGAGCGAATACGACGAGTTGCGTCGTCAGATTCTCTTCGCCCGGCTGGAAGATCTGATCTCCTGGGGCCGAAAAAACTCGATGTGGCCGTTTATGTTCGGTCTGTCCTGCTGTTTCGTCGAGATGGCCACCAGCATTACCAGCAAATACGACATTTCCCGCTTCGGCGCCGAAGTGCTGCGCGGCACTCCCCGCGAGGCCGATCTGATGGTCATCGCCGGCACGCCCTTTTTGAAGATGGCGCCCATTATCCGCTGGCTGTACGAGCAGATGATGGCCCCGCGCTGGGTTATTTCGATGGGTTCGTGCGCGAATTCCGGCGGCATGTACGACATCTACAGCGTCGTTCAGGGCGTCGATAAGATCCTGCCCGTCGACGTTTACGTGCCCGGCTGCCCGCCCAGCCCTGTCGCCTTTATGGAAGGCCTCATGCTGCTGCGCGAGGCGGTGGGCAACGAAAATCGCCCGCTGAGCTGGGTGGTTGGCCCGGAAGGGGTCGACCGTGGGTACCGGCCATCGATGCGGGATCTTAAACAGGAAGACCGTGTGAAAGCGACCACTTTGCGGCCCATGGACGAGGTCTGAGAATGGCTTCGTCCTCGACGACCACCGGCTCAATCCTCGACGACCTTAGACAGAAAATCGGCGGCGACGGGTTTGTCTTGCAACCGTCGGCCGACGGCATCCCGACCGCCTGGGTGGGCCGCGACCGCCTGCATGCGGCCATGCGCTACCTGAAGGGAGAGGTGGATCGGCCTTATCGGATGCTCTACGATCTCACCGCCATCGACGAACGCGTCCGCAAGCATCGCGAGGGCCAGCCGCCGGCGGATTTCACGGTCGTCTATCATCTGTTTTCTTTCGATCGCAACGAGTATCTGCGCATCAAAGTGCCGCTGACCGAGGACAGGGCCTCGGTCGATTCCATCTCCGATATCTGGCCCAGCGCCAACTGGTACGAGCGCGAGGCCTGGGATCTTCTCGGTATCCGTTTTGAAAATCATCCGTTCCTCGAGCGGATCATCATGCCGCGCAGTTGGCAGGGACATCCGCTCCGCAAGGACCACCCCGCACGCGCCACGGAAATGGGTCCGTTCCAGCTTCCCGAAGAGAAAACTGGGGAAGAGGAAGCGCGGCTGCGTTTCCACCCCGAGGAATGGGGCCTGAGCCGCTCGGGCGACGACACGGATTTCATTTTCCTGAATATCGGCCCGCAGCACCCGGGGACGCACGGCGTCCTCCGCATCGTGCTCCAGCTCGACGGCGAGGTTATTCTCGACGCGGTTCCGGAGATCGGCTATCACCACCGGGGCGCCGAAAAGATGGGCGAACGCCAGAGCTGGCACACGTTCATCCCCTACACGGACCGGATCGATTATCTCGCCGGCGTGCAGAACAACCTGGCCTATCTGACCGGAGTGGAAAAGCTGGCCGGCATCACGGTGCCGCCGCGCGCCCAGGTGATTCGCGTGATGATGTGCGAGCTGTTCCGCATCATCAGCCACCTGGTCTTCTACGGAACCTTCGCCCAGGATATCGGCCAGATGTCGCCCGTTTTCTACACGTTCAACGACCGGGAGCGCGCCTTCGGCATGGTTGAGGCCATCACGGGCGCGCGCATGCACCCGAGCTGGCTGCGGATCGGCGGAACGGCGCACGACCTGCCCCAGGGCTGGGACAAGATGTTCCGCGAGTTTCTGGACTGGATGCCCAAGCGCATGCGCGAGTACGACAAAATCGTGATGCGCAACAGCATCTTCAAGGCCAGAACGCAGGGCGTGGGCGTCATCGACACCCAGCAGGCGATCGATTGGGGCGCCACCGGCCCGATGCTCCGCTCGACCGGTTTTGAATGGGATTTCCGCAAGAAGCAGCCGTACAGCGGCTACGAGAATTTCGAATTCGATGTCCCCACGGCGACGCACGGCGATTGCTACGACCGCTGCCTGATTCACGTCGAGGAGATCTGGCAGAGCCTGCGCATCATCGAGCAGTGCCTCAAGAATATGCCCGAAGGCCCCTACAAGAGCGATCATCCGCTGGCGCAACCGCCGATCAAGGATCCCTACACGATGCACGACATCGAAACGCTCATCAATCATTTCCTGGGTGTGTCGTGGGGTCCGGTGATCCCGCCGGGAGAGGCGCTGGGCGCGATCGAGGCGCCCAAGGGAAACAACGGCTATTACCTGGTTTCCGACGGCAGCACGATGAGCTACCGCACGCGCATCCGCGCCCCTTCGTTCGCGCACATGCAGATGCTGCCGATGATGACCCGGGATCTGATGATTCCCGATCTGTTGGCGATTCTGGGAAGCATCGATTTCGTGCTGGCCGATATCGACCGTTGAGTGTGGAGAGCATGCTGACACCGGAAGAACAACAAGAGATCGAAGCCGAGGCGGTACACTTCCCCGTCCGCCGTGCCGCCTGTATCGACGCCCTGCGCGTGGTGCAGAAACACCGCGGCTGGGTGTCGGACGAGGCCGTGCGCGACATCGCCGAGTTTTTGCATACGTCGGCCGATGACGTCGACACCGTCGCCACTTTTTACAACCTGATCTTCCGCCAGCCCGTCGGCCGTCACGTCATCATGATCTGCGACAGCGTCAGCTGCTGGCTGACCGGTTACGACCAGATGCGCGACCATCTGAAATCCCGCCTGGGGATCGAAATGGGCCAGACGACCCCCGACAGCCGTTTCACTCTGCTGCCGGTCGTCTGTCTGGGGGCTTGCGATCGAGCCCCGGTGATGATCATCGACGGCCAGCTCCACAAGGATCTGAATTCGCAGAAAATCGACGAAATTCTGGAAGGGTACAAGTAGTCCGCCCATGGAAACGCCGCTCACCGCCAAAATTCGCCCCGACGGGGAAATGGTCGATCTGGCCGCCTACGAGCGCGCCGGGGGTTACCAGACCGCGCGCCAGGCCATGAAGATGGCCCCAGCGGAAATCACCGACGTCGTGAAGAAGTCGAACCTGCGTGGACGCGGCGGCGCCGGATTCCCCACCGGACAGAAGTGGAGTTTCGTTCCCCTCGGCCCCGGCGCCGCTCGCCCGAAGTATCTGGTGGCCAACGGCGACGAGATGGAGCCGGGCACGTTCAAGGACCGGGTTCTGCTCGAAGGCGATCCGCACGAGCTGATCGAGGGAATGATCATCGCCGCCCACGCCATCGAAGCCGAGCGCGGCTATATTTTCCTCCGCGGCGAATATACCGAGGCCGCCCTCCGCATCGAACGCGCCCTGCACGAAGCCAATGAGAAGGGCTACCTGGGCAAGAACATCTTCGGCTCGGGCACCGATTTCAATCTTCGGCTGCACATGAGCGGCGGCCGCTATATGTGCGGCGAGGAAACCGGCCTGCTCAACGCGCTCGAAGGTAAGCGCGCCAATCCCCGCGCCAAGCCACCCTTTCCGCAGGTTTCCGGGCTCTTTGGCAAGCCCACGATCGTGCAGAACATCGAGACGCTGTGCAACCTTCCGCACATCGTCCAGAAGGGCCCGGATTGGTTCAAGTCCTTGAGCCTGACGGGCGACGCCGGCACGAAGCTCTACGGTGCCAGCGGCCGGGTGAAGAAGCCGGGCTGTTGGGAGTTGCCGATGGGCACGCCGATGCGGGAGCTTCTGGAAAAACACGCCGGCGGCATGCAGGACGGGCTTCAGTTCCGCGGCCTGTTGCCGGGCGGCGCCTCAACCGATTTTTTGACGGCCGAGCACCTGGACGTCCCGATGGATTACACCGAAGTGGCCAAGGTCGGCAGCCGCCTTGGCACCGGCACGATGATCGTTTTGGACGACAAATCCTGCCCGGTCGGCATGGTGCATAACCTCGAGCACTTCTTCGCGCAGGAATCCTGCGGTTGGTGCACGCCCTGCTGGAGCGGTTTGCACTGGGCCGAGGAGATCCTCCATGCCATGGAGGAAGGCAAGGGCCTGCCGGAGCATCTCGGCTACCTGTCCGACATTTGCCGCATGACCGGGCCGGGCAACACCTTTTGCGCGTTGGCCCCGGGCGCGGCCGAGCCCCTGCAAAGTGCCATGAAATATTTCAGCGAGGATTTCGAGCGCCACATCCGGGAAAAGCGCTGTCCGTGGAGAGACGGACGATGAGCCAGATACAGGTTGATAAAAAGACTTACGAGGTCGATCCCAAACAGAACCTTCTCGAGGCCTGCCTGGGCCACGGGCTCGACCTGCCCTATTTCTGCTGGCATCCGGCGCTCGGTTCGGTCGGCGCGTGCCGTCAGTGCGCGGTCAAGGTGTACCGCGATGAAAAGGACACGCAGGGCCGCATCCAGATGGCCTGCATGACCCCCATCGCTCCCCATATGATCGTCTCGATCAACGATCCCGAGGTTCGCCAGTTCCGCGCCGGCGTCATCGAGGGGCTGATGATGAGCCATCCGCACGATTGTCCGGTCTGCGACGAAGGCGGCGAATGCCACCTGCAGGACATGACCGTGATGAGCGGCCACAATTACCGCCGCTACTCGTTCCCGAAGCGGACTTTCCAGAATCAATACCTGGGTCCTCTGATCAATCACGAAATGAACCGCTGCATTCAGTGCTATCGCTGCACGCGGTACTACTCGGAATACGCGGGCGGGCAGGATTTCTCCGTGCTCAAGCTGCGGAACCTGGTTTATTTCGGCCGGCGCGAGGAAGGCGTTCTGGAGAGCGAATTCTCCGGGAATCTGGTCGAGGTTTGCCCGACCGGCGTTTTCACCGACAAGACCTTGAAACACCACTACGCGCGCAAATGGGACCTGCAGATGGCGCCGACCGTGTGCGCGCATTGCGCGCTCGGCTGCAACGTGTCGGCCGGCGAGCGTTACGGCAGCCTGCGCCGCATCCTCAATCGTTACAACGGCGAGGTTAACGGCTACTTCATCTGCGATCGCGGCCGCTTCGGCTACGAACACGTCAATAGCGATTCCCGCATCCGCTCCTCGCGTGCCCGGCAGGATGGGCAGACGACGGAGCTTCCGGTGGCCGAAGCGATCGACCGGCTGTCCACTTACGTCTCCGCGGGCAAGGCGATCGGCATCGGCTCGCCCCGCGCCTCCCTGGAAGCCAATTTCGCGCTGCGCTCGCTGGTCGGCCCGGAAAACTTTTATGCCGGCGTTTCGGGTTCCACGCACCGCCTGCTCGGGGAAATGCTGGCCGTGCTGCGCCAGGGTCCCGCCCCGGCGACGCTGCGCCAGATCGAGCATTCCGACGCCGCCCTGGTTCTCGGCGAAGACATCACGAACGTCGCTCCGCGCATGGCTCTGACGTTGCGGCAGACGGTTCGCCAGGTCTGGATCGAGAAGGCGGCCAAGCTCGGCATCCCGGGCTGGCAGGATCACGCCATCCGCGAGCTCGCGCAGAAGGAACACGGCCCGCTCTTCATCGCCAGCCCGTACGTCACGCGGCTCGACGACGTCGCCACCGAAACCTACCATGCCGCCCCGGACGACATCGCCCGGCTCGGATTTGCCGTCGCGCACATCCTGGACGCCTCTTCGCCCGATCCCGCTGGTCTCTCCGAAGCGGTTCGCGCGCAGGCCCAACGCATCGCCGCCACTCTCTCGTCGGCTGAGCGCCCGGCGGTCATCAGCGGCGTGGGCTCGGGAAGCGTTGCTGTGGTGCGCGCCGCGGCCGACATCGCTCGCGCGCTCGCCAAGGCGGGCAAGCCCGTCGCCCTGGCCTATGCCATGGAAGAATCGAATAGCCTCGGTTTGGCTTTGATGGAACCGAAGCCTCTCGACGAAGCGCTCGACGCCGCCCGGCGCGGTGAAGCGCAAACCGTCGTCATCCTTGAAAACGATCTCTATCGGCGTGCCCCGGCGGCTACGGTCGATGCCTTGCTGGGCAGCGCCGCGCACGTCGTCGCGCTCGACGCGCTCGATACGCGCACAACCGAAAAGGCCGATCTGGTCCTTGCGGCGGCGCCTTTCGCCGAAGCCGACGGCACGCGGGTGTCGAGCGAAGGCCGCGCCCAGCGCTTCTTCCGCGTCTATCCCCCGCAGGAAGGCGTGCAGGATAGCTGGCGCTGGCTGCGCGACGCGATGGGCCTGCTCACCCGGCCCGAGGGCCTGAGCTGGAAGAGTCTGGACGACGTCGTCGAAGCCGTCGCCCGCGCCGTGCCCGCGCTCGAACGCATTCGCGACGCCGCGCCGGGGGCGGGTTTCCGCATCGCCGGCGAGAAGATTCCCCGCGAACCCCACCGCTACAGCGGTCGCACCTCGATGCTCGCCAATATCAACGTCAGCGAGCCCAAGCCGCCCGAAGATCCCGATTCGGCGCTTTCTTTCACGATGGAAGGCACCCCGGCCGAACCTCCGGCCGCGCTGCTGCCCTTTTTCTGGACCGGCGGCTGGAATTCGATCCAGGCGGTCAATAAATTTCAGGAAGAGATTGGCGGCCCGCTGCGCGGCGGCGACGCCGGTGTTCGCCTCATCTCGCCCGAGGCTGGTTCGGCCTCCGGTTATCTGAATACGATTCCGGCGGCTTTCGCGCCGCGCCAGGGCCAGTGGCTCGTCGTCGCGCGTTACCACATATTCGGCTCGGAAGCGTTGAGCTCCCGCGCGCCGGCCATTGCTGAGCTTTCGCCCGGCCCGTACATCGCTCTGGGAGCTGAAGACGCCGCTTCCCTGGGCGTCACCGAAGGCGCTCCGCTGGAAGTGACGATCGAGGGTGCGGGTGCCCGGCTGCCGCTTCGTATCGAACCCGGCCTGCCGCGTGGCGTTGCCGCCCTCCCGGCCGGCATGGGGCCGCTCGATGGAATCGCACTTCCCGTCTGGGGAGGCATCGAGATCGCGAAATGAACCTGATCCTGCAGAACCCGATCCTGCTGAAACTCGTCGTCCTTCTTGGCGTGTTGATTGTGATCCTCACGCTCTCTTCGGGGCTGATCTGGCTGGAGCGCCGGTTGCTGGCGCTGTGGCAGGATCGTTACGGCCCGAACCGCGTCGGTCCCTTCGGCCTGCTGCAAGTCGTGGCCGATATGATCAAGATCTTCTTCAAGGAAGACTGGATTCCGCCGTTTGCCGACAAATGGATTTTCATTATTGCGCCGGCCATCATCGTCGTGACCGTGCTGTTGACCTTCGCCGTCATTCCGTTCACGCCGCTCATCCAGATTACCGATACGAATATCGGCCTTCTGTTCTTCCTGGGGATGAGTTCGCTCGGCGTCTACAGCGTGGTTCTGGCCGGATGGGCCTCGAACAACAAGTACGCGCTGCTCGGCGCGATGCGCGCCACGGCCCAGATGCTCAGCTATGAAGTCTTTATGGGCCTTTCGATGATGGGCACCGTCATGCTGGCCGGCTCGTTCAGCATGCGGGACATCGTCCTCGCCCAGCGGCACGTCTGGTTCGTCGTGCCCCAGTTCCTCGGCTTCGTCCTTTTCTTCATCGCCGGCATCGCCGAAACGCGCCGGCTTCCCTTCGATCTTCCCGAAGCGGAAAGCGAGCTGGTCGCCGGTTTCCATTCGGAATATTCCGGCATGAAGTTCGGCATGTTTTTCGTTGGCGAATACATGGGAGTCATCCTGATTTCCGTGCTGATCTCGGTGCTGTTTTTTGGCGGATGGCTCGGACCGGTATTGCCGCCGATCGTCTGGATCGCTTTGAAGACGTTGTTCTTTATCTGCTTCTTCATCCTGCTGCGGGCGGGACTTCCGCGGCCGCGCTTCGATCAACTGATGAACTGGGGCTGGAAGTGGATGTTGCCGCTCAGCCTGGCGAACCTGGCCGTGACCGGCGCGGTGGTTCTGGCGATGCGGAAGTAAGAGGGTAATCGCGATGTGGAGCATTTTACGATCTCTGTGGCTGGTGTTTTTGCATACGTTCCAGCCGCGCGTCACCGTTCAATATCCGGACAAGAAGCCGTACCTCGCCCCGCGCTATCGCGGCCGGATCATCCTCTCCCGCGATCCCGACGGCGAGGAGCGCTGCGTCGCCTGCCACCTGTGCGCCGTCGCCTGCCCGGTCGATTGCATCGCCCTGCAAGCCACCGAGGATGCCCACGGTCGCCGCTACCCGGAATGGTTCCGGATCAATTTTTCGCGCTGCATCTTCTGCGGGCTATGCGAAGAGGCCTGCCCCACTTACGCCATTCAGCTCACCCCGGATATCGAAATGGGCGAGTACAACCGCCAGAATCTGGTCTACGAGAAAGAGAACCTGTTGATCAACGGCACCGGCAAGTATCCCGACTACAACTTCTGGCGCGTGGCCGGTGTTCGCATCAAGGACAAGGACAAGGGCCAATCGGAGAATGAAGCCCCACCGGCCGAT
>DATLRW010000008.1:0-10907 GCA_035534495.1 Candidatus Dormiibacterota bacterium | reverse complement strand
GCACCCTGATCCCGCCGGAAATGCCAGTCCTTCCTTTCTCCGGCATTTCGAATATTCCCACTCACGTTCCGCTCGATGTGCTGAACAACCGCGTCCTGATCGGACGGGATTTTCCGGTGATTCCCTTCCCCAGCGCGCTGGCCGATGACGTCGAGCCGCCCGTCACCCCGCTCGATGAGCGCGTGGTCGTGCCGCAAACGGCGCGTCTGGACCCGGTCATCGAAACCGAACCGTTCTCCGCGGCGGCGTTGAAGGATCTGGTCGATAACGATCTGCTCGTGACCGGCGAGCCGCGCCTGTTGCCCGAACGCCATGGCCGCATCGATTGGGACATGCTGGCGGCGGTATTTTCGGTGGCCTTCCACGTTGGATTGATTATTCTTCTTCTGGCGATCCCCGGGGTGCTATCCCGCTACAAGCGGAATCCGGCGGTGGAAGCGCTCAACCAGCAGAACCTCGGCTACATCTACCTTCCCAAGAACTTGAAGGAGCTTCCCAGGACCAAGCCGAAACCGGAAAAACCCAACGACAAAATGCGCATCGACATCGGCGCTTTGAACCGGCTCGCTCCCCCCAAGCCGACGGTTTCTCCGCAGCAAGGCCCGGCGCTGCGTCCCACCCCGCGGGTCGTTCTGCCACGGCCTGCGCCACCGGTGCAGTCGGCCGAAGCCAGGCCGCAGCCGCGCCCCGAGCCCCCTCGGCCGCAGCCACAGCCCCAGCCCCAGCCAAAGCCGCGGATCGAGCCCATCAATCCCACCACGACGCACCCGCTCATCGCTCCGCTCAACATGGCTCCCGGCAGCGCGATTGAGCAATCGCTGCGGGCTGCCGCGCAAAACCGGTCGCCGGGCAGCATCGGATTCCAGGATCAAATTCCTCCCCCCTCCCTGCCGGGAGGGCCGGGACAGCAGGGCGGACCTGGACCGGGCGATCTGGCCGGCAGCGTCCAGCTCCTTACCCCGACGCAAGGGGTCGACTTCACAAATTACATTCAACGGCTGCTGGCGATGGTTCGGCGCAACTGGTACGCCGTAATGCCGGAATCGGCCATGCTCGGCGACAAGGGACGGGTCATGCTCCGCTTCAAGATCATGCGCAACGGCGGTTTGCCGTCGGGCGAACCGATCCTCGAGATCACTTCGGGCAAACAGCCGCTCGACCGCGCGGCCGAAGCAGCGATCACGGCCTCGAATCCGTTCGATCCCCTACCGCGAGCCTTTACCGGACCCTATATCGAGCTGCGATTCATGTTCTTGTATAATTTGCCCATAAACACCCGGTGAAACCGATTCGCGCACAGGTCGCCGGGGCGCTGCTCCTGGCGCTCGCCGCGATCATCTACCTGGCTATCCGCTACTGGGCGGTGCTGCGATGAGCCGTCCCCTTTTTCTCGTGGCCATCGTAGGCCCCACGGCTTCGGGCAAATCGGCCCTGGCTCTGCGGCTGGCGGAGGAACTGGGGGCCGAGATTCTGGCTTGCGATTCCACGCAGGTCTATCGCGGCTTTGACATCGGAACGGCCAAATTGCCGCCCGGCGAGCGGGGCGGCATCCCCCATCACATGATCGATATCGCGGCCCCGGACCAGACCTTCCACGCGGGTGAATTCCGCCAGCGCGCCACCATCGTTCTCGACGAATTGGCCGGCCGGAAAAAACTGCCGATTCTGACCGTGGGCACGGGGCTATATCTGCGCGCCCTGCTCGAAGGCTTGTGCGACGCCCCCGCTCGCTCGGAGGATTTGCGTAAGCGCTTGCGGCGCCGCGCGGAGCTTTCCGGTCCCGGACAGCTGCATCGCCTGCTGGCCAGGCTCGATCCGGTTTCCGCCGGGCGAATCGCGCCGCGCGACACGCCGAAACTGATTCGCGCGATCGAAGTTCGCCTGCTCTCCGGCAAACCGCTCTCCGCCCTGCAACGGGCCGGACAGCAAGGGCTTCAGGGCTACCGGCCCATCAAGATCGGATTGATGCCGCCCCGGCCGGGGCTCTACGCGCGCATCGACCGCCGCGCCCAGGAGATGCTCGATGCCGGCTGGGTCGAGGAGGTGCGCGGCCTCGTGGCTACCGGCGTTGCCGAGGACGCCAAGCCCTTCGGGTTCATCGGATACGCGGAGTTGCGGAACCATCTGAGGGGTTCGGTGGCGCTCGACGAGGCCGTTTTGCGCATCCGGCGCGAAACGCGGCGGTACGCAAAGCGGCAAATCACCTGGTTCCGGCGCGAACCCGGCGTGCACTGGCTCGAAGGATTCGGGGATGATGCGGCAATTGCCCAATCCGCCCTGGCCATCGTGACGGCCGCGATGCGGGAAACCGTCCCGGCCGGGTGAGTCCGCACAGGTAGCGCGTGCCCATGCCGCGGCAACAGCTTATAATCGTGAACAGATGAACTCTTCACTCGTTCGGTTTCAGCGCCAGGGTCCGGCTTCTCCAAAGCGAAGGCAAGAGACGAGGGTTCCGGCGATCCCCCGTCCAACCGCATGAAAACCACACAATCCACGCACATCCGTGAAACGGTATTCCTGGCTGGCTTTGGCCTGCGGCGCCATGTCCACGTGCCCGGCATCGAAGCCGAGACGGAGGCGCGCGAGTCGATGGAGGAATTGACCGAACTGGCGCGAAGCGCCGGCGCCGAGCAGGTCGGCCGCATGATCCAGATCCGCGACGCCCCCGATCCCGCGACCCTGTTCGGAAAGGGAAAGCTGGAGGAGATCAAGCAGGAGGCCGAAGCGCATCACGCGACACTGCTGATCGTCGACGCAAGTCTGAATCCGGGCCAGCAACGGAATATCGAAAAGGCGGTCGGGTTGCGGACGATCGACCGCGTCCAATTGATCCTGGACATATTCGCCCGCCACGCGCGCAGCCGCGAAGGCCAGCTGCAGGTGGAACTGGCGCAATTGAACTACATGCTGCCACGTCTTGCCGGCAGCAGCGCCTCGCTCTCACGGCTGGGCGGCGGCATCGGAACGCGCGGACCCGGCGAGCAGAAACTCGAAACCGACCGGCGGCGCATTCGCCGGAGAATCGCGCACCTGGAAGGCTCGCTCGAAACCGTCCGGCGGGAGCGCGCTCTGCGCCGCCGCGCCCGGCAAGACGTGCCTCTGGCCACAATCGCGCTGGTGGGCTATACCAACGCCGGGAAATCGACCCTTTTCAACGCCCTGACGCGCGCGAACGTCACGGCTTCGCCGCGCATGTTCGCCACGCTCGATCCCACCGTGCGGAGCCTGACGTTGCCATCGAAGCGCCGCGTGCTGGTATCCGATACGGTCGGGTTCATCCGCGATCTCCCGCCGGGCCTGATGACATCCTTCCGCGCCACGCTCGAAGAACTTCAGCAAGCGGCGCTGATCCTGCACGTCATCGACATTTCCAGCCCCCGGCAGGCCGAGCAGGAGGTTCAGGTCGATAAGGTCCTCACCGACCTTGACCTCGAAGCCCGCCCGCGGCTCCGTGTGTTCAACAAGATCGACCGGCTGGACCAGACACAAGCCCCGTCACCGGCGGCCGTCGCGGGGGGCATCTCCGTTTCCGCGCTGACCGGAACCGGTCTTGGCGATCTCATCGAAGCAATCGATCGGGCTCTGCCCGTCGATCCCATCGTGAAACTTCATCTCCGCGTCCCGGTTCGTGATGGCCGAAGAGTCGCCGCCATACGCGCCAGCGGGCGCGTACTCGAAAGCCAGGTCCACGACTCGGAGCTATGGATGGATGTGGAGTTGCCCGAATCGGCCGCTCGCCGGTTGCAGGGCCATGGCTCAGAGGAACCGGAGCCGAACGCCAAGTCCTGAAAAACCGTATTGTTTCAGCCCGAAACGCACCGGGGGCGCCATGTGCAAATATTGTGGAAATCAAAAATCGAAGCACGACTAATAAGTTACTTTTCGAACCGGCCGATCGGCCCGCCAAAGGATGACCAGACGCAACGCATTGCTATTAAAGCACTTACAGAGCCTTGGTTTACGAGCAGTCCATTTAGCTGGAAATTCCGCCCCATTTCCCGTAACTGGCAGTTTTGCACAGGGTTGCGGGTTCCAACGGAACCCCGGGTGTAGTAATTTGACATGCATTTTCGCCGCAAGGGGGTAGGGCGATGAACGAAAAATGGGTGCTCGTGGCAGCCATATAGTCCTGTTCAGCACGGGCTCCGGGGGCGCAGGCAGAGGCAAAGACAGAACCCGTCAGAGACAAAAGCGGGAGTGAAATTGTCAGCGCCGCGATTCATGAGTGGCGGAAACTCGTGCCGTGGGGAAAGAGGCGGGCGGACACATTGGCCGCCGAGGGTTCGCGCATGCGTCCGGACGGGTTATCGTTTCGGGCATTTATCCGAGATGGGGCGATCGGTATCGCGTATGATTGACGGGTCCCTGAGGGAGACTTATAGTGAGTTCAAATTGATGTTCCGGGGTACTGCAGGCGCAACTTGGCTGAAATGAACCTGCCGAACGGGCTGACGATCCTCCGGATCTTTTTTGTCCCTCTGCTGGTCGTCGTGTTGCTGACAAGAGAGCCGAACTTCACCGTTTTCGGCCTTCCCTTCCACTTCGAGATGTGGGGCGTTCTGATCCTTCTCATGGCCGCGGGCACCGACGTAGCCGACGGTTATCTAGCGCGAAAGCGCCGCGAAATAACCACTCTGGGCATCCTTCTCGACCCCATTGCCGACAAGCTGCTGATCTCGGCGGCCTTCATTTCCCTGGTGGAAATGGGACTGGCGCCCGCCTGGATGGTCGTGATCATCATCGGGCGCGACTTCACCGTGATGGGACTCCGGAACATCGCCGCCACGGAAGGATTGGCGATCCCCGCCTCGGCGCTGGGAAAAACGAAAATGGCGCTCGAAGTGGCGACAGTGTGCATTCTGATTCTGGCGGCGAAACATGCCGCCTTTCGCCTGCTGGGAACGTTGTTGCTGTGGCTGGTTGTGATCAGCGCGGTGATTTCCGCGGTGCACTACTTCACGGTCTTCTGGCGCCAGATCGATGTCCGGATCAAACAGCGGCAACGCAACGCTTTGATTATCGAACAGGAGAAGAAAACCGAAGATGTCGCCGCTCGCCCATGAAACCCGCGCAGTTCTGCTTCGCCTGGCCCGCCAGGCCATCGAATCGGCCGTGGTGTCCCGCCCGCTCGAGGACCTGCCGGCCCTCCCCGATTTCACCGAGCCACGAGGGGCCTTCGTGACGCTGACGCGCCATGGCCACCTTCGCGGCTGCATCGGCCAGGTGGCGCCGGTCGACCCGCTCGTGCGCGTGGTCGTGCAGTGCGCCGTTGCCGCCGCGACCGACGACCCGCGTTTTGCCCCTGTCGCCGCCGACGAGGTCCCGCACCTCGAGATCGAGCTTTCCCTGCTGTCCCGGCCGAAGGTGGTGCGTTTCGACGAAATCGAAGTTGGGCAGCATGGGTTGATCGCCACCTGTTCCGGGAAAACCGGCCTGCTTCTACCGCAGGTGGCGGACGAGAAAAATTGGCCCGTCGAGCGCTTCCTCGAAGAAACGTGCCTGAAGGCGGGATTGGACGCGTATGCGTGGAAAAAGCCGGAAACGCGGATCGAGGCCTTTACGGCCGAGGTCTTCAGCGAGCGCGATTTCGAGCGGATGCCGCCCCAGGGCCTGGCGCGCGCTTAGCGCGTCAGCCAGGAGCGCGCCCGGACAGTCATCGCCGCGTAGGGAAGAATCCAAAACAACAGGAACGCGTCGAAATAGGTGAACAGCACTCCGTAAAGAAAAGCCGGCGAGCGCTCGCTGCGCAGGTAGTAGAGCGCGTAAAACAAAGAAGCAATTCCCATCGCCAGAAGGAATCGCAAGAGAATCAACGGATCTTCCCTGGTCAGCACGGCCAGCAGCACCAGGCTCGCATAGCTGACGGGAAACCGCAGGTTCGAGGTGAGCCTGTCCCACAGGGCCAGCGCGGCGTAGAGCGGCGGCCGCTTCCAAACGATCTTCATGAACCGGATTTCTTCCCGAACATAGCTGCGGTCCCAGCGGAGAAACATCTTGCAGAGCTGTCTATAGGTTGTCGGCACGAGGGTTCTGACTTCCGCCGCTCTTTGATAGACCGTGTGATAGCCGCTCGCCAAAATCCAGTTCGTCAGGGCGCGGTCCTCGCCGAAGGTGCATTGGGCGCCCAAAAACCTCTGTTTCTTCCACGGTTCGACCACGGCCCGCACAACGGCGGCGCGATAGGCGGTCAGCGCCCCGGGGCAACAGTAGACGGTGCGGTAGGTGGATTCCACGGCCCGGAGCACGTCAAAGGAGAGTATGTAGCGGACGTGGAGCATGCGCGGCAGCAATCCCTCGTTGCGGTTGTAAGCGGCCACTTTTCCCGCCACGGCGCCCACCTTGGGATCTCGAAACGGTCCGGCAATGGCCAGCAGCGACTCCGGCTCGAGCGTGCTGTCGGAATCGATCGTCACGATGACGTCGCCCCGCGCGGCTTCGAATCCGGCCGCCAGCGCGGCGCGCTTTCCGCGGTTCTTCGTGAAGCGGACCGGATGGACCACGTCGGGCCATTGCCGCGCGGCCTGTTCGATGTACTCCCAGGTGTTGTCGTGGCTTCCGTCATCAACCACATACACTTCCAGGCGGTCCCGCGGATAGCGGGCGCGGACCACCGACTCGATCGATTTGAGCACCATCGGACCTTCGTTGTAGGCAGGAATGACTACCGTGAGCGAAGGGGCCGTTTCCGGATCAACGTGTGGAAACGGGCGGTAACACATCCAGGCGACGGTCCGGAAAATCAGCAGTAACGTCCCCATCACGAGCCAGAGGACGCTGGGAAATACGAGGACCCGGGCCCAGTGATGGGATTCGGCCGCCCTGGTGATCGGCGCGATAAAGACTCCATGCAAATGGGCGTGAATGAGCAGGGCGATTCCGAAAAAAATCCCCCCGTACATCAACCAGTACCAGGGATCGATCAGTGATTTGGGAAAAGTTACTGTCGCCCCGGCAGGTTCCTTCGCGGGAAGTTCGGCAACTATTCTTGTTGTGCTCATAATGGCTGTTAGTACTAAGGTGCTTGCCAGGGCTAAAAGGTTTCAAAAACCATCCGGCCCCCTACTTGTATGCAGATAACCCTGTCTGGGACTTATTCGGCTGAGTAAGAACGCCCCAGGATGGATTGGCCTGCGCAAGGGGCCTGGGCCTGGTCCGGGGGCTCGCGGATCAGTTAACTGGCTGGCGCAGTTAGAGTTGATGGGTATTATTCCAGCCCGGCATAATCTCCCAGGCCGATTTCCCTGCGGATCGAGATGATGAAAACGGTGGCGGCCGTCGGCGATACACGCAAGATCACTCCCTCGCCAAGGACCTCCCTCGGCGATTGGCCAGACACGTTTCGAGTCCTCGACTGGCCGAATCCCTCCATATGGGTGGCCATCTCGCTGGTGCGGTTAATCTCCACACCCTCGGCCCCCAAGCGGCGGAACAGGAGCAGGCGATCGCCTGGTTTGGCTCCCTGGCGACTGCCCAGGTCCACATAGGCGATGTAGCCGGCCCCCCCCAATACCTGCCGAAAACCTTTCGCACTCACCACGCGGCGCATCGCCCTGCTGGAAAGGGGTTGGCGGGAAAGGGTCGTGGAGGCATCTTTCGATTGCGCGCCCGGCAGCGGCGGGATGGTTCGCGGAGCGAAGGCCAGCAACTCATCCCCGCGTTCCATCGGGGCGCAGGAGCCTTCGACCTGGGCTTTCACCTCGTTCCCGGCGAGGCGCACTACGCGCACGCGCCCGATATCCTCCCACAGACGCCCCATGCGTTTCTCGAGTCTCTCCTGGCCGCCAAACCAGGAAATCCCGGTGGGATCTTCCACGGGGCGAACCACGAGGAACTGTTCGCCGGTCTTCACCGCGGAGCGGGCGGCGAGGCGAAGATAGACCAGATCGCCCTCGGAGAACAGAAGCTTATCCATGCCGTCCTCGCCCGAGACGACAGAGCCCGCCGACCGGGGCGTCCGGGTCGAGTAAGTACCCGAGCAGTAGATTTCGCTTCGCGTGGGCATGCGCGGCAACGTGGCGGCGAGCGCGGGAGAGCTATCAGCGAAACGAACAGGAAGGAAGCAATGGCGGCGATACGGGTCATCGGCGGCGTGCCTGCATCGCAGGCTAAATAGCGACATCGGAGCCGGTCAATAGTACGGAAGGGAACGCCGAACGGGATACGGAAGCGGATACCGCAGGGGGCGCCGGCGCGGGGGCCGAAGCGCCTGCCTTTGCACTTTCCTATGACGCATGTTAATAGCATAGTTTTCGGATTGCCCGACGGACCGAGCCACTGCGAAGCAAAATCGAACTCGACCGCATTTGTGCCGTGGCAGCCGCCAGCGCCGCGGGTGATATGGCGAGGCAGCTGCGGCAAGCGTTGCGCCTGACGCGCACGGCCGAGCTGCGGCTCGATTGGCTGAGAAGCGATAGCGAACGGCGCCGCTTTCTCGCCTGGCTCGAAGGCTGGCTCCCGTCGCAGAAAACATCGCCGAAGCTCATCGCGACATGCCGGAGACGCGAGGCCGGCGGCCGGTATGCGGGCAGCGTGGCCGCCGAGCGCCGCCTGCTCGAAGCGGCCATCCAAGCCGGGTGCCGCTGGTACGATCTGGAAATCGAAAGCATCGAAGCGGCCGGGCGGTTCTTGCCCATCGCGGCGGGCCAGGGCCGCGCCATCGTATCGATACACCGTTTTGGCCCTCCGGTTCCCAACCCCGCCGGGCTCCTGCGCCGTTTCCCTCCGGACCGCGAAGCGATCTGGAAACTCGCGGCCCAGTGCCGGAACCTTGGCGACGCCATGCGCCTGATGCAGGCCGCCCGCCGAGCCAGCCGCGGCCACCGGATGATCCTCGTGCCCATGGGCGGCGCCGCGCAGCCGGTTCGCATCCTGGCGCTGCGTGATGCCAGCCTGCTCACCTACGCGGCCGTGAATCGGCAAACCGCGCCGGGCCAGCCGACGCTCGAAACGGTGCGGCGTGAATACCGGGCCGACCGAATCGATCGCCGGACTCGCGTATACGGGATTATCGGCAATCCCGTCGGCCATTCGATTTCACCGGCGATGCACAACGCCGCCTTTGCGGCCCTCGGCGTAAATGCCATCTACCTGCCCTTCCCCGTGGAGGATCTGGACGATTTCCTCGAAGCCATCGGGGCGCTGGGCATTCGAGGCTTCAGCGTCACGATTCCGCACAAGGAAACGATCTTCGGCCGTCTCCACGCTTGCGACCGGTTGGCCAAGCGCCTGGGCGCCGTGAATACGGTCGTCGTCCGGAGGGGCCGGCTTTACGGCTACAATACGGATTACGTGGGAGTGCTCGCCGCCCTGCGAGGAAAACTCAAACTCGAAGGATGCCGGGCGCTGCTGGTCGGCGCCGGGGGCGGGGCGCGGGCGGCCGGTTTTGCGCTCGCCGATTCGGGCGCGCAGGTTTCGATCTACGCGCGGCGCGCGAACCGGGCGCGCCAGCTGGCCCGCGCCGTCGGCGGGAAGGCGATGGCGAAACCGGAACTCCGGCGACAGGAATTCGATCTGATCGTGAACGCAACGCCGGTCGGAATGGCCCCCGGCCACGAGTCCCCGCTCGGCGCCGGGGAGATCAATGCGCCGGTGATTTTCGACATGGTCTATCGGCCGCTCGAAACCCCGCTACTGCGGCAGGCGGCGCGAAAGGGGTGCAAAACGATTTCCGGAATCGAGATGCTGGTCGCGCAAGGCGCCGAGCAATGGAAATTGTGGATGGGCCGTCCCGCGCCGGTCCGCCGGATGCGCCAGGCGGCGCTATCGGCCCTCGGCCGCGGCGAGGACGGCGTTTAACCCATGCTGCTGCCCGATTATTCGACGTTTCGCCAACTCGCCCGCGAAGGCAACATGATTCCCGTCTGCGAGGTGTTTCGCGCCGATCTGCTCACGCCCGTCGGCGCCTACCTGCGTCTGGCGCGGAAGGCGCGCTACGCGTGCCTGCTCGAAAGCGTCGAAGGGGCGGAAAGAATCGCGCGCTACACATTTCTCGGCGTCCACCCCGAAAAGATATTCCGCTACAAAGCCGGCGTGGCGACGATCGAGGAAAACGGCCGCTCCCGCCCGGCCGACGAGAATCCGGTCGAATGGCTGCGCGGCCTGCTGCGCCGCTATCATCCGGTCCGCGTGCCCTCCTTGCCGCCCCTGGTCGGCGGCGCCATCGGCTACTTCGGCTATGACATGGTGCGCCTGGTCGAGCAGGTACCGCTCGCGGCGAAGGACGATCTGGAACTCGACGACGCCGTACTGATGTTCTATGCGGGCCTCGTGGTTTTCGATCATGTGAAGCACCGCATCTGGGCGGTTCGCAACGTCTATACGGAGGCCGGCGGCTCCCTGCGCCGGCTCTACGACGCGGCGGTCTCCCAGGTGCGCGAGACGCGACGGATGCTGGAAGCCCCGATGCGCGCCGAACGTGCGCCCGCTCGCGCCGACCGAACGCGTTCGGCGGCCGGCCTCGACCGCCGCTTCCCTGTGGATTTCGGCAACCTGCATCGCTCCTCCGGCCTCGCCGCCCGGGCGAACGGCAAGCCGTCGCGCGTCTATTCCAACATGCCGAAGGAAACCTATCTGGCCGCCGTGCAAAAGGCGAAACGCTACATCCGCGCCGGGGACATTTTTCAGGTGGTGCCCAGCCAGCGCTTTTCGGCTCCCGCCGCCGCCGATCCCTTCGACATCTATCGCGCCTTGCGCGTGGCCAATCCCTCGCCTTATCTCTTTTTCCTGAAGCTTGGCGAAATATCCGTCGCCGGCAGCTCGCCCGAGATGCTCGTCAAGGTTAAGGGGCGCGAGGCAACCTATCGCCCGATCGCCGGAACACGGTGGCGCGGGCGCGATGAAGCCGAGGATCAGCGCATGGCGGCCGAGATGCTCGGCGATCCCAAGGAACGCGCCGAACACATCATGCT
>DATLRW010000007.1:0-26079 GCA_035534495.1 Candidatus Dormiibacterota bacterium | reverse complement strand
AATAAAATCGTTGTCGATGTGGTGACAGGCGCCTCGGCCGGTGGAATGAGCGTCACGGTCCTGGCCCAGAAACTGCTGTTCGAAGCGGATTCCCTGGCCGATCCGTACAATAACGTCCTCTATCGGGCTTGGGTGCGAGACATTCAGCTTCAGGGGTTGTTGGCTCTTCAGCACGGGGAAGACCCTACCCATTCGGTCCTCTCCTCCAACCTGGTGGAAACCCTTTCAAAAAAGTACCTTTGCCAACGCTACTCGACGCACATCCCGCCAACTCCCGTGAGACATCCTGCCTCCGCGGACCAGATCCGCCTGGGTCTGGCGTTGTCGAATTTGAACGGTATCGACTACAGCCACAAAATGAGGCCGAACCAGACGTTCACCTACACCCGGTTCGAGGACCAGCTATCCGCGATGGCTGATCCCACATCGGACGCTCTCTCATTTTGGGAGCCATTGCGGAATGCGGCGGTGTCCTGCGGAGCATTTCCCTTTGCGTTCCGGGTTAAAGACCTGGTACGGCGTCGCAGCGAGTACGACTCGCCCGACATCGACTTTCCCTCGCCCTTTGAGACGTTCGCTTATACCGATGGCGGGGTCTTCCAAAACGAGCCGCTGGGTCTGGCCAAGAACCTCGTCGATGAGATCGATCACCACCTCGATACGGAGTCCCGCTTTTATCTTTTCATCGCTCCTCATGCCAAGAAGTCGACCGCTCATGCGGACTTCAACGCGGCCAACGCGGACTACAGAGCGACGGCTGTCCAATTGTTCAACGCGGTTTACGGCCAGGCTGCGTTCCAGGACTGGATACAGGCAGAGCAGGTGAATGAACTGCTCGCTACGTTCAATAGCCGCGCCCTGGAGCTTAAAGATGCGCTCGAAAGTAACCGAATTCAATCAGCTCCTTTACAAGACGCCGCTGACGCTCTATTGCCGTTGCTGTTCGGCGTGGAATCCGCCGGCGCGGAAACGGGACGGCAGCGCCTGAGGCGGCAATTCCAAAAGGAGTTCGACGATCTTGCGAGGGCGACGAGTCCACACGTTGGGGACACCTGGATCGATTCGATACTCGTTCTGGAAACCGCGGCAGGCCTTGGGGAGCGGGACGAAATGGTCATTTACGGAATTACAGCCAAGGCGGAGGAGTTGGCCGGATCGGGTCTCGATGCCTTCGTCGGTTTCTGCGCGCAGGAATACAGAGACCACGATTACGACGTCGGACGGACCAAGGCGCGGGAATTTCTTCAGAATTCCAGCGGTTTGCTGGGCACCGAGGGGAACCTGCCGGTCCTCCAAAACTACGTACCGAAGCCTGTCCGCCCGATCGACGCCAAGCTGGACGGCCTGACGCTCGCGGATGTGCCGCGCGAATTGCGCGAAACAATCAAGGGCAGACTGAGTGACCGCGCGAATGACTTGTTGAAGGAACTGAATATGCCCTGGGCCGAACGGGGCTTGGTTATGACATTTTTTATCAACAAACAGATCGCAAAAATGCTGAATCTCTAGAGACGATCGCCGCAATGCACATGGTGTGCCTGTAAACAAGGCGCAACGCATCCAGTAGGAAGCAATTCGAAGTCACAAGATTTAGTGGGCTTCGGCAAGGCGGCGGAGGGGGATTTGTGTTTTCGGCCGGCGCGGGTCAGCCGTTGATGAGCTTTGTCACCACGTCGGCGGCGCTATAGGTCTGTCCGTCGGCGGGCAGAAAGCGCGCGATTCCGGTCAAGTCGTCCCCGGAGGTCACCAGGCCTTTTTCAACGTATTTCTTGCTCCGCACTTGCGGGTGGCCAATGTTTGCCATCAGCGCGTTGCACAGGCATTTTCTCCCTACCGTGTTCTCCGGGTTCCCGCCCTTTGCGACGTATACCGATACCGGCTCGGCCGGACAGCGGTAATCGATCGCGCCCGCAGCGGTGTAGTAGGGCTCGCGCAGATAGCCGAGATCGCAGATGCGAGGCCTGGCCCAATAGACTTCGGCCTCGGATAGCGAACCCTCCAAATGCGCGACCTTGAACGGGAACTTCGTAGGAGAGGCCACGGGATCGGTGGATACTCGAATATCGCCGGAAACAACCTTCTTCAAAAGCGCCTGCTTGTAGTCGTCCCTCAATCCCGATTCGGCACAGTAGGCGAATGCGGTTCCGACCTGAATTCCCGCGGCGCCGGCCGCCAAGCCTTCCCTCAGCTTTTCGGGGGACCCATATCCTCCCGCCAGCCAGAAGGGCAGGCCCAGTTCCCGCAATTTTTCAAAGTCAACCCTGTCGCGTTCTCCATAGACGGGTTCCCCGGCCTGGTTGAGCTGAGGCTTTCCCCTGGGCGGCGCGTTGTGTCCCCCGGCTGTTGGGCCCTCGACGATGAATCCATCCACCTTGCCGTTGGCCCTTCTTGCCATGGTTGTGGCCAGGGTATTCGAAGAGATGATGGCCAAAAACTGGGGACGGATCAGCGGCGGAAGATCGCACTCCATAAATTCCCGGGGAACAAACGACATCGTCGTATCCCCGGCTTCCTGCGCGCCTGTCACGGAAAGGGGATAGGTCGCAGGGTCGTGGGTGGCGAAACGATCGAGCACGCCGGGAATCTTGAGCGGAACGCCGGCGCCCATCAGCACATAACCAACGCCCGCCAGCATGGCGCCGTAGATCGAAGGCAAATGCGGAATCTGGATTTTTTCCAGATAGTTGATTCCCACCGGATTGTCATGGCCTTCACGGGCCAGAAATACTTCGACAAAGTTGGCAACGACGCAAAGCTCCTGGAGCTCCCGCGGGCCGTCTTTCGCGTGCATCGGCGGCGCCTTGTAGGAGCAGCCCTCCGGCTTGCCGCCGCTGATGTAATAGGTCCGCCAGGCGCGTTTGGCCATCTCGGGGAAAGGAAAATGATCGAGGCCCCGGCGCATGTGGCCGCCAGGGTCGCCGTCCTGCAGTCGCCGGGCGAAAATCGTCTCCAGAGCGGTTCCGGAAACAACCCCGAGTTGACCGAGGCGGGATACGGCCTGAGCGAGCCGCCAGTTGGAGATGCCCACGCCCATGCCGCCCTGAATGATTGTCGGGTAGCTGGTCATCGGGAGCCCGATTTTTGCCTGCTCGAAGGATTCTGTCTGCAAGAGGTTGTGTCCGCTCTGTGGATATGCGGAAGAACATCCGCTCAAAATCGCGCAACTATACATGCCCGCGAATCGTCTCGCTGTGGCGTAAGTCACGCCATCGCGCCACGTTCCTATAATTTAACAGAAGGCTGACACGCGGGGAAATCGTCTTCCCCCCTGGCAGTACACAGCCCTCCCTCAAATCGGGAGGCGGGCGGCCCTTGGCTGCCGGGAAGCTTTTTCGGGTGGTCCGCCCACACTCGGCGGCGAAGGGCGGTGCGTTCCCTTCGCCCGGCTATTTCTCCGAAAAGCGATGGCTGGCGGGTGGGTAAACGGCCAAAGTATTGCCGTTAAAGCAATAAGGAAGTCCGGGGCAAGAAACCGGTTGCACTCATCTCCTTTCCCCTGTATCGTAGTTGCCATGGAAACGAGCATTTGCCAGAACTGTGCGGCAAATATGTGTTGTAGCTGTTGCGCGTGCGTCCGTTCTGGCGCGGGGAGGCTCGTTACCTAGCAATCCGCAATCATCGAGCCGCAGTCAAGCCCACCGCCAGAACAGCTGGCCGGTGGGTTTTTTGTTTGGCGGTGTTTGTTCGGACGGAATGAGAGGACCCATGGCGTACGAAACAGTCGACCTCGTTGGTGAATATTGGCGGGAGAATCCACGGCCACCCCTCCCGCGGCCCGTCGACGGCTCGCGGATCAGCCACCTCCGCGCCCTGGAATCGGAAAGCATCTACATCCTGCGGGAAGCCGCGGCGGAATTCGCGCGGCCGGTGATGCTGTATTCGATCGGGAAGGATTCGTCGGTGATGCTGCGCCTGGCCCAGAAGGCCTTTTTCCCCGGCAAGATCCCGTTCCCCCTCCTGCATATCGACACCAGCTACAAATTCCCCGAAATGATCGAATTCCGCGACCGGTACGCGAAGCAGATCGGCGCCGAGCTGATCGTTCACCAGAATCGCGAAGCGCTCGCGCAGGGCGCCAGTCCCTTTGCGCTCGGCACGCAGAAATGCTGCGGGCTGCTGAAAACCAGGTCGCTGCTCGACGGCCTGGCCGAGGGCGGCTTCGACGCCGCTTTTGGCGGGGCGCGGCGGGACGAGGAGAAATCGCGCGCGAAGGAACGGATCTATTCCTTCCGCGACGCGCATGGACAGTGGGACCCGAAGAACCAGCGGCCGGAACTGTGGACCATCCTGAATTCCCGCATCGACAAGGGGGAAAGCATCCGCATTTTTCCGCTTTCCAATTGGACCGAACTCGACGTCTGGATGTACATCCACATCGAAAACATCCCCATCGTGCCCCTCTACTTCGCGCGCGAGCGCGAGGCCGTCGACCGGAACGGCTCGCTCCTCCTGGTCTATCCGAACGATCGCCTTCTTCCGGGCGAGAAAACGCAGCGCGTGAAGTGCCGGATGCGCTCGCTCGGCTGCGTGCCCTGCACCGGGGCGATCCGGTCCGAGGCCGATACGGTGCCGAAGATCATCGAGGAGATGATCTCCTTCCGGCGTTCCGAACGCGAAAACCGCACCATCGATCACGACGAGGAAGGCTCGATGGAAATCAAGAAGCGGGAAGGCTACTTTTGATCTTTTCCAGCCCGGAAACCGAACTCGGCGAGGGATTCGACGCGTTTCTCGATCGCGACCTGAACAAGGATCTCCTGCGTTTCACCACCGCGGGAAGCGTCGACGACGGCAAGTCCACGCTCATCGGGAGATTGCTGCACGATTCCAAGGGGGTTTACGAGGATCAGCTCGCCTCGGTGAAGAAGAGCCGGATCAACCGGTCGGGGGGAGCAATCGATTTTTCGCTGCTCACCGACGGGCTGCGCGCCGAGCGCGAACAGGGCATCACGATCGACGTCGCCTACCGGTATTTCAGCACGTCGCGCCGGAAATTCATCATCGCCGATACGCCGGGCCACGAGCAGTACACGCGGAACATGGCGACCGGCGCTTCGACAGCCGACCTCGCCGTGATTCTGGTCGACGCCGCCCGGGGCCTGCTGGCGCAGACCCGCCGCCATCTGTACATCGCGTCGCTGCTGGGCATTCCGAACGTCGTGGCCGCGATCAACAAGATGGACCTGGTCGGCTACCAGGAAGAGGTTTTTCGCGAGCTCGAAACCGGCTTTCTCGAACTGGCCGAGCGCCTGGGGATTCCATTCGTCCAGTGCATCCCCGTCAGCGCCTTGGAAGGGGATAACGTCGTCACGGCCGGCCAGCATATGGGCTGGTATTCGGGCCCGACGCTTTTGGGCTACCTCGAAACCGTGGAGATCCACCGCGCCACGCCAATGGAGGGCCTGCGCTTTCCGATTCAGTTCGTCATCCGTCCCGACTCCACCTTCCGCGGTTTCGCCGGTCGTGTGGCGAGCGGCGTGATTCGTCCCGGCGATGGGGTGATGGCGCTGCCATCGGGAAGGCGGACGAGTGTGGAATCGATCGTCAGCTACGACGGCAATCTCGATTGCGCCACGGCCTCGCAATCGGTCGTCGTGACGCTCGAAGACGAGATCGATTTGAGCCGGGGAGACATTCTGGTGTCCCCGGATTCGCCGCCGCATGTTTCCAGCCATTTTTCGGCCATGGTCGTCTGGCTGCACCCCCAGCCGCTCGTGCCGGGCCAGACCTATCTCGTCAAGCACGCCGGACGCCACGTCAAGGGCCAGGCGACGCGGATTCGCTACGCCGTGGATATGAATACCTTGTCCCGCCAGCCCGCCATACGGCTGGAGATGAACGGCATCGCCGCCGTCGAACTAGTCACCAACAGCCCCCTCTATTTCGACTTTTACGATCTCAACCGGACGACGGGCAGCTTCATTCTGATCGACCCGCTCTCGAATGCGACGGTCGGAGCCGGCATGATTCGGGAAAACATGCCCCGGGAAAATCCGGCACCGGAGAAAACCGCCCCGGGCGGGAGTGATTCCGCTACGGCGCGGTCGCAGAGCGGGAAGGTGACGCATGAAGAGCGCTACCATCGTCATGGACACCGTTCCGGGGTCATCTCCGTGGCCGGCGATCCGGCCTTTGCGGAATTATTGGAGCGATCGCTCTTCGAGCGGGGCTTTGAAACGCTTCTGGTAAAGCGCGAGGAGTTGCCTCCGCCGGCCGCGGCTCACTTTCTCAAGCGATTGCTGTCGGCCGGAATCCTGGTCGTTTTGTGGAGCGAGGACGATCCCCTGCGCGAAATGGGTTTGCTCCACGACATGCCGGCAGAGTCGCTTTTCGAAATTTCGCCCGGGGAACCGGGACGGATCGAAGAATCCCTCGATCGGTCGATCGCTTTTGCGGAAACGCTCCGAATCGGCGACGCATCGGGAAGAAAGAGCGAGGCCGAATGAGCGCCATCGACCCATTGCCGGATTTTGAGAACTACGAAGCGGAGCCGCTCGTGCGCCGTCTCCTCGATGGCGAGCCGGAATCCCGGACGTGCCTCACCTGCAGCTTCCAGGCCGAGGACATCGTCGTTCTCGATCTGCTGCGGAAACGCCTGCCCGCGATTCCCGTTTTGTTTCTAGACACCGGCTATCACTTTGCCGAGACCTACGAATTTCGGGACAAACTCGTTCGGGAATGGAACCTGACACTGGTCAATGTTTTGCCGCGCCGGACGGTCCCGCAGCAGGAGTCGGAACTGGGAATCCTCTATCGGGAAGACCCTGCCCGTTGCTGCCACCTGCGCAAGGTCGAACCGTTGATGGAGTCGCTCGAGCCGTTCGATCTCTGGTTTACCGGACTGCGCCGGGAGCAGTCCCCGACGCGAAAGAACCTGAAGAAAGTCGAACACCATCGCCTGCCCACCGGGCGAACGCTGCTGAAGATCAGTCCTCTAGCCGATTGGACCTGGGGGCAGGTGTGGGAATACACGGCGGCGAACGGTCTTCCGTTTTTGCCGCAATACGACCGGGGTTTCACGAGCATCGGCTGCGAGCCGTGCACGGCGATACCGGACGACCCGAACAATCCGAGATCGGGCCGGTGGGGCGGAAAAAAGCTCGAGTGCGGTATCCACACCTTCTCCGAAAAGGTCGAGTGACCGCGGCCCTGATTGGTTTTGTCATTGCTTTAGCGGTCGGCATCACGGGAATTGGCAGTGGCCGTTTCACCGTCTGTTGCTAGGCACGCTTCCGGTAAGCTAGGCCAACCGCGCGGTGCGGCTCTCCGCACTGCCTGGCGCGCCCCGGCATTGATTCTTCGATTCCTGCTTTCCCGCCGCCTCTGCCGGATCGTCCCCCACCCCAAAATCGTTCGACCAATCGTCAGCAATAACAATCACAAGCAGGGGATTTTTTTTCGGACGCGCTTATTGCGGATCGATGTTGGAGGAAGCGGTGAGGCCGGCCTCGCCAGAGGGCGCCGGTTCGTTGACCGCGGCGGAATGGCTGGCCGCGCCGGCCAGGGCGACCAGAGGGGCGGCGCAACTCATGCGTTCGGTCGCCGCCTGGAGGCTGATCCTTTGATTTGTGGTCAAATCGAGAATCCCGGATAGCGCCCAGCGATAAGGGGGCGGGTCACCGATCTGCGCCCCGCCGCCGGGAACGAAAGCGAACTGTAGATGCTGGCTGTTATACGAGAGCACGCGGAAGGGAATCGGAGGGCGCGGGTCGTTGTTGGCTGTCGACATGTCGCGGTCGGGAGCGCCGCAGCTTTGAATGAGCGCTTTGGCCTGATCCACCGCGCGCGGCGCCGGCATCGAAGCGGCGTGGACGGTCGATTGTGAAATCGATGTTTTTAAGAATTCACTTCGGACTTGGCGGGAGATGGCCCAGACGCACGGGCCGCCGAAAGCGAGCGATACACCGAGCAACAGGGAAGCGGTGCCCGGGCGCTTCCGGCGCGATGGCCGCGCGATCGGCACAAGACACTTCGGGCAGTAGAGAGCGTTCTCTCGCAGGTTCTCGCCGCAATAGGAACAGTGGGCCACGCCGTCCTTCGTCACTCACGATATTTTAGCCGACTACGGCCCCGATGGAAGCGATAAATTTTACTTGAACGCTACGCTATGGTACCGGTCTTTCAGGAGGTCTTTTTTCCGAAATGGCCTGCCGGAATGTCCGGCCTTGGTCGTTAGGAACACGAGGCTTATAGGTTATTCGGCCGCCCGGTGCCTTCCGTGGGCTATTTACTAGGAAGTAATAGAGCTACGGCTCGCGCGCCCGCCCCTTCCCCTCGTGGTTTTTGCCCGGACTGATACAGTAGTCTGTCGGAGGCGCGCAGATGATGGCCCTTGCCATTCGAGCAGGCGCGGCCGGTTCGCATACCGGCGTTAAAAACCCTGCCATCCGTCACTGGCGGCCAATGTTGATGCTGCTCACGATTGCCTTCGGGATGGCGGCGTCGGCAAGGGCCGCCTCTCAGTCCGGTCCCACCCCGCAGCATTCATTCCTCAAACTGACGCCGGACGACGCGGCGACGCGAGAGGGGTTTGACCATTTTTACAACATGGAATACGAGCCCGCCGTCGCCGATTTCAAAAAATCCCTTTCCGACCATCCCGGCAATCCCTACGCGCTGAATCATCTGCTGGAGGGTGTTCTTTTCCAGGAGCTGCACCGGGAAGGAAAACTCGACGCGGCGCTTTATCTGGGCAATGAATTCGTCCACATACAGAATAAAGCGCCGAACCGGGAAGTGGCGGCTCAGATCCAGCATCTGATCCAGGAAGCCTTGCAGATCGAGGACCGGCAACTCGCGGCCAATCCCAACGACGTCGGCGCGCTCTACGCGCGGAGCGTGACGCAAGGGTTGCGCGCGACCAAGCAGGCCCTGATGGACAGGGCTTGGTTCACCGCCCTGCGGAGCGGCCTGGACGCCTACAACGATTCGAAGCAGATCCTTGATCTCGACCCCGCCTACAGCGACGCCAATCTCGTCGTGGGGATTTACAACTACGTTGTCGGCAGCCTGCCGTGGCCGATCCGAATCGCGGCATTGCTGGCCACGATTCACGGGAGCAAGACGAAGGGCCTGGCGCTGATCCGGCAGGCCGTTGCGGGAGACGGCGAGGCCAGCGTCGATGCGCGAACCACGCTCGGGTTGTTTCTGGCCCGGGAACATCACTACAAGCAGGCGCTCGCGCTGACCGAGTGGCTGCATGCCGCCTATCCCCGCAGCTTCCTCTTTGCGCTGTCCGCGGCCGATTTGCTGAAGGACGCCGGCCATCCCGCCGAGGCGATTCAGGCATATCGGCAACTGATCGAGCAAGGCAGGCAAGGCCAATTCGCAGGCGAAGATGTGGGCCTGGCGGCAATGGATTTGGGAAACCTGCTCCGCTCGGAGCAGGACTGGCGCGGCGCCGCCCAGGCCTACGACAGCGTGGAAACGTTCCCTCATCCGAATCCGGACCTGGTCATGCACGCGCAACTGGCCGCCGGCCAGATGTACGACCTTTTGGGCGACCACCCGCTCGCCGCCCAGCACTACCGGAAAGTGATCGACGGAACGAGTGAGGCGGGCAACGCGGATCTGGCCCAGCTGGCGCGTCGTTTTTTGGCGCATCCGTACAAAAAAGGGGAATGAAACGGGATTCCTCCGCGCCGGGACGGCGCAAGCTCCGGCGGTCAGCGGTTGTGAAGGAGCGATTCGAGCCGGGCGGCTAAATGGGAGAGGTGATTGAGCGAAATCTCATGGGTGCCCGGCAGGCAAACCGGCGTGATGGTCGCCTCGCCCGCCTGCAGGGCCGCCAGGTCGCTATCGGGTTCGATGGATTCGCGCGCGGCAATCTCTTCGATCCAGAACGACGCGCCGCCCGGACCGCGCTCCTCGCGCAGGGCATTTCGAGTGATTCTCCGGGATTGCCGTGTGAAACGGACGCGCCCCGCTTCCTCCCACTTTTCCGGCACGTTTACGTTGAGCAGCACGCCATCGGGAAGCGGTTCCTCGAGCACCAATCGGGCCAGCTGGCGTCCAAGCCAGGCGGCCGGGCCGAAATCGCAAACCGGGTTCCGGGAAGCGACCGAGAGCGCCAGGGCGGGAATATGATGCAATGTCGCTTCCATGGCGGCCCCGACGGTGCCGGAATAGTGGATGTTTTGACCGATGTTGGCCCCGTGGTTGATGCCGGAAATCACCAAGCCGGGTTTGCTCTCAAGCAGCTTGTGAAGGGCGATGATCACCGAATCGGCGGGAGTGCCGTCGATCGACCAGCGGCCTTCCCCTCGCGGTTCGCAGGCGACCGCGCGCCGCACGCTGATCGAGTGGGCGGCGCCACTGCGTTCGCCGCTCGGCGCGGCGATGGTGAACGGCCCGAGACCGGCAAGGGCATCGGCGAGCGCGGCAAGGCCCGGCGCGGCGATCCCGTCGTCGTTCGTGAGTAGAATGTGAGGCATGTCATTCAAGCGGCGACCGATCGAAGCGGAAGTGGAAGAGAAGAGATGGTCGGGACGACTGGATTTGAACCAGCGACCTCACGCACCCCAAGCGTGCGCGCTACCAGGCTGCGCCACGTCCCGACTGGCTGAACTCACATCGAAGCGTATCATTCGCTTTCCAGAAGCGTCAATATGGCCCGAAGCTCCTGATCGAGATCGACCAGCCGCTTGCGCGCCGCCGTCGAGCCCGAAGGCAGGGTCGGGGCCGAAGCCGGTTCGCCTTCCGACCCTTCGCGGCCGCTCGATTCGAGCCAGCGCCGCGCGCCCGCGATCGTGAACCCCTGCTCATAGAGCAGCCGCTTGATCTCGAAAACCATATCGACGTCTTCGCGGCGGTACAGCCGATGCCCTTTGGGGCTTTTCTGCGGGGCCAGCATCGGAAACTCGGTTTCCCAATATCGCAACACGAACGCTTTCGTCCCGGTGAGGCGGCACACCTCGCCGATCCGAAATAGTTCCCCCTCCTGACCGGCGGCCGGAGCGGCGGCTTCGGTGGAGGGGGAATCAGGGTCGGTGGAGGGGAAAAGGTCTTGCATCATGGGTCAAATAGTTATCCTATGCCGACCGTCGCCCGTGTCAACTGGCGCGAGAGCGGGCGGTTGGGCGGCGCCGGGCGCGGACCATCAAGCGAATGGGCGCCCCGGTAAACCCGAAACGCTCGCGGAGCCGGTTTTGCAGGAAGCGCTCGAAACTGTAATGGAGCCGGCGCGTGGTTCGAGTGAAAAGGACGAACGTGGGGGGATCGGAGGAAACCTGCGTCAGATACAGAATCTCGGGCACCTCGCGGGCCGGCGAACCGGAGCGATGGAGATCGCTTTCGGCCAGCCAGCGGTTGAGTTCCGCGGTGGGCACGCGCAGGCGGCGCGCTTCGGCCACCTGATCGATCTGCGCAAACAGTTCCGGCACTCCCTTCCCGCTGAGCGCCGAGAGGAAAATCACCGGCGCGTAATTCACGAAGCCAAGACGCTTGCGCACCAACTCCTCGTATTCCTGCTGTAGCTCGGCGGGCCGGAGCTTGCTGGTCCGCTTGTCCTCGCGCGCCCGCTCGAGGGCCAAATCCCACTTGTTCATGGCCACGATCAACGACCGGCCGGCCTGGCCGGCATAGCCGGCGATCGTGGCATCCTGCGCGGTCACGCCGAGCGAAGCGTCGGCGACCAGCAGGCCCATGTCGGCGCGTTCCAGATGCTGGCGCGCCATGACGACGCTGAGTTTTTCCGCCACCATTTTTGTGAGTGACTTGCGGCGAATGCCGGCCGTATCGACGAAGAGATACGATCGGCCTTCCCTCTCGATGAGCGTATCGACCGCGTCGCGCGTGGTTCCCGGCTCGGCGGTGACGATCGAGCGCTGGGCGCCGGTCAGCTGGTTGAGAAGGGTGGACTTGCCGACGTTCGGCCGGCCGATGATGGCAATGCGGATCGCCGAGGAGGGCGGCTCCGCTTCGGCGACCGGGAAATCCCGCGTGACGTGGTCGAGCAGATCGTCGACCCCGACCCCGTGCTCGGCCGAAATGGGGAAGACGGATTCCCCCATCTCGAAGAAAGCCGAGGCCGATGTCGTTTGCCCTTTCGAGTCCACCTTGTTGGCGGCAACGGCAATCGGCTTGCCGAAGACGCGGAGGCGGCGGGCGAGTTCGGAATCGGTCGGGGTGGGTCCGGCGCGGCTGTCGACGACCAGAATGATGGCCTCGGCTTCGGCCAGGGCCAGGCGCGCCTGCTTGAAAATTTCATTGGCCACGCCGGCGCGTTCGTCGGGAACCAGTCCGCCCGTGTCCACCACTTCGAAGGCGCGGCCTTCCCAATCCGCCGCGCCGTAGATGCGGTCCCGCGTGATTCCGGGCTCGTCGGTGACGATCGACCGCCGGCGCCCGATCAGGCGGTTGAATAGCGTTGATTTGCCGACGTTCGGCCGGCCGACAATGGCAACCAATGGCAGTCGTTTTTGCATGGGTGGGGAACGAGGGCCGCTCGCCGGCGATACCGGCGCGGTCGCCAGTTCTATGCTATTTTAGCCGGAAGTCGGCAGTTGCGCTTGCCGCAGTGATTTCGCATGCCTTCACCGGACTCCTCAAAGAACGATTCCACCCCGCCGACCCTCCAGGAGATTTTCGGTCCCGGGGGCTTGCTCGAGCGCTGCCATCCCGGGTACGAATTCCGCCCTTCGCAGCTGGCCATGGCCCAGATGGTCGAGCAGGCGTTCGAAAAACGACGGCATCTGGTCGTCGAAGCGGGCACGGGAACCGGCAAGACGCTCGCCTATCTGGTGCCGGCCATCCGCAGCGGCCGCACGGTGGTGATTTCCACGGCGACAAAATCGTTGCAGGAGCAGCTCTTCCAGAAGGACATCCCGTTTCTCCAAAGCCGCCTTTCACCGGATTTGAAAGTCGCCGTGATGAAGGGGCGCGGCAATTTTCTCTGCCGGCAAAAGCTGTATCAACTGGGCCAGCGCCCCCTGCTCAAGGACCTGGACGAGGTCGACTGGCTCGAACGCATCCGCCAGTGGGAGTCGCGGACCGGGACCGGCGACCGCGCCGAGCTGGATTTTCTGCCCGACGACGCCGGGCTGTGGCCCCGGCTCGACGCCCGCCGCGATACCTGTTCGGGCCAGAAATGTCCGGAATTCGGCCGCTGTTTCATCACGTGGATGCACCAGCGGGCGCGGGAAGCCGATCTGGTGATCGTCAACCATCATCTCTTTTTTGCCGATCTGGCGATCCGCCAGGACGATTTCGGATCGATTTTGCCGGAATATTCGGCGGTGATTTTCGACGAAGCGCACGAGATCGAAGACGTGGCGAGCGACTATTTCGGCCGGCGAATTTCCAATTACCGCTTCGAAGATCTGGCGCGCGACTGCGAGCAGGCGGTCCGTCTCGGCGCGGGCGGCTCGCCGGAACTGCTGCACAGCGTCGCGAAGGTGCGCGAGAGGGCGCGGGAATGGTTTGCCTGTTTCCCCGATGCGGAGGGCCGATTCCCGTTCGGGACCGAGGCGCGAGAACAATTCCTGGAGCGAAACAGGGAAGCCTACGACGGCCTGGCCGGGGCGATGCGCCACATCGAAGCGGAACTGGCCGCCGTCAAGGGGCGGCCCGAGGATCTGCTGGCCGCCGCCCGGCGCGCGGCGGCTTTGCGCGGAGAGCTGGCCTTTCTGGCGGAAACCGATCAGCGCGGCTTTGTCTATTGGTACGAGCGGCGGGGCAAGGGCATGTTCCTGGCGGCGACGCCAATCGACGTGAGCGCGATTCTGCGGGGGAAACTTTTCGAAACCTTCGATACGGTGGTGCTGACCTCGGCCACGCTCGCCGTGGGCGGAAATTTCGATTACTTCAAGCAGCGGCTGGGCATCGACGGCGCCGGGGAGAGTGTGCTGGCGCACGAATTCGATTATCGGAGCCAGGCGGTGCTCTACGTCCCGCCGAATCTGCCCGACGTGCGCGACCCCTGCTTCGCCGCGCGGGCGGCCGACGAGATCGAACAGGTGCTTGAGGTCACGCAGGGGCGGGCCTTTTGCCTGTTCACCAGCTACGCCCAGATGCGGGAGGTCTACGAGCGCCTATCGGATCGCCTGGATTATCCGCTGCTTCTGCAGGGCAAGGCGCCGCGGTCGGCGCTGCTCGATCGCTTCCGGAATACGCCGGGCGCCGTGCTCTTCGCCACATCCACTTTCTGGCAGGGCGTCGATGTGCCGGGTGAACAGCTATCCTGCGTCATCGTCGATCGCCTGCCGTTCGCCGTTCCCAGCGATCCGGTCGTCGCCGCCCGCGTTCGGGCGCTCGCCGAGGACGGGCGGAACGCCTTTGTGGAATATCAGGTGCCCGAGGCGGTGCTGGCTTTGAAACAGGGCTTCGGGCGCCTGGTGCGCTCGCGGGGGGACCGCGGGGTGCTGGTGATCCTCGACAACCGGATTCGCCGCAAATCGTATGGTAGAATTTTCTTGGAGTCGCTGCCTGACTATACAATCAGCGAGAGCCTGGCTGACGTCAAGCAATTCATGGCCGACCGGCCGTCGAAGCGGGTGGGAACCGACGTGAACGGACGTAGCGGTATCTGCGATGTTTGAAATCTACGTCGAGGGGAGCTTTTCGGCGGGGCACGCCCTGCGCGGGTACAAAGGGAAGTGCGAGAACCCCCACGGGCACAATTACAAGGTCCGGCTCACGCTGGAAGGGCCGGCGCTCGACCAGAACGGCCTGCTTTACGATTTCGTCGTGCTGAAGCAATCGATGCGCGAGGTCATGTCGTCGCTCGATCATAAGTATCTGAACGACCAGCCGCCGTTCGACGAGCGCAATCCCTCGGCCGAGAACCTGGCGAAATACTTCTACGATCAAACCGCTCAGCGCATTCCGTCCCAGGCGGACGGGCCCAGAATCAAGAACGTCACCGTTTGGGAAACCGACACGACCGCGGCCACCTATTGGCCCGACGGCCGCCAGGGTAACGATGGGGGTCCGCGATGAATCGGGCATTCGCGATTATCGGCGTCCCGGCGGTGGGCGTATCGGCGTTCTATGCGGCCATTCTGTGGGGGCGCTGGGTCGCCACGATCGTGGCGATCGGGCTGACCGTGCTCCTGGCGGTTGTGGCGAAGGTCGATTCCCGGCGACGCCGGGCGGCCAGTCAGTTGGCTTCCGGTCAGGACCAGACGCCGTTGGGGCGTTGATTCGGAAGGCCCGATGGTTGTCACTGAGATTTTCCGCTCGATTCAAGGCGAAAGCAGCCATGCCGGCAAGCCGTGCATTTTCGTCCGCCTCACCGGATGCAATCTGCGCTGCCGGTGGTGCGACACGGCGTACGCCTTCTTCGGCGGACGCCGCATGACGATCGACGAGGTGCTGGATCAAGTGCGGGGGCTCTCCGGCCCCAATGGATCGTCGCTTCGCCTGGTCGAAATTACCGGTGGCGAACCGCTGCTGCAACCCGAGGCCGCGACGCTAGCCGAGCGGCTCGTGAGCGAAGGCTATCAGGTGATGATCGAGACCAGTGGCGAGCGATTCGTCGGTTCGCTGCCCCAGGCGGTGGTGAAGATCGTCGATGTGAAATGCCCCGATTCGGGCGAGGCGGGGACTTTCAACATGGCCAATCTCGGAGCGCTCGACGCAAAGGACGAGGTGAAGTTCGTGATTGCCAGCCGGCGCGACTACGAATTCGCCCGCCAGTTCATCGCCGAGCATCGGTTGGCCGAACGCGCCGGGCATCTGATTTTCTCCCCGGTGGCCGCCGACCCGGCCGGCGCCTGGGAGGGCCTCACCCCCCGCGCGCTGGTGGAATGGATTTTGGACGATCGTCTGCCGGTGCGCCTGGGCCTGCAGATCCAGAAACAGATATGGGACCCGGCGGCACGCGGGGTCTAGATGGCATCTCAATACACAGGGAGAATGCGAAAGAACGGTTCCAAGGCGGTGGTTCTGCTCAGCGGGGGCATGGATTCGTGTGTGGCCGCGGCGATCGCCGCCGAGCGGTACCAGCTGGCGATGGTCCATGTCGGGTACGGCCAGCGCACCGAGGGCCGCGAGCGCCGGGCGTTCGACGACGTTTGCGATTTTTACGGGGTGAACCTTCGCCTGGCGACCCGGCTGGATCATTTTCGCCAGATCGGCGGCTCGGCCCTGCTCGACCGGTCGATTCCCGTGCCGGAAACCGGTCCCGGCCCCGAGATACCGGTCACTTACGTTCCGTTCCGCAACGCGCATTTTCTGGCTGTGGCGGTGAGCTGGGCCGAGGTGATCGGCGCCACGGCCGTTGTCATTGGCGCAGTCGCCGAAGACAGTTCCGGTTATCCGGATTGCCGTCCGGAGTATTATCGGGCGTTCGCCGAGGTGGTTCGTCAGGGAACGCGGCCGGGCAGCGGCATCGAGATTCATACGCCGGTGATCGGGATGAGCAAGGAAGAGATCGTTCGCAAGGGCATGGAACTGGGGGCGCCGCTGGCGAAAACCTGGTCTTGCTATCAATACGAAGACGAAGCCTGCGGCGTGTGCGACAGTTGCGTTTTGCGCCTGCGGGCGTTCGCGCGCGCCGGCCTCGTGGACCCGATTCCCTACCGGGCCGGGGTGGCGCTCTGAATTACAGATTGAACGTTTTGAGGAGGCGTTCGCGATGAGGCACTGGAAAACTACTTTAGCAGCGGTTGTTATGGCCGGACTTCTGGCCGTCACCGCCCTGGCGCAGAAGAGTGGCAAGGTTGGCAGTGTGACCGGCACGGTCGAGAACGATAGCGGCCAGCCCTGGCAGGGCGTGTCGGTAACGATCGACAACGCGCAAACCAGCGCGCACTTCGCCACCACGACAGACGCCACCGGCAAGTTCTCCTTCGAGAACGTCCCGGCCGGAGACTATACGATCACCTTCAATACGCAGGAATATCCGCCGCAGGGATACTCGATCACCATCAAGCCCAAGACAACGCTGAAACAGGACATCAACTTTCAGAAGTTGATCGCGGCCAATCCCAAGATGGCGGCCCAGCTCAAGAAGGCGCGGCAGTTCGCCCAGCTCAAGAAACACTTCGATGCGGGAATCAAGGCGATGACCCAGATGAAGACCCTTCAGCAACAACTCGCTTCCGAACCCGCCGCCCAGCAATCCGCGACCCAGCAGCAGATCGCGCAGCTGACCCAGACCGCGGTCACCGAGTTCCAACAGGCGCAGCAGGCCGCTCCGCCGAGCGACCCGAATCTGCCGATTATCCTGGGCAACCTGGGCCTGGCCTACGAGATGTCCGGCAAGCACGATGAGGCCGCCGGCGCCTTCACGCAGGCATCCCAACTCAAGCCCGCCGATCCCGGCCTGTTGATGGGAGCGGCCACCAATCTTGCCTATTCCGGTAAACTGCAAGACGCCAGCGCCGACTGCCAGAAAGTGGGCGTGCTTGCGCCGACCAGCGGAGCCTCCTGCTGGCGCAATATCGGCGTTGTTCTCTACAACACCAGCCAGATGGCGAAAGCTGTCGATCCGCTGCAAAAGGCCACCCAGGCCGATCCCTCCGATGCAGATACCTGGTATCTGCTGGGGGACGCCCTGATGAACACCATGCAGAGCAAGATGGTCAACGGCAAGCTGACGGCCGTCGTCCAGCCCGGCACGGTCGAGTCCTTTGAAAAGTACCTCCAGTTGGCTCCGAACGGACCCCACGCCCCCGAGGCGCATCAGGCTCTCGATGTTCTGCAACAGCTCGGGGCGGGCGTGGACACGAAGTTCGTCGCCCCGGAACCGAAAAAGGAAAAGAAGAAGAGGCGCTAGCTGGCGCGCGCCATGTTTGCCGGGGGCGCCATTTGATTCACTGCGGCGTCAGCGGTGCCGCCGATCTCACCGGAAACCGCGCCGGCGCTTCAGGCGGCAGGGAAGTTCTCTTGCCGGGTCAGTAAGCGCCCAGCCAAGGGTTCATTCGTTTGGGTTGGGCCAACTGGACCGCAGGGGGTTGGACGAGGCGTTCAGCCCCCTGAAAGCCTGTCCCGCTTTTCTCCTTCATCCGCGCTCCTGCCTGTTTCGTGAGGGGTGAAAGTTTCCTCGCAGCGAGGCGATCTCTCCGCTTTTGTCCCACGCAGGTCCAGGCAAAATGCCACGATTGGAATTTAGTTACTAGTAAGTTATTGGTCTTCTACTTATAAGTTTTGGTACCGTGGGTACTGCTGGGAGAAGCACATGTTACTGTTTTTCTCTCACAGCCCTTTGTTACAATTCGCTCGATTCGGGAATTTTCACTCTTTCAGGCGGAGTGCCTTTTGGCGATCTCTTTTAGCGCACATGTAGCGGTGCCCCCGCACGTTCTCTTGCAGCAGGTCGGCGAAGAGTCCGTTCTGCTCGACTTGAAAACGGAAACGTATTTTGGGCTCGATTCGGTGGGCACGCGCATGTGGGAAGCACTGACCAAAGCGGCAACCGTCGACGCGGCCTATCGCGAAGTGCTCGCCACGTATGAGGTCGATCCAACCCGGCTGCGGCAGGACATGGAAGCATTGATCGAAAAGCTGATTGAAAAGGGCCTGTTGGAGACAAGCGGTGAATAACTGGCGCAAGTTTCGGAGACTTCCCGTCGAAGAAAGAATGGTATTGCTGCGCGCGCTGGCCCTCTTGCTTTTGGTTCGCGCCGGCTTGCGAATGTTCGGATGGCGGCGCGTGCAGGCGGCATTGGCGGCCGGACGCCGGTCCTCTCGCCCGTACGGGGATCGCGAGCGGGCGGCGATGGCGCGCGCGCGCCGCACGGCTCGCCTGGTCGCGGTGGCGGCGCGTTTGGCCGGCGGCACGTGTCTGGCGCGCTCGCTGGTCCTGGCCCACATCCTCGATCGCCTGGGAATTCCGGCCGAACTGCGAATCGGCGTGCGCAACGCGGATCAGAAACTGGAAGCCCACGCCTGGGTGGAAATGGACGGCGTGATTCTCAACGACGGGCAGGACATGACCGACCGGTTCGCCGCGTTCGATCGGAATTTTGCCGTGGCTCGGGTTAACGGGCGATGAGCGGAATCGCGGGCATCGTGAATCTCGATGGCGCCCCGGTCAGCCGGGCGCTGCTGAACGGTATGGCGGCCATGCTCGAATATCGCGGCCCGGATCGGACCGGCGTGTGGTCTGACGGAGCGGTCGGGCTGGTGCACACGCTTTTTGCCACGACCGAAGAAGCTGAGCGCGAGCGCCAGCCGATGAGTCTGGAGGGCCGGTTCCGGATCACCGCCGACGCGCGAATCGACGGCCGCCAGGATCTGATCGCGGAATTGCGCGGCCAGGGTCGCCGCTGCTCGAGCCTCTCCACGGACCCGGAACTGATCTTGCATGCCTACGCCGTCTGGGGCGAGAGCTGCGTCGAGCATCTGCTCGGCGATTTCGCCTTTGCCATCTGGGACGATGTCGAGCGGAAACTCTTTTGCGCCCGCGATCATTTCGGTGTTCGGCCGTTTTTCTACGCGCACACAAAGCACGCGTTCATTTTCAGCAACGCCTTCGACGCGCCGCGCCTGCACCCGGACGTTCCCGACGACTTCTACGAGCCGGCCATCGCCGATTTCCTGGTGATCGGCTCCAACTTCAGCCTGGAACGAACCGCGCGCGAGGCCATCCGCCGTCTGGCGCCGGCCCATGTGTTGATCGTGGCGAACGGCGAGGTGCGCACGCGGCGCTACTGGACTTTGCCGGTCGATCCTCCGACTGTTTTCCGCCAGTCGCGGGATTACGTCGAGCGTTTCCTGGATCTGTTTGGGCAGGCTGTCCGCGACCGCCTGCGCACCGACCGCGCGGCTGTGCTGATGAGCGGCGGGATGGATTCGAGTTCGGTGGCGGCGATGGCTAAGCGGGTAGCCGACGAGAACGGAGCGCGATGCTCGATCTCCGCGCATACCCAGAGTTACCACCGCCTCATCCCTTACGACGAGGGACGCCTGGCCAGCCTGGTGGCGCGAAGCCTCGGGATTCCGTGGAAGGAGTTCGCGCTCGACAACAGGCAGTTGCTCGGCTGCTGGGACCGGCCCGAATACCGCCGGGCCGAGCCCTGGCTGACCCCTCTCTTTGACGGCACGCTCGCCGACACACTGGGAAGTCCCCTGCCGGCTCGTGTCGTTCTGACCGGGCAGGGCAGCGACGGGATATTTTCCAGTTTGCGGGCGCGCCATTGCCGCGACCGGATTCGGGACGGGCGCTGGCTGCAGCTGGCGGGCGAGGTGACCGGGTACATGCTGTCCGAGGGACGTCTGCGCCGGCTTCAGCTGCTCGGCCATCTGTACAACCTTTCGGGCCGGCGAATTCCCGCGAGGTCGTTTCCCCATTGGCTGAATCCGGATTTCGAGCGGCGATTGAATCTGAGCGCCCGCTATGAGCAGTTCGAGGTGGCGCCGGTCTGGAACGGGGCTCCCGGACGGGCGGTTCGGCCCGAGGCCTATGGACAGATGAGCCATCCCATGTGGGCAGGGCTCTTCCAGGAATACGATCCGGACAACTTGGGCGGGTGCATCGAAGTACGGCATCCGTTTTTCGACCTGCGGCTGGTGCGCTACGTGCTCAGCCTGCCCGCGCTTCCCTGGTGCTCGGACAAGGAACTGCTGCGGCGTTCGATGCGGGGACTGCTTCCCAACCAGGTTCGCTTGCGGAAGAAGCAGCCGATCGTCACCGATCTGATGATGGCTTTCTACCGAAACCGCCCAAAACCGTGGCTGGAGCGGTTCGAACCAGCCGATTCGCTTGAACGGTACGTGGATGTGAAGCGGGCGATGGCTGCGGCCCAGGACCCTCCACCGTGGCAGGTCATGGTACATCTTCGGCCCGTTTCCCTGAATTACTGGTTGAAATGGGAATCTCAACATGCGTATAAATTGAAAAGGGAGGAAATTCGTGTCCACACCCACTAAGCAGCCTTATCAGAACCCGGAACTCCGTGTTTATGGAACCTTGCGTGATCTGACTCTCACTGCGGGCGGAAGCGGAATCGACGGCACTCCGGACTGCAACAGCGCGCCGAACCACGTCAGCACAGGTTTCGTCTGCTAAACATTCGCGGAGGGGCCTTTTCGGGAAAATTTCTCCTTGGTCCACTACAGAATCTATGGGCTGGAGGTTGCCTCGGACGTCCCGTTGAGCGGGGTAACTCCTTCCCCCTCCCGCCACGAACCCGACGTGGTCTGTCACCTGCGCGCGCTTCCCGCTGAAGTCGACCTGATCGGCTTGCAACGGGAGCAGCCCATGTTCGTTAGTCGTCTTCGGGATTCCCAGGGCTTGCCCATCCTGCGGGTATGGCGTGCCTCTCCGGGCGGTCACTACTGTCTCCGGTATGCCGACGGGTTGACCTTTGTCGTCGACGGTGACGGCCACCGGGTTTGGGCTCAATGGGACGGTTCGGTGACGGCCGAACTGGCAAGCGCATTCCTGTTGGGGCAAATCCTGGGATTTCTTCTGCATCTGCGCGGCTACGTGTGCATGCATGCCAGCGCGGTGGCCATCGACGACCGGGCGGTGCTGTTTGCCGGAATCCAGGGCAGAGGAAAATCGAGCACGGCGGCCGCTCTGGCCAAGCGCGGCTATCCGGTTCTGTCCGACGACGTCGCACCGATCGGAATGGATGCCGACGGACAATTGCGGGTGACACCGGGTCTGCCGAGGGTCTGCTTGTGGCCCGATTCGGCCGAGTTCCTGTACGGCCCGGAGGTTTCGCGAAATCTTCCCCGCGTTCAGGCGCAGGAGAACAAGCGGATGGTCGGGTTCGACTCCCGGCCGGAGAAGTTTCCAGAAGGACCGTTGCCGCTGGGCGCCGTATATCTGCTCGCCCCGAGAAGCGACGGGCCCACCGCCCCGAGGATCGAGCCGGTCGGAACGGCCGAACGGCTGGTGCAGCTTCTTCCGAACGCTCTGGTCAGCGGCGCGCTCGATTCACGGCTCCGCGCGCGCGAATTCGATATCCAGGGCGCCATCAGCCGAAGCGTTCCCGTGCAGCGTCTGGTGCCATCGAGCGACCCGGGGAAACTGGGCCAGCTTTGCGATCTCGTATTGAACGACGTGCGCTCGGCGAGCCTGATCTAGCGGGCCGGGCCGGCCGGGCGGCGGAGACCTGGAAACCTGAGAAAACGCAGTTTTCCCAAGCCCCTCCTTTGCAGAACATAATGTGGGTGTGACCAGCGGCGCACGTCCGGTCCGGCTTATCGAAAGAGGGGCTCTGCGGCCCGAGCACCGCTTGATCGTCGCCTGCGCCGGCGCGCATTGGTCGCCGGAGCATCGTCAAGAGCTCGAACAGTTAACACGGGGCCACCTGGATTGGCCCGTTGTACTCACGGCGGCGCGCGCGCATCGCGTGGTGGCTTTGTGCTATTCCGCGCTTCGGGATTCGAACCCGGCGACCGTGCCCGCTGACGTGCTTGCGGCGCTTCGCGCCGGAGCGATGGCGACCGCGGCCCGCAATCTCCGCATGGCGGCCAAACTGGTGGAAATCGTCGCGTGTGCCGGCCAGGCGGGGATTCCGCTGGTTCCCTACAAGGGGGCGGTGCTGGCTGAACTGGCCTACGGGAATCTGGGGCTGCGGGAATTCGTTGATCTGGATTTCATTCTTCCCCATGACCGCCTTCGCGCCGCGCGGGATCTGCTCGAGGGGCTTGGCTATCATCCGGCGAACCCTGCGCGGGACGCCGCCGGCAATGCGGTTCCCGGCGAATATCCCTTCCTGGCGCCGGGAGAGAATTTTCACGTCGAGCTTCACACCGAACTCACCCTCCGGCATTTTCCGTCGCCGCCCGATCTGAGGCTGCTCATCGCCGCGCGGAAGCCGGTCACCCTGGTCGGCCAGCAGGTCCTGACGTTTTCTCCCGAAGACACGCTGACGCTGCTGGCCGTTCACGGCGCCAAGGACTTTTGGGCGCAGCTGCTATGGGTGGGCGATATCGCGGGCCTCTGCCAAACGGAGGGCTTCGACTGGGACCGGGCGCTCGAGGGTTCGCGGCGCATGGGTTGCCGGAGGATGGTGAATGTCGCCCTGCTGCTAGCCCGGAATCTGCTGGAGGCGCCGATTCCCGACGAGGTCAAGCGGCAGGCGGAAGCGGATGTCGTGGCGCAACGCCAGGCCGCGTGGCTCGCCGCGCGGCTGTTTCACCCTGGGCCGACCGGCCTCCGGGAACAGTTGCGCTACCGGATGCGGATGGTGGAAGGCTTCTGGCGCGGTGTGGGCTATGCCGCGCGGCTCGCCACCACGCCCGCCGCCGACGATTGGAACGCCCTGCCGCTTCCCGCCCCGCTCCGGTTTGCTTACGCCTTGCTGCGGCCGCTGCGCCTTTTCCGCCGGTAATCCGGGTCTCCCGCCGAAATAAGTCCGTCAGCCGAGGATCTCGTTCAGCAGCCGGCCAAGCGCCTCCACGGAGTGTTTCTCGGCCCGTTCCTTGCGCTTCTCCCGCAAGGGGCTGTCGCGAGGCTCGGCCAGCGCGGCTTCCACCGCTTTCTCTAATCCCGGAGCGGTCTCGCCGAGATACACGAGGCCCTCGTAATCCCGCAGGTGGATCAAAGGTGTTGCGACCACCGGCAAGCCCAGCGCGAAATAGTCCCACAATTTCATCGGGGGATTGTTGTACAGGACCACGTTCGAACAGTCGTATGGCATGAAGCCTATGTCAAAGGCGGCGACGCACCGCGCGAATGGTTCCGCGGCCTGCCAGGGCAGCAGGTGAGCGTTCGGCAAGGGCACGGCGGGTGTCATGCCGAAGACGGAGGGTCTCCATTGAAAGGATACGAAATGCCACTCCGGGTGCCGTTCGAGCAGCTCCCGCAGGACGCGTTTATTCAAATGGTCGTGGGCATTCGCCCCGGCATACCCCAGGCGCGGACGCGGAACCCCCGCGAGCATGGACGGGGCATCTTCGGGGCCGGCGCGCAGGCCGCGGAAGGGACGCAAATTCACGGCATCGGGGATGAAGAGGGTCTTTCCCCCCCAGCGGGCGCGCAGCCTGTGGAACGCGGGCCGGGAAATGACCAGTGTCAGGTCGGATTGCCCCACGTGCTCGTCTTCCATCCCTTCCAAATAATGCGTGTGCGCGTGCACGAGAAGGCAGCCGCGCGCCTTCATGGCCTGGCAGATCGGCGCGAGCAAAGGTCCCATCCAGGCGTACACAAACACGGGGTTATTCAATCCGAGCGCTTGCGCGTGTCCCAGGATTTGCCGGGCAACCGCGGCGCCTTGCATCCGAGGCATGCCGGGATACCGATTCAGGCGAGAGGCTAAAATTCGCGGCCGGAACGTATAGAGGTTCGGCTCGAGTGAATGCAGCCGGCGATCCTGCCGGCGAATGACGGAACTCACCGAATCGCAATGCAGGACTTTGCCTCCGGCCCGCGCCATGGCCAGGGCGATTCGCACGGTTGTGCTGGCACCCTCCCAGTCATAGCCGTAAACGATGGCATCTCTCATGTGCTTGCTCGGCGTGCCGACGTTTCCCCGCGTCAGGAACCGGAAGATCTAACGATATTCGGTTTCCATACGCCGGCGAGCCAGACGAAGCTCAATTTCTTCCGGCAATTTCGACGAGCGATTCGGCCACGTATTCGGCCTGCTCGAAGCTTAGCTCGGGCGAGATCGGCAGGCACAGAACCCGCTCGCAGGCCCGTTCGGTTGCCGGCAAGCTTCCCTGGCCGAAGCCAAGACCGGCATAAGGCTCGTGAAAATGGAGCGGCCGGGGATAGTAGATGGCCGTTTCGATCCCCTTGGCGCCGAGCTTTTCCCGGACCTCATCGCGGCGGTCGAGGTAGACGGCGAAGGCGTGATAGACGCACCGGCTCCCGGGATCGTCGTCGGGCATCTCCAGCCGCGCATCGGCAAGACGCTCGCGATAGATCCGCGCGATTTGGAGGCGATGCTCGGTCCACTGCCGGAGCCGGCGCAATTTCACCCGCAAAACGGCCGCCTGGAACGCCTCCATCCGGTAGTTGTAGCCGACATGATCGTAGAGATAACGGCCCCCCTGCCCGTGATTGCGGAGCGAGCGGACCAGTTCGTTTACCGCCGGATCGGCCGTGAGCAGCGCCCCGGCCTCGCCATAGGCCCCCAGGTTCTTCGTGGGATAGAAGCTGAAGGCCGATGCCAGGCTGAAAGACCCCACCGGTTTTCCCCGATACATGGCGCCGTGGGCCTGGCAGGCGTCCTCGACCAGGGCCAGCGACCGGCTCTGTGCCAGGCTGCTGAATGCGGCCATGGCGGCCGGCCGGCCGTACAGGTGCACGGGGATAATGGCGCGGGTGCGCGCGGTGATCGCGGCGGCGGTTTTCTCCGGGTCCAGATTGGCGGTTCGCGGATCAATATCCGCGAAGACGGGGCGGGCGCCCGTGTAGAGGATCGTTTCGATGGTGGCGACGAAGGTGTTCGCCGTCGTGATGACTTCATCGCCGGGACCCACTCCGGCGGCCAGCAGGGCGAGGTGGAGGGCGCTGGTGCCGGAATTGACCGCAACGGCGAACGGCACTCCGGAGAACTCGGCGAATTCCCGCTCGAACCGTTCGACCTCTTCGCCCAGGGTGAAGGAGGCCTGCTGCGAGAGCCGGTCAATGGCCTCGAGCAGTTCCGTGCGCAGCGATGAGTACTGGTCCTTGAGATTTAAAAAGGGAACTTGCATTGCATTTCGCTGATCTGCGGTCTCTGATATCTCCGGAACGCTTTGTTTTTTCCGGGAAGCGGAAGGCGATCCGGAAACGATTTGGCACCGCGTGCGATGCTACGGTGCGATGTTAATACAAGTCAATTCCCGCGAGTACTGGGCACGTTTGTGCCTTGACAAGTTTTCGGCTGCATAGTCGAATGATTCGAGATTCGGGGGGAGAAGTGTTGCTTTGAGGAGGCAAGCATGAAATCGGTCAGTCGTCGAGCGCTCGCTGTTATTCTTTTTGGTGCGTTGGCTGTGTTGGCGCTGTTCGCTGCGAGCCCGCGAAGTCCTAGCGGGTTGCCCCGGAGGGTTGCCTCCTTGGGCTTCGTTGATTCCACAACGGGGGCGATGCTCTCTGGCGCCCGTGCGGTGGCCGGCTCCACGGTGTTTAACGGCGATGGCGTCAAGGTCCTCCCCGCGGGACGGCTTGGCGTTACACTGGCTGGCGGGTCCAGAGCCTTCTTCGGCCCGGGCACCGACGCTAACCTCGTCCGGAACGGCGCTGCGGTC
>DATLRW010000006.1:0-2616 GCA_035534495.1 Candidatus Dormiibacterota bacterium | reverse complement strand
GCCGTCTCCACAAGGATAGGTGCCGCTGGGAACGACGTGGGTTGAGGTGAGTCCGCTCGGCTGGCGAATGAACCCGGAGCCGCTGTATGCCAGGATGGCGTCGTCGAGCAACTGCAAAACGACTTCCGATAGGGCGACGTCGATCTCCTGGCCTTCCCCGGTCTGTTCGGCATGCCGCAGGGCGGCCATCGCGGCGAAGGCGCCATAAATCGCCGCTACCGAATCCGCGAGCGGAAACCCAAACCGCACCGGCGCGCGTCCCGGCTCGGCGTTGAGGTATCTGGCCCCGCCCATGGCCTCCGCAATCGAGCCGAAGCCAGCCCGGTCGTGATACGGGCCCGTCTGGCCGAAGCCGGAGATGTGGACCATGACCAGTTTGGGATTGAGCGCATGCAGCGTCGCGTAATCGAGCCCCCAGCCGGCGAGGCGGCCGGGCCGAAAATTTTCGACGACGATATCACTTTTCGCCGCCAGTTGCCTGGCCAGTTGCTGTCCTTCGGGAAGGTGCAGGTCGCAGGTGACGCTTTTCTTGTTTCGGGCCATCACATACCAGGAATAGGACGACCCGCCTTCCTTCTTGCCCCATCCGCGGTTCTGGTCGCCGCCGCGCGGGCTCTCCACCTTGATCACTTCCGCGCCGAAATCGGCCAGCGTACGCGCCATGAGCGGCGCGGCAATGAAGCTGCCCAGTTCGGTCACTCGCACGCCGGCGAGCGGACCCTCCGAGGCTTTGCTTGGCGAAGTCGAGGCGGTTTCCAAGGGGTCCTCCCTTTCACCGTCGGGGCAAGCGTTTGGCCCTCACGAACCGCTCGTGGTCAGACGTCCCCTTCCGCCGCGGCGTCCCATCGATGCACGTGTCCCTATACGTTGTTGCGCCAAACATAGGGGAAGCATCTATCTCGGAAGGGCATGGCTTGCGGGTGCCTTGGGACTGGGCCGCCTCAGAGCGAAGCTGACCCAGCCCGTCCACCGGCACAACCTTGCGGCCGTTCCCGTCGTCGCGGAAAAGCGCGATCCGGTAGCAGCGTAAGGCCATCGGTGAGTTTATCCGTTCTAGGCGCTCAGCAGCGGAGTCAGCTCGCGAACGTCGGCAACCGATTCGAGCTTGCTGACCGTCTCGATGATCTTTTCTGTCTTGTCCTTGGGCCAGTGCGCGAAATCCGCGTTGCCGCGGAATTTGTCGGCCACTTCGTCATAGCTCATCGGATACTGCGGACTACCCTTAGCAAAATCGGCACGGCCGGAAATCGTGCGGCCGTCCTTGAGATGGATGTGGATAATGGTCGTCATCTTGTTGAAGCCCGCCGCTTCCGCCACCGGACTGACCGAATAATGGACGCGGCGGATCATCGCCTGAACGTCCGGACGTCGAACAACCGCGTCGGTGAATTCGGTAAGGCCCGCTTTCCGCTCGAGGAGCAGGATCGCCATGCAGAATTCCATGCTGAATTTGGCTTCCAGCCCGGTCTGCGGATCGTGCCGGATCAGTGTGTCGTAGCTGTGCCGGTTGGTGCCCACATCGACGCTCTCGACCTCGCCGGGGGTGATGTTGTTCTGGCGAATCAGGCGCAACATCTCGTCCATGCCTGGGTGCGTGAGCGAACCGCACGGAAACGGCTTGATGGAAACGCCGGGATTGGCAAAGGTCCACGGGTTCCCGAGTTTGTTCAGGATGTACCCGGGATCGTAGGATCCGCCATAGGCGTGAAAGAATCCGCCCGGCGCCTCCAGAATGTCATGCGCAGCCGTCCAGCCCAGCGCCGCCAGGTCCACTGCCACGATTCCGCTTTCCCCCGCATGCCCGGCATGGAACGGCTTGGTCATCGTGCCGAAGTTGACCGTCAGGCCAGACCCTTCCGCGCCCGCGACTCCGAAGGCGTTTAGGCTCTGGTCCAGGTCGAGGCCGAGCAGCTTCAGCCCGGCCGCAGTCGCGCCGAAGGGGCCGCAGACGCCCGTGGTGTGAAAGCCGTCTTCATAGGAGCGCGGGGAAATCGCCTGCGCGATCTTGCATGCCACCTCGACACCAAGTTGGTAGGCCAGCATCAGGTCCTTGCCGGACTTTCCTTCGGCCTCGGCCAACGCAAAGGCCGGAGCCAGTGCCGTTACGGTAGGATGCATGAGCAACCCGTAGACGCGATCCTTGCCCAGAGCGAGTTGCGTATCGTCGAAATCGAAGGCGTGTATGGAAATCCCATTCAAAAACGTGGCGAAGCGCGGGTTTGCCTTCATCGCCGTTCCCGCCACGGTCGCTTGGCCACTGCTGGGGCAGGGGCAGAGGCTGTCAATATACTTGCGGCTCAAATGGCCCGTAGTGGCGGCCGAGCCTGCCAACGCCAGACCGAAACCGTCCAGCATGTCTTTCTTGCCGTCCTGGATGACGTCGGAGGGGATGCTGTTGTAGTCCGTCTTCGAAATGAACTCGACAACGTAGCGAGTGAGTCCCTTTACATGGGGGAAGGAACTGGCCGCAGGCTTTTTGGCGGTTTGGCGCATAGCGAGCGGAATGAGTCCGGAAAACATGGCAAGATGAAAAAAGTCACGACGCAGCATGATTGCTTCTACCTCCCTTGGGGATGTCGGCCTGATCGAGAACCGCATTGGCACTTGCTATTCAAG
>DATLRW010000005.1:0-24601 GCA_035534495.1 Candidatus Dormiibacterota bacterium | reverse complement strand
CATGATGCGCGACTCCGGATCGGTGAAGTTGTACTGCGCCTTCGGCTCCGGCTTGGCCTGCTGCCGATCCTTCCCCTCGCCCTCCGCCTCGGTTCGCGCCCGTTCCTCCAACGCCCGTCGCGCCTGGCGGATCCGTTCGATCCGCGTCTCGCGCCGCTGCAGTTCCTCGGGCAGTTCGTCGCCCCGCCGGCCCCGGCCGCAGCGCTTGTCTTCTTCTTCGTCGGCGGCCTCGGCGTGGCTCAGCAGCTTGCGCACCTCCTCGCGCAACCGCTTCTCGGTCTCCTTCATCCGAGCGTAACTCATCGCCTTGTGTTTGCTCGCGTTCGCCTTCAGCTTGCTCCCGTCCAGCGCCACCCGGCCCAGCTTCATCGCCCCGGTCTCCAACGTGATGCGCAACACCTGCCCGAACAGCTCTTCCAGCGCCCGCAGATGGAGCTTGCGGAAGTCGGAAACCGTGCGGAAATCCGGCTGGTTGCCCGCCGCCAACACCCGAAACGCCACGTCCTCGACCAGCCGCTTCTGAATCTTGCGCGACGAAAACACCCCCACGCAGTACCCGTAAATCAAAATCTTCGTCATCATCCGCGGATGGTAGGGCGGCTGGCCCCGATCCTCTTCTTCGTAGACCGCTTCGATCGCCGACAGGTCCAGTTGATCCACCACGTCCGAGACGAAATAGGCCAGATGGTTCTCCGGCAGCCATTCGCGCAGGCTCGGGGGCAACAGCAAGTCTTGTTCGGGAAGATAAGTTCGAAAGGTTTTCGCCATGATCCAGAAAATTCCCACGCCTGCCGGTCCTTTTTCAAGCAGAATCAGCACATCCCAGAGGAATTCTCGGACAGGCTCCTAGGAGCGTATTGCTGGATGATCCTGGGAGGTCGTTCCACCTGGCCATGATGCCCTTGCAACTCACCAGAACTTCGCCGGCGACGTGGTTCACGAGGTCCCATTTTCGTTGGCCAATGAAGACGCCGACCAGCTGGATTTTCTTGTTTGCCTCCTCGAGTTCCTCCAGGAGCCCTCTGGCCCTCCCTAGCTGCCTAGCTTGCTCGGCGGCCCGCCTTGCCCCTTGGGCCACCATCAGAACATAGACGCCGACGGAGAGTCCCCACGCGCTGGCGATGTTGCCCCAATTCCCATCGACAAATGTCCAGGCGCTGGTCCAGTTCCGGTAGCGTAGCCAAAGCCAGATCGACAGGATCAAAGGCGGCCCTATGAGCAAGGCCGCCAGACGCGACCAGTCGCCCCTAACCCTTGTGAAGACGTTCTCTGCCATCGGATGCGCCCGTGCGGGACGCAAGTATACAGCCCAGAGCCTCCCCACGCTCGTTTTACCTTCGTCTCGACGATCTGCCTAATACCTTTTTGGCGGACACGTCATGGTCGGACCCAACGTTCGAGAACTTTCTCTTCGACCCAGTCCGCCGTGTCGGCGTTAAACGCCTGCAAATACTCCGCTCGCCGATGGACTTCAAACGCCGCATCGTCGGTATAGACCTCGTACAAAAACACGTGGCCAGGCTTCCCTTGGGCGTGGCACACATCAAATTGTTTACAACCGATCTCGCCTGCGAGGCTGTCTTTCGCCTGGCGCTTGACTCGATCGAGAAAGCTCTGCTCATATCCGAGTTTCACACGGAAGCGAACCGCAACGACTAGCACAATCTTCCTCCCTCTGGCTCTCGCGGTTGCCCAGCCTGCGAACACAGGCAAAGTCCGTTGCGGCGAAATCGAACCGGGCGAACCACTTGATGGAGCCTGGCAGTCCACCGCTGCAATGTGACCGGTGAAATACCCGACTCACGGCCGCTACAGCGGTGGGCACGGCCTCAACCATAACGCTCACTGAGGTCCCGACGTAAAACTTCCGGTGCGGCGCTATACGGCTATCCTCCCCCGCCACCCCGGAAGACCGGGCTCCACGGTCCCTGGAACCGTCGGAACATTGTACCGCGGCGGGTGGCCCAGGCTTTCGCGAGACGGGGAGCCGTCCGTTGCAAGCAGCGGGGCTTCATAGCACCGCGCTCCTCACTGCGACCTGTGCTTTTGCGGGTGCCCCATCCCTTGCGTGGCGAGGGGTGCAAGATGCAAAGAGAGGCTCGCCTCAAGGACAACGCATCGGACGCTGCCACGGCAGGACAGCCACACGCTCACAAAAGCGAGCATGAGCACATGTAAAGTCAATTCTGCGCGTGCGGGCTACCCGCCTGGGGGGGGGCCGTCAGAAGAACAATTCGGGCGATACGCCGAACCGTTTGCTCAGGCGAACGATGTGGTCTTTGTTCAGGTCGGCGGGTGGCCCAGGTTTTCCGCGGCAGGGAGCCATTCTGTGCGCACATGTAGGGCGACGGTAGCACCGCGCTCCTCACTGCGAGCTGTGCTTTTGCGGGTGCCCCGCCCTTCCGCGTGGGAATGTGAGAACGGCCGGCGCGGTCGCCCGCGTGCTTGCGAGAAAGCATCAGAAGCTGCGCCGCGAAAAATCCCGGCACGACTGGGGCGCAAAATCCGGCTCACAATGAGCCCCGACGCGGAGTGCAGGCGGGTAAAGGCAGCGGAATCAGCGGGAAATTGGTAGGGGCGGTGGGGATCGAACCCACGACCTTCGGCTTAAAAGGCCGCTGCTCTACCACTGAGCTACGCCCCTAAAAACAAACACTCATCTTACAGGAAAAAAACAGGCCGCGCCGGTAGTGAGTCAGTGTTTTGGCGATGAAATGGCAGGAAAAGTTCTCGCCCCGGCTTCCGGTCCGGCGACGAGGGAGACTTTCAGCCCCCGAGCAGCAGGCTCTCCAGCCTGGCGCGGTCGAAGCCGACGATCACCTCATCGTCCACCACGATGACGGGCGTCGTCATATGCCCCAGCCCCACCAGCTCTTGCAGGGCGGCATCGTCGGCCGCGACGTCGCGGTCAACAAATTCGATCTTGTTCTGCGAAAGAAACTCTTTCACTTTGCGGCAAGGCATGCAGCCGGGCTGGCTATAAACGACGACTCGCTTGCTCATCTGGTTCCTCTCCAGCCATCCTGAACCGCTCGCGCTAAACGCCGCGCTAGGGCTGGTTGCCCACGTCGCCGGCTGCGCTTCGGTCAATCGTCACCTCGACGCGCTCCACGCCGGCGTCCACATGGCGGATCGCCGCCAGGAAGAACTTCTCAAGAGTCTCCGGGGGCAACAGGCACTCCTCGCAAGCGTTTGGTCCCATCAACACCCTAACCTCGACGGCGGGAAGGTTGATTGAACCGATAACGATGTCCATTCCATCCGCCTGAAAGCCGGGGCGCAATGGTTCCAGGGCTGCTTGATACCGTTCCCGCGATGCGTTCCCTCCCGGGTTATTCAGGTTCGCGCCGGCCGTTTCCATCTGGCCCTCCATCCCCTCGAGACTCGCGAATCTCCGTCTCGAGCCGGCTCCAAAGGCACCGCTTGAGCCTCATAAACTCCTCCTGAACCTTAATGGAAAGATCTCTATTGCGAGGCAATGGATTCTCAAACACCTCCACCACGCGCCCGGGGCGGCAGCTCATGATCAGGATATCATCGGAAAGAAAGAGAGCCTCCTCCAGATCGTGGGTGATAAAAATCACGGTCCTGGGCTCGGTCTCGCAGATGCGCAGCAATTCTTCCTGCATCAGCTCGCGCGTTTGCGCGTCCAGGGCCGAAAAGGGCTCGTCCATCAGCAGCACTTCCGGGCGCGTGGCCAGCGCGCGAGCCAGATTGACCCGCTGCCGCATGCCGCCGGAGAGTTCGTGAGGGTAATATCGCGCAAAACTGGTCAGGCCCGTCAGCCGCAGGTAGTGCTCGACGCGATCGTTGATTTCGGCGCGCTTGAGCGCCTTTCGCGCGAGCGGTCCCACTTCCAGGCCATAGGCGATATTGCCGGCGACCGTTTTCCAGGGCAGCAGCATCGCGTCCTGAAACACCACGGCTCGATTCAAATCGGCGGTGTCTCGCGGGTGCTCTACCGGCATGCCCCCGACGCGCACGCTGCCGCGGGACGGGGGAACCAGTCCGTGAATGACGTACAGCAGCGTGCTCTTGCCGCACCCCGTGGGCCCGATGATGGAGGCGAACTTCCCTCCCTCGATCTTCACGTTGACTTCCTGCAAGGCCACCATCGGCTCGCGATGCCTCGCCGAGCCGTACATTTTCCACACCCCGGCGACTTCCACGGAGGGCGTTTCGATCCTCCGCGCTACTCTGGCAGCGTCTGCGTCCACGGCGCGCACCGTTTCTCGACCTTTTGCAAGGCGAAAGAGATGACGAGTCCCGTTACGGCGAAGATGGCGATACCGACAAACATCTTCGCCGTGTCGAACGTCTCGGCAGCCGCAAAAATCATATTTCCCACGCCGCCGCGAGAGCCGAAAAACTCGCCGACAATCACGCCCAGAATGCCCTGGATGGCCCCCATGCGAAATCCCGCGATGATGTGAGGAAGCGCTCCGGGGATGAGAATGCTTTGGAACTGTTCCCGGCGCGTGGCCCCAAACGCCTGGGCGACCCGCTTCATCTGCGCGTCTACGTTCTTCGCGCCGACATACGTGTTGATGAGGATGGGGAACACGGCCCCCAGGAAAACGAGCAAAACCTTGGAAGAGATCCCGATTCCCAGCCAAAGGATGACCAGCGGACCCAGGGCAAGGCGCGGGGTGGCGTAGAGGATCGAGGCCCACGGATCGACGACGGCCTCGATTCCCTTGGAAATCGCCATGGCGAGCCCGACGGGCACGCCGATCAGCGCGGCCAAGCCGAAACCGTAAAACAGCTCCTGCCCGCTCAGCCACAACTGCGGCTGCAGCTGGCCGGTCCTGAGGAGCAACACGAATGTCTTCGCGGTTTCCCATGGGCCGACGAAGAAGAGCCGATTCGTAAATTGCGCGATGATCTGCCATGCCACCAGACCCAGCACCAGGGACAACACGCCCAGGAAAAGGTACCCGCGCCGCGGCGCCGCTTTCGCTTCTTCTATTTTGCCTGCTGTCGAGCCGTATGGTCCCATAGTTAGACGCTCTCGGCCGCCGAAGGCGGCAACTCGATGCGATAGACCTCCCGAAGCCGCTTCACGGCCGCCTCGTAGATGTCATCGCGTTGCAGTTTGCCGATTCCCGGGAAAGGGGCCTCCAGTTCCTGCGCAAATTGGAGTTCGGTGAATGTGTTCTGCCAGGCCTTCGCGAGCAGCTTGCCGTCGCTCGAAAAAATCGGCCGATTCCCTTCGAACGCCACTTCGTAGTAGTGGGGCGCAACCTGGGCGGGGACTTTTTCCACCTCCTCCACCCATTGGATCATCTTGTTTTTGTTCGCAAAACCCCAATGCAGGCCGCGCAACGTCGCCGTCGTGTTTCGAACGGCGAGATCGAAATTCTCCTTGCTGCGGTTCACCCAAGCGTCGTTCACCGAGTGGGAGATGAATACCGTCGGGTAGGCTAAATCCTTGGCGCTTCCGAGAATATGCAGCCCGTCGAGCGGGGCTCGCACGGCGAAGGGGAGAATGACGGCGGCCACGTGGACCTTGCGTGCCAGCACGGCGGCGTAGCGCCCGATCGAGCTCCCCACCGATACGGTGGTGACGCGCTGGAGATCGACCCCTCCTTTTTTGAGCAGCAGGAGGGCCGAAATCGTGCTGCTGGCGTAAGGGTTGGATACGCCGAGAAGAATGTCCCGGGGCAGGTCTTTGTAAGATCTGATTCCGGGCTGGCCGACGAGCGAGTTGCTCTCGCCGACCATATACGTGCAGATCAGGCTGACGTGGGCGCCCTTGTGATCCGCCAAGGCAACCGATTCCCCGGCCTCCGCGCAATTCATGGGAAGCCGCCCCGCCGCGACCAGACGCAGCGAATCGCCGCCCCCGAATCCGTATGCGATCGATACCTTGAGCCCCTCGTCCCGGTAGAAACCCTCCTGCTCGGCGATAATCGCGGGGTAGTACAGATCGCCCTTGAAGGAGGCGGCAAAGGTGAACGAGCGGCGGGAAGATTCGCCGTGAGAGCGGGCACATCCCGGAAGCACTGTGGCCAGGAGCGCCGTTCCGGCGATCCCGGGAATTTTTTTCAGGAAGGCCCTTCGCTCCTCCGAATTCAGCCCCCACGCCGCCATGCGATCCGCAATCCGTCCCGGCATCCCTTCCCCGCCCGTCCTGGGTATCCTACGATGCTCTTAGGATCGCCATGACCTGATCGACTGCCTGTCCAGCCAGTTGATCGACCTCCTCATCCGACATCTCAGGCTTTCCTTGCGGGAAAACCACCCGCGCCAAGCCGCGACGGCCCAGAATCTCGGCTTGCAGCCCGGCCGCTTGCTGAAACACATCATGGATCAGCACGATCGAGGGAATACCGGCGTCTTCAATGGCGGCGGCGTCATGCACGGACGCCGAGGTGCAGGACCCTCAAGCACCAACGCCGACCACGGCGAGGTCGGCGATTTTTACGACATGGGCGATGGTCTCCTCGGGCGCCGGGGCGAAGGTGTTCTCCTTGGCGAACGTTGCGACCGCTGAAGTCCCGACCTGCTCGGCCAGGAGCGCTTCCAGGCGCTTCCAGACGCGGTAGGACGAGACGTGGTTGTTAAAGAGCGTGGCAATCTTCTTGCCGGAAGACCAATGAATGACGGGGCTGGGCTTGGCCGTCGTGGCAACTTCGCCCACAGGATCGCAAAGCACAATTCGGCTCACGTGGATGTCCCTCCGCTCAGTCTGGAAATTGAATTTTTTCAGTGCAAGCCAGCCCGCCCCCATGGTGCCATCCGGGCAGGAAGGAACAGAATCCGGTGCCCGAGCCCATCCCTCCCGCCACCGTGACGACCAGCTGCTTTACGTCCCGGATGAGCGGCACCATCGCGTCCGGATCGTCCGGATGCGGGATGGCGTGGCTCCAGTGGTAGGGATGCGAGGGCTGGTAGAACAGGCATTGCCGCGCCAGGCGCACCGGTTTCCTGGCGCGTTCCTGAAGCGCCTCGCGCATGCTCTCCTTCGTATAGCCGCGGCTCGCCAGCGCCTGGGCGGTCATCGGGCCAACCACCAGAACCATGTCGCCGCCGGCGTTCATTGTGGAGTTTCCAATCGCCGCCATGGCGTCGGCCAGCGTGGTGAGAACCTCCTCCGCCGAGCCATAACCCGATCCGGTACCGATCTGCTGCGGGCCGTCGGTGGCGACGACGGTCACGGCCGAATCTTCCGGCTTCAGGCCACGCTCGACGTGGAGGGGAGTCCAGGGATTCCACTCCGGGTCCTCGGCGATGCAGAAGGTGTACTTGCCGGGGTGCCCCATGGTCGACATGTCGATCTTGCCCGGATAGCCGCCCCCGATATTCCAGAGAACCAGCCTTACGGCGCGGCCGACCGTGGCGTTGGCTCGCGACCCTCCTCCGAACACCCCGCACCGGCTGTTGAAACCCAGCTGCTTCACAACGGGACCACTGACGATCACGAGCGGAGCGACGCTGTTCGTCGTTGCCTGGACCCCGTTCAGGTTGAAGCGGTCCTGCAGCATGGCGCGCACGGCGGCGATCACCACGGGCATGTGCTCGGGCCGGCAGCCGGCCATGACGCAATTCGCGACCACTTTCTCGTAGGTTGCCCTGCCATGCTTGGGAGGAACGTTTCCGAGTGTTTCCTGCGGGTCGACGCCGAGGTATTCGAGGGCTTTCTCGACAAGCGGCACGGTCGGCGGAACAACGGGGAGGCCGTCGGTCCAGCCCTCCGTGTAAGCGCGCTCAACCGCCTCTTCAATCGAATCCACGCTGAGGGTCTTCATTCGATCCCGGTCCTTTCCATCACTTTGGACATACCGGAATTTCCACCACGTACTCCAGGACCCCCACAAACTACACCGGACGGAAACTGAAAGCAAATCTCCAATCGCGTTTTTCGAGCTTCGGTGCCTCCCGCCGCCGCGGAATCATGCAAGCGGCTACGGAACAAAATCAGGCACACATGTGGCTTTGCGGCACCGGGCCGGGCAAATGCGCCGGGCCGGCGCAATTTACGGATGCCGACTGCACCCGGCGCTCAGGCTTGGGCGGGAATGAGCCTGCGCGAGCGTTTACGCTTCCACTCGTAATCCTTGCGCGTGAGACGCTGGTGCTTGCTGACCTGCATCTCCAGTTCGTCAAAGGCGCGCCGCAATGCGAATCGCGCTTCGCCGTTGCCGGCGGAGGCATGCAGAGTCGCCCCGGGAAGATTCAAATTCAAGACGACCATATAGGTCCGCTTTCGGGCGTGCTTGTCGTAACAGGCGTGCAGGGTTAACAGGTCGGAATCATAGCGGCTCAGCCATTTTTCCAGTTTGGCCGAAAACCGGGTCAGATCCCGGTCGATTTGAGGGCGAAAGTCGTCGCACTTGTACTGAACGGCGAGGTTCATGGCGAACTCCTTCCACTGGGAACCACTGAGGACTTTTGGAATGGACCGGCTGTAGCATAGTTGATGGATGGAACCGGCATCTTCAGGATAACGCCGCTTCCGCCCCGGGGCAACGGCACTTTGGTGGCGGCGTTCCAGGCCGGCCCAGGCCGTCACAGCCGCATAAAAGGCCACGATTGACAGACCGCCACGTCTTTCGTAGCCTCGATTACCATTGCCGATGTCCGCTTCTTTCACAGCTTCGCCCGCCGCGGGAAGCATTCGAGTGGGACCCGCCGGATGGTCGTACGCGGATTGGGCCGGCGTCGTCTACCCGGCCCGGCGCACCGCCGATTTCTACGAGGCTGCCTACCTGGCGCGTTTCCTCGACACCATCGAGATCAACACTTCGTTCTATCAGCCGCTCCGGCCCGAGACCTGCCGCCGCTGGATCGATCTGGTTTCGCCAAATCCGAATTTTCTGTTCACAGCGAAACTCTGGCAGCGTTTCACGCATGAAACCGGCGCCTCGGCGGCGGACAAACGCGCCTTCCGCGCGGGGATCGATCCGCTGGCCGAAGCGGGACGGCTGGGGGCATTGCTCGTGCAGTTCCCTTTCTCCTTCCACAACACGGCGGAAAATCGGGCGCGGCTGGAGTCGCTGATTCGGGATTTTTCCCCCTACCCTCTGGTAGTCGAGGTTCGCCACTCCACCTGGAACGAGGGCTCGTTCTTCCATATGCTCCACGCGCGCGGGGTCGGCTTCTGCAATATCGATCAGCCCGTCATCGGCCGGTCCATGAAACCCTCCGAGCGCGTCACGGCCCCGGTCGGCTACATCCGCCTTCACGGCCGCCGCTACGACACCTGGTTCAGCGACGACCCGGCCACTCCGCCACAGGAACGCTACAACTACCTCTATCCGCTATCGGAACTGGAACCATGGGCCGGCCGCGCCCGCCACATCGCCACGCACACCCGCACCACGTTCGTCATCACGAACAATCATTTTCAGGGGAAATCCGTCGTCAACGCACTGGAGCTGATCTACCTGCTCACCGGGGCCAAGGTCGATGTTCCCGAGCCGCTGCACCATCACTATCCCGAGCTGAATCAGATCGCCTCCGCGCCCGAGCGCGAGCCGACGCTTTTTCCCGGGATGTGAACCGGGAAAACGAAGTGGAAGCGGCCCTCCGCGCCCCGGCGCGGCGAAAGCGCCGCCTCCGAGGCCGGAACCACCCTCAGGGGGAATGCGGCTGCAGCACAACAGATGGAAATGGCGGTATCCGGCGCGTCCGCGAAGGCAGACCCGCAACAACGGCCGCAATGAGACGGGAAAAACGAAAGACGGCGGGGAAACGTCGTGTTACTTCTTGAACAGATCCTCGAACGCCTTCCGGGCGTCGTTCGGGCGGTGATTCCCGCTGGGCACAACCGAAACCGAGGCCGCGGCGACCGGGGAGGTGTCCTTTTCGACCGTCATGCGGAACTCGAAAAACGTGCAATCGTTGAGCGCGTCTTTTTTCGGGATCCGCTCCGGAATCGGCTGGGTGCATTCGAACCGCGCGCCGGTATCGAAGTGAGCGCACTGCTTGCAGCTATGAAATTCCGCCTGGCAGCGCGAGCACTGGCCGGCGGGGCTGAATCCGGGCGCGAGCACGGCGCCACAATTCGAGCAGCGCGTGCGCAATACCGTGCCCACCATCCGCGGTGTTTTCGGTCCGAGCCGGTCCATGCGAGCCGGGCGGGATTCCGGTGGCCGCTGTTCGCGTTCGCGCGGCCGCTCGTCGCCATCGTGACTCATGTAACCTCTATGCTTATACTTCCGGTCCATTCTTTTCTTCTCCTCGAGCACGAAGCCCGATCGTCAGGTAACAAATTTGCTTTGGGGTAATGCCTTTGATCCACACCGGTTCCCGGTCAAATGCCCGGTCGGCTAAATCTCTCCGGAGCCCCAGTGTTGAAAACCCGAATGGATCCTTGGCTCCTCCAGTTATGAACGGGTCCAGATATGAGCGAACCCTTCGAGCGGTAGATCGGGCTGGAGGAAATCGCGGCGCTGTCCCGCCAGATTCAAAACGGCTTGTGCGGCCAGGTATCCGCTGCGGACAGCACCTTCCATTGTGGCAGGCCACCCCGTGCAAGTCCAGTCCCCCGCAAGGAAAAGTTGACGAATCGGGCTACAGGCCTGGGGACGCCACCGGTCAACGCCGGGGGCGGGCGAAAACGTCGCCGCCGTTTCCTTCACCACCGTGGCCTTCGCCAGCCCGGCCGCGCGCGTGGCGGGGAGAACCATTTCCAATTCCCGGCAAACCATTTCGATAATCTCCTGGCGGGGGCGCGGCACAAGATCGTAGGAAGCGCTGATCACCACCTGCAGGTACTGTTTTTCGCCCGGCGCGGCCTCGCGGGAACCCGAGGGGGCGGAACTGGATGCGCCGGCGAGCAACAACGACCGGTTAAAGACCCACTGGCTTTTGAGACCGACCAGCGCCAGAAACGGTTCCCGCATCACCGGCCGGTCGTACCAGAGGTGCACCCCCGTGATCGGCGAGAAGCGCAGATGCTTCAGGTCGCTGAAAACGGGCTCACGTTCGACGAGGTCCCCCGGCAGCATATCGAGAAAAGCGTCCGAGGGCACGGCGGCCACATAGGCGTCCGCCACTTCCTCGGTTCCGTCATCGAGCACAACGGCGGCGGCACGCCCATCCTCGATCCGGAACCCCTTCACGCGCACCCGCGTCCGGATTTCGCCGCCTCGCCGCGTCAGTCCGTCGCGGCAGCCGGCATAGAGCTCGCCGAGGGGAACGTTGGGCACGCCGATGCGAAAGCCGGCGCGATTCGCCAGGAACGCCTTCCAAAACACATCGATCCCGTATTGCGCCTCGGTGCGGCCCAACTCCTCATCGAGGGCGCTGACCAGCACCACTTTCCAGAACCGCTCGATGGCCCCGGCCGTTTGCCCGTGCCGCCGGAGCCAATCGAGCATCGTCACGCCCTTCGCGTCGGGCGGCTGACCGCCCCGGCGCATGATTCCGGCAAACGCCCGCGCGATCGCGATTTTGTCTCCCATGCCGAGAATGTGAAAGCGGAACATGGACGGCGCCAGATGCAGCGGAACCGGAAGGGCCGACGACCGGATTTCGGACCTTTTTCCCTCGCGATCGGCAAAGGCGATCCGGTCGAAATAGGAGATCTTTCCGCCGGCACCGGCCCGCCGGTAGAAATCTTCCAGATTCGTGCAGCAGCCCATCGTGACGTGCTGGCAGTTGTCGATTTCCGTGCCGTCGGGCAAGGAATAGGAGGCGGCTCGACCGCCTAAATGGGGACGCTTTTCGAATAAACGGACGCGGAACCCGCTCTCAGCGAGCGCGGTGGCGCAGGAGAGCCCAGCCAAGCCCCCGCCAACTACGATCACGCTGCCTGAACTCATAGGTTCCCGCCGGGCCCAGGCGCGCCCAGAGCAGTATGGCGATCTTTTCCGCGGCCGAAAGGCGGGGGCGCGCGGAAAACACGTCGAACCGGCGCCTCTCGATCTCTTCGAGCAACCCGCTGTAGATCCGCGCCAGCGCCCAGAGCGCGCGGCGACTGTCTTCGCTGACCAGGGGAACCAGAGCCCACGCCTGACGGTAGAATTCCCACGCCCGGTTCGCTTCGAACTCCAGCATTCCGGCCAGCGGCCCGTCCGGCGCGGTATTTCGCATGAAATCCCGCGCGTCGCATCCAAACCGCCGGAGATCCTCCTCGGGCAGATAGACCCGTCCCATGCGGTAGTCCTGCCCGATGTCGCGCAAAATGTTGGTCAATTGAAACGCGATGCCCATCTGCTCGGCCAGCTCCGGGGCGCGCGCATCGCTGAAACCGAAAATGTACAGGCAGACCAGGCCCACCGCCCCGGCGACGTGATAGCAGTAGCGGCGCAACTCGCCGAACGTGCGATAGACGGCGTTCTCGAGATCCATCCCGGCGCCGGCAACCACGTCGAGCAAATAGCGCGGGGGAATGCGGTAACGCTCGATCGCATCGAGCAGCGCGGGCCAGAGCGGCTCGCGGCCGGGCTCGCCCCGGAGCGCGCGCTCGGTCGAGGCGCGCCACGTTTCGAGCATTCGCCGCTTCGTTTCGACGTCGCCCGGCGTGTCGGCCAGGTCGTCCACCTGACGCATATACGCGTAGACCGCGCAAAGCGCCATGCGTTTGGGAGCGGGCAATAGCAGGAAACCGTAGTAGAAATTGCGCGCCGCGCGCCGCGCCACCTGGTGGCAATGCGCGTAGGACGCCTCGATCGACCCCGCCATTGCTCACGCCGCCCGCTCGGAACGGCCGGCGCCGCCACCGAGCCATCGCCCGGCGAGAGCGCGGCCGAGCAGGCGCATCTGCGTGGAACGCCGGACAACGGGCCGCCGGGTCAGCGTATCGTACCCGGCCGCTTCGATCGCATCGATCACGGCCATTCCGCCTCGGCTGAACAGCTCGATATCGATTCTCCACTCCGGGGAGACGCGTTCGGCCAGGGGCAATCCCCCCTCGAATAGCCGGCGCGTGCGCGCGACCAGATCCCGCATTAGCTCGCGATACCTGTGGTCGAAGCGTCCGGCGCCGATATCCTGCTCGCTGAGCCCGCGCGAAGAGAGCAGATCGAGGGGGATGTAGATGCGCCCCTTGGCGTAATCCCTCGCGACGTCCTGCCAGCAGTTCGCCAGTTGCAGCGCCGTGCACGTCAAATCGGAAAGCCGCGTCCGTTCCGGGTCCCGGTAGCCGCCCATCGCCAGAACCAGCCGGCCCACCGGGCTCGCCGAATACCGGCAGTAATCCAACAAACCTTCCCAGTCCGCATAGCAGCGCACCGTCTGATCCTGCCGAAAGGCGCGCAGCAGGTCGCGAAACGGTTCGGCGGGAAGCCCGAAATCGGCGATCGTTTCCGCCAGGGCAATGAAGACGGGATGCCGGGCCTGGCGGACCAGCGCCCGGTCGAGTTCCCTCTCCCACCAATCGAGCAGTTCGAGCGACGCCGCCGCGTCGCCCACTTCATCGCCGAGATCGTCCGCCCAGCGGCAATAGGAGTAGACGTCGTAGAAGGCCTGATGGAACCGGCGCGGCAGGAGCCAGGAGGCAACCCGGAAATTCTCGTAATGATGACGGGCCAGCCCGCCGGTATACCGCCGGGCGTCATCGAGTGAGCAACCGTCGGCAGGCAGGCGGCGCGCAATCTCCAATTCGCGGACACGCGCCAGGGTTGCGCGGCTGGCCGTGACGGGCACGGGTCCTCTCCCGATGGCGGCGGCTACGGGATCACCGCCGTCTTCAATTCCCCGTTGCGGATTTTCATGTGCTCGAAAATCTGCGGCAGCTCCGACAAGCGGATCTGCCCCGTCACCAGATCGGCGGCCGAGATTTCCCCGCCGGCAACGGCGTCGAGCGATTCACGAATGAAACGTGGGGTATGGTGAAACGTCGATTTGAGCGTGATCTCGGAATAGTGCAGAGACGCCGGATCGAGCCGCACCTCGGAACCGGTGGGGCACCCGCCAAACAGGTTCACCGTGGCACCGCGGCGCGCCATCTGCACGGCCCATTGCCAGGTGAGCGGCGAGCCGACCGCTTCGATCACCGAGTCGGCCCCGCGGCCGCGCTCGGTCAACCACCGCGCCTCCTCGACCGGATTCGGCAACTCGTTCACATCGAAGGTTTTCCAGGCGCCCATCCGCTGGGCGGACTCCATCTGACCTTTTCTTTTTCCGATAGCGATCACGCGCACCCCGCGCGCCGTCAGCATGCGCGTGAACATCAGTCCGATGGGGCCGCAACCGATCACCACCGCCGTATCTCCCGGCTCAACCCCCGCTTCGGCAATCCCGCGCAGGACGCAGGCCAGCGGTTCGACCAGGGCCGCGTCGGTGAAGGAGACGTGATCGGGAATTTCGAGCAGGCTCTGCCGCACGATCCGGCCTGGAATCCGGATGTATTCGGCATAAGCGCCGTTGTTGAAGAGCAGGTTCTCGCACAGGTTGACCTGGTCCCGGCGGCAAAAAAAGCACTCGTTGCATGGCGCCGAGTTCGATGGAACGGCGCGCATGCCGACGCGAATGGCGTCGGGGACCGCGCTGCCCACCGCGCTCACAACCCCGGCCACTTCGTGACCGAAAACCGCCGGCGGAAGGATCATCCGGGGGTGCGATCCCTGTTTCCACACCTTCAGATCGGTGCCGCAAGTCAGCGCGACCTTGACCTGCAGCAAGACCTCGTCTTCGGCCAGCGTGGGGATGGCCACTTGCTCGACTTTCAGATCTTCACGGCCATACAACACCGCTGCCGTCATAAGGCCGTTGAGAATGGCGGTTTGCATTAAGGTATAACCATCACTTTCATGGAATCCGCCCGGGGATGAGTCGCCAGGTCCAGAGCGCCGGCAATGTCCTCCAAGGGCATCCGGTGAGAGATCATCTCCCGCACCGGCAAAACTCGTTCGAAAACCAGACGCGCGGATTCGTTCTGGCGGTCGACGGCAGCGCTGTAGCTTCCCAGAATCTCTTTTTCCTCGATCCCGACAGCCGCTGCCGGCAGCTCGACCCGCAAAACCGGGTCATTATGCGCAAACAGTAGCACGCGGCCACCGGGTCGCGCGAGAGCCAACCCCTGCTCCACCAGCGCCGGAATCGCCGCCGCCACCAGCACCGCGTCCGCCCCGCGCTCCGCGCTTCGCCGCCGGACCTCGGCAGCCAACCCGGCCGAATCGGGCTCGAAGGAAGCCTCGGCGCCGAATCGCAAACTGGCGGCGCGGCGCGACGGCAGGGGATCGGATGTGACCACTTCGGCCCCGCGGTAGTGCGCCAGCATCGTCAGGAGCACGCCGATGGGACCTTGACCGAGAACGGCCACCAGTTCACCCTCGGCCACGCGCGCTTTTTCCACCGCCTTGATGCAGGTATTCAGCGGCTCGATGAAGGTTGCTTCCTCCAGGGTCACGCCCGGCGGTATGGCGAGCATTCCCCGCTCCGCGATCCACGGCATCGCCTTGACGTATTCGGCGAAACCGCCTCCGCTCGGCTCGAAACCGGCCGTCAGACCCACTTTCTTGTACTCGGAACATTGGGAAAAAAGGCGCCGCTCGCAGTAGAAACAGTGGCCGCAAGGGATGTGATGAAAGCTGACGACGCGGTCGCCCGGTTTCCAGCGGGTAACGCCGGCGCCGGCATCGACAACCGTTCCGGCAACCTCGTGCCCGAGGATCAACGGCGGCTTCAGGAAACCGTGCTGAATCTTCTTGATGTCCGTACCGCAAATGCCGCACGCCCCGACGCGAATCAGCACCTCGCCCGGCGCGATTTTGGGTATGGGCACCTGCTCGACCACGACACGGCCGCGCTCGCGATATACGCCCGCGCGCATCATCTGCGCGGTGTCGACCGTGCGTTCCGTTTCGACCTGTGTTTCCGGCAAATTCATTTTCCTGGCAATTCCATTGTCGTCCCGCCGCTCCACTGCCGACCCGCGGCGGTTATGTACCGGTCGAGAAATTCCGCCAAGGCCGTTGCGGCGCGCCGGCTTTCCCGGGCCAGACGCACAAGGCCGGCCGCCGCGGCCGGTTGGCGGATCAGTTCGCCGGCCAAGCGCGCGGGCCGCACCCGACCGCTGGCGTTGAAAACATAATTGAAATCGACCGGCAACGATGTTTCCACCGGGTCGTTGATGGCTCGAATGACCACAGCCGGAACATTTCGCGCCGCCGCTTGCTCGATCACAGCGAAAGATTCCATTTCGACCGCGTCCGCCTCGATTCCCAAAAAGCGCTTTTCCGCGCCGCTACCGGCCACTCGCGCCGAGGTTACGAATACCGCCTCCCGCGCGCCAAGCTTTCTGGCTCCCTCCACCCATTCCGCCAGCGGCGCAAGTTCCTGTCCGTTTTCCAGGCGCCGCACCGCTCGCCCGACCAGAACATGGCCGGGCCGATGCATGGGGCGCAGGCCGCCTGCCAGACCGGAGGAAATGAGCAGATCGAACCTTTTTTCCTCCAGAACCTGCGCAACCACGCGAGCCGCGTTCCCCGGTCCGACCGACGTCAGGACCACGGATACTTCGATGGCGCCCTGACGCTTCCGGTATGCCCGCCCGTTTCCGAACGCTCCGTCCGGCTCGAACCCGCCCCGCTTGCGCCAGGGGGCGAATTCTTCCTTTAAGGCGAACGTCACCAGGACGCGCACAACCTTCAGGCGGCCAAACCGCCGACGGCAACGGTATATCCGCGCTCGCCATACCAACGGACGGCGCGTTCGAGCGCGGCTTCGACCGGCCCCGGAGTGAAACCCAGTTCCCGCACCGCTCGCGAACAATCCACAAACATCTTGTGCCGCGACATGCGCACACCGTCCAAGGGAATCTGCGGCTCGCGGCCCCGGACACGCGCGACAAGCGTATCGGCCAGGCCGGCCACGTAGGCCACCGCGTGAGGCAGGCGAACCCGAGGCGCCTGGCGGCCGGTGATACCGGCCAGCACATCGAGGATTTCCTTGAGGCTCATATTCCGGTGGCCCAGGATGTAACGCTCACCCGCCTTGCCCCGCTGCGCGGCAAGCAGGTGCCCGGCGGCCACGTCCTCGACAGCCACCAGGTTGAGGCCGGTATCGACGTAGGCCGGCATGCCCCCGCGCAGAAAATCCACAATAATTCGTCCGGTCGGTGTGGGCTTGGCGTCCCCGGGCCCCACGGGCGTCGTCGGATTGACGATCACGACAGGGAAACCGTCTTCGGCGGCGCGCAGCGCTTCCTGTTCCGCCAGGAACTTCGAGCGCTTGTAATGCCCGATCATCTCGTCCAGGCGCGCATCGGTCGCTTCGCTCGGCAACGGTCCCGGCCGCGGCACGGCGACGGTGGCCACGGTGCTCGTGTAAACGAACCGTTCGACGCCCGCGCGGCGCGCGGCATCGATCAGATTCCGGGTCCCGGTCACGTTGCTCTGGTAGATCTCCCGGGGATCGGACGCCCAGAGCCGGTAATCGGCCCCCACATGGAAGACGCATTCGACATTCCGGCAGGCCCGATCGAGCGATTCCCCGTCCCGCAGGTCGCCGGCGGCGAATTCGACGGGCAATCCGTCCAGCAAATCCCGGCGGCTCGACGCGCGCACCAGAGCGCGCACCCCCGCGCCCCCCGCGACCAATTGGCGCACCACGTGGCTTCCCACGAAGCCCGTTGCGCCAGTGACCAACGTCGTTTTCGTCATTGAATAATCGGCAGCGCCCCGCGCGCAGCGTCTGCATTCTCGGCGCCGGTCGCTGGGGCGGACCCGCCTCCTTGGCCATTTCCATCGCCCATCGAGGGGTGGATGCGTGGCGGGCGAAGCGGTTTGCGAGTGCCCGCAACCATCTGCCACTTGAGCAGCTTCCAGTTATCGCCCAGGCGGCGATGGGCGCCCAGCACCGCCGACGGCTCGTAGCCGACGTGGACCATGCAGTCCTGGCAGCGGGGATCGCGGCCATAGCCGTACTTCTCCCAGGGGGTCTTCTCGATGAAATCCTTGTAGCTCTTGGAGTGCGAATCGGTCATCAGGTAACAGGGACCCTTCCATCCGCGCGGGTTGTAGGTGGGATTGCCCCAGGCCGTGCACATCAGATCGCGCTCGCCTCGGAGATATTCCAGGTAGATCGGGGACATCATGAGGTTGTAGCGTTCCAGCAGGGCGCACGCCAGCCGGAACTTTTCCTTGATCTCTTCGCGCGACATGAAAATGTCCCGGGTCTGCACGGCCGCATAGGAATAGGCCGGCGAAAGCATGAAGCCGTCGACGCCGAGCCCGGTCAGGAAGTCGTATAGCTCGGCGATCTCCTCGAGATCGGTCTCTTTGTAGATCGTCGTGTTCGAGCAGACCAGAAAACCGGCCGCCTTGGCGGCCTTGATCCCCTCGACAGCCTCGCGGAAGACGCCGTCGCGTTCGACGCACATATCGTGCGTCTTTTCCATGCCGTCCAGGTGGACGTTGAAAAAGAAGCTCGAACTGGGGCGGAACTCGTGCAGCTTCTTGCGGATGAACATGCCGTTGGTGCACAGGTAGATATGGCGCTTGCGGTCGAGCAGCTCCCGGGTCAGCCGGCCGATCTCGGGGTAGATCATCGGCTCGCCGCCGCAGATCGAGACCACCGGAGCGCCGCACTCCTCGGAGGCGGCGATGCACTGCTCCACCGTGAGCGTTTCGTTGATCGTGGTCTTGTATTCGCGGATGCGCCCGCAGCCGGTGCAGGTCAGGTTACAGGCATGCAGGGGCTCGAGCATAAGCACCAGCGGGAACTTCTCATCCCCGCCGAGCTTCTTCTTCATGATGTAGCCGGTGAGGCGTCTGGTCATTGTCAGTGGGAATCGCATGAGGCTCAAACTCCGTTCCTGTCGAATTGGTCCGGGGGCAACCGGACGCCTGCGGTCTGACTCGACCCCTCGATGCGGTTCCGATACCGGGCCAGCGCATACAGGGGAAAAGAGTTCCGATACAGATGGTAACGCAAGTAGAAGACACGGGGGAAACCGGTTCCGGTGAACGCTTCCTCGTCCCAGGAACCGTCCGGATTTTGCGTGGCCAGCAGGTATTCGGCCGCGCGCCGGGCGGCCGGATCGTCGGGGCCGGCCGCGGCCAGCAGGCCGATCAGACCCCAGGCCGTCTGTGAAGGAGTCGATTCGCCCTTTCCTTTGAGGGACGGGTCGTCGTAGCTGGCAATCGTTTCACCGAACCCGCCATCGGGATTCTGCACCGAGCGCAGCCATTCCACCGCCCGGCGGCAAATATCCTCGCCGGCCAGGCCGTCGGCTTCGAGCGCCCGGAGAACGCCGCTGGTTCCGTAGACGTAATTGACGCCCCACCGGCCGTACCAGGCTCCTTCGGCGGTCTGATCGCCGCAAAGGAAGCGGAACCCTCGCCGCATCACCGGATGGCTCGACGGCCAACCGAGCTGGCCCAGGCATTCCATGACCCGGGCGGTGACGTCCGCGGTGGCCGGATCGATCATCGCATTGTGGTCGGCGAAGGGGGTATGGGTAAGGATCTGGCGGTCGTTGTCCTTGTCGAATGCGCCCCAGCCGCCGTTGCGGTTCTGCATGCCCAGCAGCCAGGCCGTGCCGCGCCGGATCGCCAATTTCAGTCGTTTCGCGTCCGGGTGCTTGACCCGGCGGAGCGCCATCAGCACAAACGCGGTGTCGTCGACGTCGGGATAAAAATCGTTCCGGTATTCGAACGCCCAGCCCCCGGATTCGACCCCGGGCGCCTTCTTCTGCCAATCCCCGGAGCCAAACAACTGCCGTTCGAGCAGCCAATCGGTGGCCCGCACCAAGGCCGGATCGTCCGGCACCGTGCCGGCCTCTTCGAGCGAGACCATGGCGATGCAAGTATCCCAGACGGGAGAGACACACGGCTGGAGGCGGATCGTATCGGCCTCGGCAATCTCCAACAGGGACAGCTGGTCGATTTCCCGCGATGTCAGCGGATGGTCGGGAGCAAAGCCCATGGCCATCAACGCAAACACCGAATTCAGCATGGCGGGGAAGATCGCCGCCAGACCATCGGAGCGCTCCAGATGATCGAGCATCCAGTGCTCGGCCTCGGCAAGCGCCCGCTTCCGCAGGACCTTGCCGGGCAGACGCTCCCGCCACTTCAATCCGCGGTCGATCGTCAGGAAGAAATTCCGCCACGTGAAGGTTTTATCGCTCCAGGCAAACGCGGCATGACGGCGCGAGGAATCCGAGGCATCGCAGTAGAGCCCTTCGACGTCGAGATCGAACGGCAACCGCCAGACGGGCTTGCGCGCCCAGAGGATCATCAGCGGCACGACGATCCCGCGCGTCCACGACGACGCTTCGTAAAGATTGATCGGCGACCAGCCCGGCAGCAACATCAGCTCGGGCACGATCGCCGGGACCATATCCCAGTCGATCACGCCGGCCATTGCCAGATAAAAGCGGGTGAAACTGTTGGTTGCTTCCAGTCCCCCGAGCTGGCGGACGCGGGCCGCGGCGCGTTGAATGTGCTCCGCATCGGACGCGTCACCGGCCAGGCGCAGGCCGACAAAGGCCTTTACCGTGGCGTTCAGCTCCGACGGACCACCGACGTAAATGTTCCATCCCCCGTCGGGCAACTGGCGGCGGCGGATGTAGTTTGCCAGCTTCCGCACCCGTTCCGGGTCGGCACGGCCGATCATATGCAGGTAGAAAATGTAGTCGGATTCGAGTGTGGTGTCGGCTTCGAGCTCCCCGCACCAGTGGCCGTCGCCGGCCTGCAAGGAAAGAAGGAACTGGCTGGCGTGAGAAACGGCACGGCGCAGCCTCATAGTAAACTGACTGTCCACGCTGGGGTTTTCCGGGTCCCAGCCCCGCCTTATTCCGACTCCTACGGCGTCCGCCATCGGCAATCTAAGCCATCCTTATGAGCAATGTGATGAGCTATATACACACTACGTTACGCACTCATTCTCCGCTCTTTTGCTGGCAAGAGAACCCGTTCCCGGCAAGCGGTACGGCACCCTCCGCTTCCCCGACACAGGCCTGCTTCCCAAGCGGCAAAGGTGCAGGAACTTCCCCGTTCCTCACCCGGTGCCCAAACGGAACGGCCGGAAAGTCCCCTGAACAAAATGGTCGTAGAAGACCGGATCAATTATCTTCGGGTTCTAGACCAGTGGTCAACTAGAAACTCACAGAAATCAACCATTTGCGGTCCCCGGCCCATTGAGAACCGTGCGCCCGCAAACCCCTGGCCGGCCGCGGCGCGATAGCCTCCAGAGGCGTCTTTAAATTTTCAGGGAAGGGTCTGTGCAGAATTTGCAACGGTTACTTGACGCCGAGCTTTTTTTCCAGGGCCTTCAATCGCTCGGCCAATTCCGGTATGCGGGCAGACCAGGCGTGCTGCTGCTTGAATTTATCGAGCGGACGGCAAGGCGTGCCCCAGACCACTGTTCCGCTCCGGACCCGCTTACCGGGCAAAATCCCCGCCTGTGAGCCGACCACGGCCCCTTCCTCCACGACGGCATGATCTCCCATGCCCACCTGTCCCCCGATGATCGCGCCAGCGCCGATGGCGCTGCTACCGGAAATCCCGGTCTGAGCGGCGATCACGGTATGCTCGCCGACGGTCACGTTATGGGCGATCTGCACCAGATTATCGATTTTCACATCCTTTTCGATGCGGGTCGTGCCCAGGGAACCGCGATCGATCGTCGTATTGGCGCCGATTTCGACGTCGTCGCCAATCTCCGCGCCGCCCACCTGCGGGAACTTCCACTGCCGGTCCGGTCCGCGCACATAACCGAAGCCGTCGCTACCGATCACAACCCCCGAATGGAGGATCACCCGGTCGCCCAGCCGCACGCCGGGATAGAGGGTTGCGCGGGGAAAAAGGCGGCATCCGCCGCCGACCCGGCTCCCGCGTCCCAGGAAGCAGAACGCGCCGATTTCGCTCCCCGCCCCGATCTCCACGCCGTCTTCGATCACGACAAAAGGACCGATGGCTACATGCGGGCCCAGACGCGCGGTCGGCGCGATGACGGCGCTCGGATGAACCCCTTGGGCGATCGGCTGCGGCCCCAGGATGAGCGTCGCCGCCCGGGCAAAGGCCAGCTTGGGCCGGGACACTTGCAAAATTGTCTTTCCCTCGAGCCGCATGCCGGGCGGCAGGAGAGCGGTCCCGGCCGACGAGGCAGCCGCCTGTTCCTGGTACCGCGCACTTTCGCAGTAGATCAGATCGTCAGGGCCGGCCTGCTCCGGTCCGGCCAGGCCGCGCACCGGACGGTCCGGATCGCCGGCCAGCTCGGCTCCTAGAAATGCCGCAAGATCGCGCGCGGTGGTTGTCATGGCGTCTCTCCATCCATCAGAAGGGATACAGTGGCGGCTCGCCGGGCGGCCGCGTTTTCCATCGCTTGTGAACCCAAAGCCACTGGTCGGGATTGCGTCGAGCGAAGTCCTCGACGACGCGGGTGAAGCGGGCGGTGTTCTCACGGATATCCCGCTCGTCGTCGCCGGTTCGCGTGAGTTCGACCGCGGGGTCCAGCCGCAGCCGGTATTTGCGCAGGGTCGAGTCCCAGAGCAAGAAGCCGGGGACGACGGCGGCGTCGGTGCGCAGGGCGACGCGGGCGAGGCCCGAGCTGGTGCAGGCCGGCGTGCCGAAGAAATCGACGAAAACGCCCTCGTCGAGCGACGCATTCTGATCGATCAGGACGCCCACGGTTTCGCCCGCGCGAAGCAGGCTCAGGATGGCGCGGGCGGATTGGTTCTTGTTGATCGGCCGGTTCCCGGAAAAAGACCGGTACCCGTTGATGAGGCGATTGACGCGGCTGTTGTCGATCGGCCGGGCCAGGAAGTGCAGCGGATGGCCGAAGAGCGCCTGAGCGAAAGGCGCCAGTTCCCAGGCGCTGAAGTGTCCGGTGAGGAAAAGGACGCCCTTGCCGCGATCCCGCGCCGCCGCGTAATTCTCGAAGCCGTCGAGAAGCACCACGCGCTCGATGCTTTCCCGTGTGTAACGGGGAAAGCGGGAAAATTCCGCGGCCATCCACCCCACCTGGCGGATCACGCCCCGGATCACCCGCCGGCGCTCGCCCGCGCTCCCATCCGGGAAGGCCAGCTTGAGATTCCAATGGGCGGCGCGGCGCAGTGGCGGCCGCAGCCAGTAGAGCAGGCGCACCGTCTGCACGCCCAATGCGCGCGCCAGCGGCCGCGGCAGAATCCCGAGCAGTGTGAGCGCGGAACGCGCGGCAATGTATTCGAGCCACCCCTTCATCAGCCCCCATTATCCATGACGGCCATTATCTACCAGATCTACCAGGAGGCCGGCCAAGGCCGCTCATAGTAGACTCGGGTTGACTTGATGGGAAGCCGCAAAGATCGCTCCTGGACCGCGCTGGTCATTTCCCTGCTGGGCGTCTGCTTTTTCGCCGGGCTGGAATCGATCGGCCTGGTCGGGCCCGACGAGCCGCGCTACGCCTGGATTGCCCGGGCGATGGCGCGAACCGGCGACTGGATCACGCCGCGGCTGTGGGGCCACGCCTGGTTCGAAAAGCCGATTCTCTATTATTGGTCGGCCGCCGCATGGTTTCGTCTGGTGGGTCCGGGCGACCGGGCGGCACGCCTGCCGAGCGCCATGGGAGCTCTGGCCGGAGCGCTGCTGCTCGCCTGGGCGGCGTGGCGCTTATATGGAAGCGGGCCGGCGAAACTGGTTCTGGTGATTTTCCCGACCACGCTCGGCCTGTTCGCTTTCGCGCACGCGGCCACGATGGACATGCTGCTGACGGTATCGGTCGAGGCAGCGATGGTCGCCGCCCTGTTCACCGTGGGCTGGCCGAGCGCCACACGGGAAGATGCGGCGAATGCCAAAACGTGGCCGCTGCTCGCCACGGGCGCCTTCATCGGTCTGGGCACGCTGGCGAAAGGGCCAGTGTCGATCCTTCTGGCGGGCGGAAGCGTACTTTTGTGGGCAGCGCTCACCCGCAGGTGGCACGACGCCCTCCGGTTTCTGCGCTGGGAGCCGCTGGCCGCTTTCGCCGTGGTTGCCGTGCCCTGGTACGCGGCCTGCTCGATAGCCAATCCCAGCTTCCCTCATGCCTTTCTATGGCACCAGAACGTCCAACGATTCCTGACGCCGGTTTTCGAGCACGTGCGGCCGTGGTGGTTCTTTTTCCCGGTGTTGATCCTGGGACTTTTGCCGTGGACCGCGACCCTGTTGCCCGCGGCACGCGACGGCTGGAAGATGTTTCGCGACGGCCGCGCGGCCCGGTCGCCGGGCCTGTTCGTGGCCTGCTGGGCGGCCTTCCCGCTTCTGTTTTTCAGCTTTTCCGATTCCAAGCTGCCCGGCTATATCCTGCCCGCGCTGCCGCCCCTGGTGTTCCTTATGGCAAGAACCATCGATCGTGGCGCGGCCGGGCCGCATGCGCGGGAGAAATCGTTTCGGGGACTGGACAGGTGGGCCATTGCCCTGGTGGGGCTGACGTGGGTCGCGCTTTCGGTCACGGCGGGCCATTGGCTGCGCCGCCTGCCCAAGACCTGGGACATCTCCCATCGCGACCTGATCCTGGGCGTTCTCGCGGCGACGGCGACGGTCGGGGCGATTGTCATTCTGCTGGGTCTGACGGGACGCGTCCGCCGGGCCGTGGGCTTATCGGCGCTCAGCATGGGCGTTCTCGTTGCGGCCGTGGCGTGGGTTTTCATGCCGCAGGTCGATCCCTACCTTTCCGCCCGCCATGCCGCACAGGCCGTTCGGCAAGCGGCCGGGCCAAGCGCCATCATTGAAGACTATCGCCTGCCGCG
>DATLRW010000004.1:0-3920 GCA_035534495.1 Candidatus Dormiibacterota bacterium | reverse complement strand
CCGCCAGCCCGTGCAGATAGACTCCCATCCCCAGCACGGTTTCCCAATTCTCCGCGCCCAGCCACGCCGTCAGCCCGGCGAGAATCCCCGTCAGCACATCTCCCGTGCCGCCGGTGGCCATGCCGGGATTCCCCGTCGAGTTGACCAGCGCGCGCCCGTCCGGCATCGCCACAATCGTCCGGAAACCCTTGAGCACCACAAACGCGTTCCACGCGCGCGCCGCATCGAGCGCGGTTTCCAGGCGCCGCTGCTGCACCTGCGCCGCCGTTGCTCCCACCAGGCGCGCCATTTCGCCGGGATGCGGCGTCACGGCCAGCGGCGCGCGGTGATTTTTGAGCAGTTCGGCGTCCTGATCGAATGCGTTCAAACCATCGGCGTCCAGAATGAGCGGCAGGGCGCAATCGGCCACGGCGGCGCGAACGAATCGGGCGGTTTCGGGATTTGTGGTGAGACCGGGCCCCATCGCGACCGCCGTTTTTCCGCCCAGCAGCTCACACCACAGGCCCGATTCAAAAACGCCGAAGGCGATGCTTCCCTCCGGTGTCGCAGCGAGCGGGACGGTCATCAGTTCGGGCATCTGCTGTGCGACCACGGCCAGCGCCGGCGCGGGCGTGGCCACCGTCGCGAGGCCGGCCCCCGAGCGCAGCGCCCCCATTCCCGCCAGCGCCGCGGCGCCCGATTTTCCGTGTGAACCGGCGACGATCAGCGCGTGGCCGTAGGTGCCCTTGTGCGTATTCGGGGCGCGGCGCAGCGGCAGGGCGCGAAATTCGCGGGGCTCGATCCAGTGCAATTTGAGCGACGGGTCGTCCTCAAACAATTCGGGCGGCGAACCGATTTCCTGGACGATCAGGCGTCCCACCCGCTCGGCGTTGGGCGGCAAAAGCATTCCGATTTTCGGCGCGGTAAACGTGATTGTGACATCGGCGGCGACGGTCGGTCCCGGCGAGTCGAAAACATCGGCGGACATTCCCGAAGGGATGTCGATCGAGACCACCTCGGCGCGCCCGCCGAGGCGGTTCACTTCCTCGATTGCCGCGCCGATCAAGCCTCGGACAGGTCCGCCCAGACCCGTTCCCAGCAGTCCGTCGATCACGACGTCGGCGGCCGCCAGTTCCGGCCGCAGTTGTCCAAAAGCCTCGGGCGTCGTGACGACGCTCACGGGACCCGTCGCCTGCCAGCGCTTCAAGTTGACGGCCGCGTCGCCGCGCACGTCATCGGGCGTCCCGAACAGGTAGACCGAAGGCCTGGCGCCATACTCGGCCAGATAGCGAGCGGCGACAAAACCGTCTCCGCCGTTATTTCCCTTCCCGCACAGCACGACGATCCGCCGCCGGTCGAGGTTTCCATGGCGGCCGGCGATGTAGCTCGCCACCCCTCGCCCGGCATTTTCCATCAGATCGAGACTGGCGACGCCGTAGCGCTCGGTGGTCAGCCGATCGACTTCCCGCATTCGCTCGGCGGTAAGTGACTTCATGGGGTCAGTATAGCGAAGGGACGGCGATTCTTGGCGAGCGATCCGTCGCCGCCGGCCCGGTGGGCAATCCCGGCCGCGGAGGCGTTTGGCACCTTCACCCCATTCGCGCCACCAAAACCGTCTGGTCGTCGAATGGCTCGGCCGGCGCGCACCAGTTCCTGACGGTCTCGATGAGTTCGCCGCAAATCTTACCGGGAGGCTCGTCGCGGTGGCGCAGGATCTCGCCGATCAGGCGCTCGGAGCCGAATTCCTCGCCCTGGGCATTTTCCGGTTCGGTCATGCCGTCGCTGTAGGCCACCAGCAGGCTGCCCGGCTTGACGGTGATCGAAGCCTCCTCGTAAACGCAATGATCGAGCAGACCGATCACCGTCCCGCCGCGATCGAGTTTCTCCACGCGGTTGTCGGTGATGAAAAAAGGCGGCAGATGGCCGGCATTCGTGTATCGCAGGACGTGGCTGGCGGCGTCGTAAACGGCGAAGAAGAGCGTCGCGTAGCGGTCGTCGGAGGTATTGAGCAGCAGGTGGCGATTCAGACGCGCGGCCAGCGCGCCGGTATCGGGTTCGGCCGAGCTGTTGGAAAGCACCTGGCTGCGCAACGCGGCGCTCAGGTTGGCCATCAACAGAGCCGCCGAAATTCCCTTCCCGCTGATATCGGCCACCAGCATGGCCACGTGGGTCGCGTCCAGCTGCATGCAATCGTAATAATCGCCGCTCACGATGCGCGCGGCCTGGCAGATGGCGCCCACCTCCAGGCCCGCCACCGAGGGAAGCGCGTGGGGAAAGAGCTGGCTCTGCACCTCCCGGGCGATGGCGAGTTCGTTTTCCAAACGCTGGCGCTGCCGCTGTTCGTCGAGCAGTCCTTCGATCGAAGCGGTCATCGAATTGAAGGATTCGGCCAGCGCCCCGAGTTGATCCCGCTGCACAATCGAAATGCGATGGGAAAAGTCGCGCGCCTTGACGTGGTGGGTGGCCTCATCGAGTTTCGCCATCATGCGGGTGATCTTGACCGTCAGCACCATGCCGGCGATCAGCGCGAGCAGCCAAAGAACGATGAACAGCCCGGTGACGACCAGCAGCAAAATCACGTAAAACGACGCGAACTCTCCGAGCGAACTTTCGATCCGGTGGCCCATGCTGGAGGCGCGCATCGTGAAGGTGGCCACCAGACTCGAAGGGACGGGCTTCGAGCCGAGACCGGCGTAGCGAACGGCGGGGAACGTGGTGGCGCCGATGATCCTGATGTCCAGAAAGCTTCGCGCAGGCGGCAGGCTCCGGTTACCCAAGGTGATCGACGCCGTCGCCTTCGGTCCGAGCAGTTCCCTGGTAGCGCCGACCGGAATTCGGAGCGCCGGCTCGCTCAGCGGCCGACCGAAAGTGATTGGACCCAATTGCGCAGCCAGATTATCCAGAAACTGGGAGGTGACCGGGAGCCGGGCGATTGCCTCGACCCAGCGCGAATTGGCGAGTTGCCCAATGCTTGCGCCCTCGATCCAGAGCCGGCCGTTCTGTTCAACCAGCTGCGCTCGCCCATTCGGCGATGTCGCCGCTTCGGTCGCGGCCGTTGCCGGCAAGAAATCGATAACGAGTCCGGGCAGCCTTCGCTGGGAATGTTGAACAAGAACCTGGATGGGAGCTGAACTGCCAAGCGATTCCAATTCAGCGCCGGCCGGCGCGGTCACCCGGGCCAGAGAGAGCGCTTCGCGGCTGACGGCAGCCATCCGCTGCAAATGGCCGTTCATATCCTCGTGCAGCAGGTGTGCCGCCACCTCGACTTCGGCCATGTAGGTGAGGATGCCTCCCATCGCCAGCAGCAGCACGATCGGCACAACCGCGATGAAAATGTAAGCGAGGATCAGGCGGTTGCGAACGCTCCAAAGCAACCGGTTTCCCATCCAGTGGCGGCCGCGCACCATCAGGAAAACGATGGCGCTAAAGAAGAAGAGGATCGAGAGGAGATCCGTGCTGAGCGGAGGCTCCTCCACCGGCAGAGGCCAGCCCGCAAGCAGGAGCGCCCAAAAGGCCGCCGACAGCACGACCAGCAATGCGGCGAGCCGGTCGAGCGCAGACGACCGGCGCCATAACGCCTTAACCCGGATTCGCCACCCCGTCGCCATATTGACAATTCAACCCGCGCCCGCAACAGATTCGCAAGCCGGCCGATTCTAACCGATTCTAACCGTTCGAAGGCGGAATCCGGCCGGGTGAAGCGCTACTCCGCAACGGTGCGGCACGGCGCGATCTGCGGCAGCGCCTATTCGCTGGCAGGGGCAGTGGAAGCGCGCAACGTCCCGCGGCGCAACTGGCGCTCCTTCAACAGTGAGAAGAGCACGGGGACCAGGAGCAGCACCCCGATCGTCGAGGTCACCATCCCGCCGACTACCGGCGCGGCAATCGGTTTCATGACGTCCGAGCCGATGCCGGTTTCCCAAAGGATCGGACCCAGGCTG
>DATLRW010000003.1:0-6377 GCA_035534495.1 Candidatus Dormiibacterota bacterium | reverse complement strand
GTAGCGATCCCGAACCGGCAGCTTGAATACCTCCACCAGGACGCTGTGAGCGGTATCGAGCAACTTTTTCAACTCCTGTTCCCTGCGGCCCGCATACAGGTCAAATCGCACCAGGGGCATGTGGCCCTCCTCGGCATCCTGAGTCGTTTCCTTGCGGTGCGCCGCTGAACGGAGCACGAGCATGGCCACCGGCGAGCCGGGACTCCTCATGGCAGCAATCTTTTCGTTGTCAATTAGTTATAAGGGCGCCCCACTACGGGAAAATCTGCACAGCGGGAAATAGCGCAGAATATGAATGGATTTCACCCAGCCACGGCCCTTTGGAGTTCGATCGTCCTCGCGCATGCCCCGGCAGTCGGGACCATAACGGGCTTTGCATTGCAAATGATTTTACTTTGGCATGGTCTTTATCAGTTTTCATTTGCTGGCTAGACGCACTGAGTACACGCCCGGATTGCAGCCTTGCTTGCACTCCTTGCTTGGCCGTTCCGCGCTGTCCGCGGCTCACAGCAATCACGAGCCTGGCCGAGGCATCACGACCGGCAGGGGTATGTCGCAAAAGCGGGGAGGGGGAACTGCGCGGCTTGCGGAGGGAATTTGGTGGACCGCATGGGATTCGAACCCACGGCCTCCTCGTTGCGAACGAGGCGCTCTCCCAGCTGAGCTAGCGGCCCACGAACTGCGATTGTAAGCGGATATTTGCGGCGCGAGCAACCGGCGCCAGGAACAAACGCGGCGGCGATCTCCTCGCCGCCCGCAAATCTACGGATTCTCCGTGCGGTCGGCCGAGGCGCGCTCGGCCAGAATCTTACGGACGTTCTGATAGAGGGCGCGCGCCTGGGGAATCAAAGTGATCGCTTTTTGCAATTGCGGGTCGTGTTCGAGATCGACCTTGTAGCCGGCGTCGATCCCAAAGACCCAGGAGAAAACTTCCCGCTGTATTTTCCACTTGAGCCAATCGAGGTTTTGTTGGATGTCCTGGGGCGTATAGGCGATGTGCTGGGCCGTCAGGTACTGCTCGAATTCGTTGATCACCGGCTGGCCGACGGTGAACTGCCGGGTGATGGTCGGCCGCTGGCCCAGGAAATAGCGCGTGAAATCGCCGACGCCCATGCCGAGCGGCGAGCCCATGGGCGGGAAGAATACCCCGTCCTCGATCATCTTTTGCTGGAAGGCGTTTAGCTGGGGCGCGGGAATGTTCACGTCGGGCGTAATGCCGCCGCCGCCGTAAACGGTCCGGCCGCTATCGGTCAGATACGCTTTGACCTTGGGAGCCGGCTGGGGATCGAACCGGTATTCCCAATAGGAAATGTTCTGGTAGGGCCGCTGAATCAGCCGTCCGCTCGGCGTGTAATAGCGCGCCGTGGTCAGCGCCAGGCCGGTGCCGAAACTCAGAGGCGAAACCGTCTGGACCAGACCCTTGCCGAACGTTGTGGTTCCGGCAATCAGCGCGCGGTCGTGATCCTGCAGCGCACCGGAAACGATCTCCGATGCCGAGGCGGTCCCGCCGTTGACCAGCACGACGATCGGCACATGGTCCCCGCCGTTGCCATGAACGGCGTAGTAGCGGCGCTCGGAGGAGGAGCGCCCGTGATGGCTGACGATTAGCTCTCCCTTGTCGAGAAGCATGTCGCCCACCTGGACGGCCTGATTGAGCAGACCTCCGGGATTGCCGCGCAAATCGAGGATCAATCCATCCAGGTGCGGCGCGCCGAGTTTCGCCATGGCGTCGGCCAGCTCGTCGGCTGTCTCCTCGCTCTCGAAGGTCGAGATGCGGATGTAGCCGATGCCGGGCTTGAGCATCGTGTAGTAATTGACCGATTTGTGGGAAATCTCCTGGCGCGTGATCGTGAAATTCAGCGGCTGCTTCCAGCCTTCGCGCCCCACGGAGACATGAACGATAGTGCCCAGCGGCCCCTTGAGCAGGTTGGCCACCTGATCGGTCGTCAAACCCTTGCAGGATTTTCCGTCGACGGCAAGGATGATGTCGCCCGGCCGGACGCCCGCTTCGATCGCGGGTGAACCCGGGTACGGCGCGATGACCACGGTGCGCCCGCTCTCCGGGCCGATCTGCATGCCGACGCCGAAATAACGGCCGTTCTGGTCCTCGCGCAACAGCGCGAACTCCTTCTCGTCGAAGAAGCTCGAATGGGGATCCAGCACGGCGAGCATGCCCGGGATCGCCCCATGGTAGATCGTGCGGTCGACGTTGACCGGCTTCGCGTAGTCGTTTTCGACCGTCGCCAGCACCTTTGTGAAGGTCGTGACCGATTGCCCGATGTTGGTTTTGCCGGTGGCCGTAGCCCGGACCGAAGGACCGAAAATGCCGCCCAGGCACGCTGAAATCGCCAGGACCGCAATGAGAATCAGGAACGCGCGCTTGCCACGCACCATGTGATGCTTGTCTCCTTGATTGGAGAAAGTATAGCATAGCCCCAGTTTGACACGCATGCGCCGCTTTTCTATCATTCTCCCGAGGGCCCTAGCCGACCTCGATGCTAAGCGCATCCCACCTCATCATCGTATTTCTGGTGGCGCTTTTAGTGTTTGGACCTGAAAAGCTGCCAGAACTGGCTCGCACATTGTCGAAGGCGATGGGAGAATTCCATCGCCTGACGGGCGATTTTCAGGAGACCCTCCAACGGGAGATGCGGCAGATCGAGCGTGAGGCCAGCGAACCCGGTCCGCCGACAGTACCCGAAATCCACACCGAACCGGAATTCCCGCCCATCGAATCCGCAGCCTTGCCGGAGGCGGTTTCCGGCAGCGAGGAAATTTCAACAGAAACCAGCGAGTCCGTATCGGCCACCGGCGAACATGCCGGCCAGGAAGTGCCGCCGCGGGCGATAAGTGCCGGCCCTCCCGCGCCGGGCGTGTTCGAGGGGCTTCGCTACGACGACGCCTCCTACGTTGCGTCCGTAGCGCCGGCGCCTGGCGAGCAATGGCCGGCCGAATCATCCGGGGCACCGGCGCCCGAGGGATTGCCGGCCCACGATGAACCAAAAGCCGGGAACGCTTCCTCGGAGGAGAAAACGCCGGTAGCCGCTGGCCCAGAGAAACCTGTCAATGACCACCCCACCGCAGCCTGAACAGGGGACGGAATCCTCACAAACACAAAATGGTGATCTGGAAGGGCGGATGTCTTTTCTCGATCACCTGACCGAACTGCGCATACGACTGATCCATTCCCTGATCGGGATTGGTATCGGCGCGGTGATCGGCCTGGCGATTTCGGAAAAAGTGCTGGAATTTGTCTCCCTGCCGATGCAGCATGCGCTGCAGCAGGCCCATCAGGCCGATAAGCTGATCTACACGAGCCCGACCGGCGTCCTCGGCCTGGTCATCCATCTCGGTTTCTACCTGGGATTCGTCATCGCCTCGCCGTATGTTTTCTACCAGGTCTGGCTGTTCGTCGCCCCCGGCCTCTACCGGCACGAGCGCAGCGCTGTGTTCACCTTCATTATCTCATCGGTGGGGTTGTTCCTGACCGGTATCGCTTTCGCCTACTCCTTCATCCTCCCTTACGTCCTGCGCTTCCTGATCAGCTTCCGGGGGCCGTTCGAGCCGCTGATCAGCATCAACGAGTATTTCGATCTCACCCTGCTGGTGCTGCTCGGCGTGGGAATTATGTTCGAGCTGCCGGTATTGATCTTCTTCCTTTCCCTGATCGGGGTGGTTACACCGCAGTTTCTCTGGAAAAACATGCGCTATGCCGTCTTGACCATTGCCGTGGTCGCCGCGGTTCTCACGCCGACCCCGGGCGACGTCATGATGCTGGTCTTCATGGCCCTGATGTTCCTGCTGTATCTGGTGGGAATCGGGGTCAGCTACATGGTCGTTCGCCGCAAGCGGCTCGCGGCGATGGCCGAACGCGAGGAGCGCTGACGTGCCCGATCGCATGGCGGCATCGCGCGGGGTCATCCAACTGAGAATCTCCCGGTGGGCGGCTCTGGCGGTTCTGCTATTTTGCGGTGCCTCGCTGGCCTGTAGTCCCGCTCGTTCGTCGCCGGAGGAAGCTGCCCGGTCCTCGCCGCCCGCGCCGGCGCCGCCCGCGGCCCAGACCGGTGGATTCGACGGCTCGCGCGCCTGGGGCTATCTCGAGAAGATCGTGGGTTTCGGTCCTCGCCCTCCCGCTTCGCCCAATATCCGGCGCGAGCAGCAATATCTTGCGAGCCAGCTCCGCTCGTTCGGCTGCCCGGTCACCCAGGATCATTTTCATGCCCAGACGGATTTGGGCACGCTCGAAATGGACAATATCATTGCCAAGATTCCCGGCCGGAACCCGGGCATCGTTCTCTTTCTGAGCCATTACGATACCTTGCGCCTGCCGGGATTTGTCGGCGCCGACGACGGCGGCTCCTCTACGGCCCTTCTGCTCGAAATGGCCCGGGTCCTATGCGCCCATCCCCGCCCGCTCACGGTCTGGATCGCTTTTCTCGACGGGGAAGAGGACCAGGAAAACTTCGCGACCGCCTATCAGGCCCAGACGACCTGGAGCGACAACAACAGCACCTTCGGCAGCCGGGAACTGGCCGCCAGCATGGATAACTCCGGCGATCTGAAGCGCATCAAGGCCGTGCTTCTGGCCGACATGGTCGGCGACGCGAGTCTAGACGTCACGCGCGACAGCAATTCAACGCCGTGGCTCGAAGACATGGTCTGGTCGGCGGCCAAGCGGACCGGCTTTAGCCGGTATTTTCTGCATACATCCATGTCCGTCTATGACGACCACATGCCCTTTATCCAGCGCCATGTTCCGGCGGCCGACGTCATCGATTTTGATTATCCGTACTGGCATACCGTGAACGACACGCTCGATAAATGCAGCCCGCACTCGCTCGCGGTCGTCGGCTACGTTCTGCTCGAAACGCTGCAGGAACTTGACCACAAGTTTGCCCCCGGCCCTCGCCAGGGCAAATAGTGCCGCGCTACGCTTCCGGCTTTTAAGGCCAACCGAACACTCCTGAATCTGTCATTCCGACCGCAGGGACGGCGCCCTGTGCCGTCCCGAAGCGGAGGAATCTGCTTTTCATCTGGATTGACGCCGTGAACGGCGCGCCACGAAAAACAGGCGTCAGCGGCGAAAGGAATTGATCAGCCAGAAGATCAGCGTCAGGGCCGCGCTGAGCACGATGCAGGTAACGATCGGGAAGTAGAAGGTCGAATGACGGCCGTGATAGACGATGTCGCCGGGCAGATGGCCCAGGCGCAGTGGCAGGCGTCCACCGGCCACCAGGAATCCGCCCGCCGCGGCAAGCAGGAGGCCAAAAACGATGAGCCATCGCCCGACCTGTCGAATCGGATCCATGCCTTTGGCCATCTTAGCCCGAACGGCAGGTCAACGGCGACATCCCGCCCGGGCCGTCCGGGAGCGGAGAAATCTTTTCCCGAAGCCCGGTCGAGCTAGATGAGTTTCCGCCCGGAGAAGAAATAGGCAATCTCGAATGCGGCGGTTTCCGGGGCGTCGGAGCCGTGCGTGCAGTTGTTCTGGATGCTGGAGCCGAACAGGCGGCGCAAGGTGCCCGGACCGGCTTTGGCGGGATCGGTGGCTCCCATCAGTTCGCGCCATCGAGATATGGCGTTCTCGGCTTCGAGCGTCATGACCACGACCTTGCCCGAACTCATGAACGTCGCCAGGTCGTTGAAAAACGGCCTTTCCCGGTGCACCGCATAGAAACCTTCCGCTTCCGCCTTCGTCAGGCGCAGCGACTCGATTGCGACGACCTCCAGGCCGGCCTGGTGGATGTGCGACAGGATTTCCGCGACAAGCCCCCGGCCGACGGCGTCGGGCTTGATGATGGCAAGCGTGCGTTCTTTAGCCACGGTTGATCTGGTTCCTTTCGAGTTCGTGGAATGAAATCTTCTTCGCGTCAGGATGGCCGCGCGGCCTGGCCCATCACGCGAGCCACCGTATGGCCGATTTCGGCCGGGCTCTGCACGGTGACGATGCCGGCGGCTTCCAGGGCCGCGTACTTTCCCTTGGCCGTTCCTTGGCCGCCGGTGATGATGGCGCCTGCGTGGCCCATGCGGCGTCCGGGCGGCGCGGTTTGTCCGGCGATGAATCCGACGACAGGCTTGCGGACGTGCTCGCGGACGAATGCGGCCGCGGTTTCTTCGGCATTGCCGCCGATTTCACCGATCATCAGAATGGCCTTGGTATCGGCGTCGTCATTGAACAGGCGGATGGCGTCGAGAAAATTCGTCCCGATGATCGGATCGCCCCCGATGCCGATGCATGTGGATTGTCCGATGCCCAGGTGCGTGAGCTGGTGAACGGCTTCGTAGGTGAGCGTGCCGCTCCGGCTGACCAGGCCGACGTGCCCGGCGCGGTGAATATGTCCCGGCATGATGCCCATTTTGCATTGGCCCGGCGAAAT
>DATLRW010000002.1:0-2933 GCA_035534495.1 Candidatus Dormiibacterota bacterium | reverse complement strand
AAGGTGCTCCAGGGACTGCTCAAGGCTTGCGAAAAACGGCCGGTGCCGACCTCCAAGCTGGAAGGCCTGGTCGACGATGTCGAGCACTTCGTCATGGAATCGCCCAACCGCGAGCGCAGCACGAACGAGATCGGCGGTCTGCTCATGTCGCACCTGAAGAAACTCGACAAGGTCGCCTACGTCCGCTTCGCTTCCGTCTACCTCGATTTCAAGGATGTGCGCGAATTCCTTGGCGAGCTGAAGGGCCTGCTGCGCGAGCGAACGCGCAAGGGCGGCTTGCCTTCCTGATGCTCGCCGCCGGCCGGGTTTCCGGTCGGGTTAGCGGGGCATCGGGTCTGGGGGCCGTGGGGCCGGAGGGCAAGCGCGGGTTACGGCTTCCACACGCCGGCGGAGAAACGCCGCAGGGTTTGGAATCCAATCCGCTCGTACAAGGACACCGCGCGCCGGTTTGCCGAAGTCACCGTCAGCGATAGCCCCGTATACCCCTGCCGCGTCAAAGCCGAAGCCGATGCTTCCAGCAGCTGCCGTCCCAGGCCGTGCCCCTGATAGCCGGGCAGAATGCAGATTTGCGTCGTGTGGCCGACACCCGGAGCGACGGCCGAGGTCAATACCACCCCGACGGGCGTGTCGCTGAGGGGACCGGCCAGGACAAATGAGGCCTTGGGCAGGAACTCGCCGCAGCCTCGCAGGAAAACGATGTTTCGCAGAAAGCGGTTGGCGCCCGCGTCGCTGCGGTACTGGTCGTTGATTTCACCGTCGACGTGATTTTCGTAGGCCAGCCGGATCAGCCGCGATGCCGATTGCACCCAGCGGTCGTTCCACGGTTCCAGTCTCAGCCCGGGCGGGGCCTGGACCGGGCCGGTGCGTTCCGGGCCGAGCGGCAAAAGCATGAACTGCCGCGGGTAGAGCCTGAACTTTTCCTCGGCGAGCACCTTATCCAGATCGGTTCCGGTGGGCATCAGCTGGGCTTCGACGCGCGCCAGGTGCGGGAGAAACCGCATGGTTCCCAGCATCTCCCGGATCAGCAGGCGGGCCACCTCGGTTTGCGAAAATCGGGAGGAGACGAAGAGTCCGCCGATGAGTCCCTTGCGTTCCTCGATCACATAGAAGCCGTAACCGGCCGGCTCCCCTTTTTGCCATGCGACGTAGCCCGGCAGCGAGCGCGCGTCGATGAAGTTGCGGATCAGATCGAGAGATGCCGCGTAGTCCCAGCGAAGCTGCTCGATCCAGCAATGCGCTTCTTCATTCAAAAGGGGTTGGAGCTTGCGCGATTCGACGCGCCGGAGGTCGGTCAGTTCCACTCGTGTGCGCAGCAGGGACAAGGTTGCCTCGCGGCATTATACCGTTGCGCGCCCTGTGGCGATACCGCGCCGAGGCGCCCGGGCTTTGCCGGGAAGAAAAGAGGAAACGGCGAGCCTCGCTAACCGCTCAATTGCCGCAACAGGTGCATGTACTCCACCACGTCTTCGCGCGAGAGCAGCCCGATCACCGTGCCGTTGTCCACCACCGGAATTTGATTGACGCCGCTGCGTCCCATTTTCTCGAGCGCCGTCCACAACTCGGCGCCCGCGGGGATCGTAATCACCTGGTCGAGCGGAATCATGGATTGCTCGGCGGTTGTCGTCGGCCACTGGGGCCGGGGAACCTGGCGGACGCCCCCGAGCGTCAACAGCCCGGCCGGCTGGCCGTTTCGGCCGACCAGGAAGGAACGCCGTCCCTCCTTCAGAACGTGTTTTTCGACCAGTTCCTGAATCGTCGTTTCGGCCGGAATGAGAGTGAATTCCCGGTTCATCACGTCCGATACCCGGTGGCCGACGAGCAGCCCCTTCACCATGGTCTGTTGGATCTGCGCGGCGGCGGCGCTTTCGAGGAACCAGCCGATGAATGCCAGCCAGATCCCGTTGATCAGGTTCCCGCCGAGCATCATCAACAGGCCCCAAAAAATCATCGCGAAGCCGACGAATCGGCCCGTGTTGGCCGCAATGGACGTGGCTCGCTGAAAATTCCGCGTCGCTCCCCACACGATCGCGCGCATGACCCGCCCGCCATCGAGGGGAAACCCGGGGACCAGATTGAAGAGCCCGAGAATAAAATTCAGCAAAGCCAGATATTCGGTCAGCGCCCAGAGCGGCGTGCCCCCGGGAAACAGGAAACGCGCCTCGTAACAGAGAAATGCCAGCGCAAAGCTGACGATCGGGCCGGCGATCGCGATCCAGAATTCGGCGCTGGCGCTGGGCGGTTCGGCGGTGATCTGGGAAACGCCGCCGAAAATGAACAGCGTGATGCGCCCGACGGAAATCTTGTAGCGCATCGCGACGAGCGAATGCCCGAATTCGTGCAGCAGCACGCAAACGAAAAGCATCACGGCGGCGATCGCCGCGATCACCCAGTATTCGGTTGCGCTCCAGCCGGGGAACCTTACGGGGAAGTAGCCCACGGCCAGCATCCAGGTCAGCAGGCCGAAAATAAGAAACCAGGAAAAGTCGAGATCGACGGGAATGCCGAACGCGCGGCCCAGCGGTATCGTATGTTTGAATCCGTTCATGCCGTCTCCTGGAAACATGGCCCGTCGGCAATCGGCCCGGGCGTAACAGGGAAGCGCAATCGGAGAGAATACCCATCGCCGCCGGCGCCGGACGAAGGGATAAGGCTGTCTAGAACGACCATACCCCGCCCTGGATTCGGTTTCAAGCCGCTCGGCGGCTCAGGTCAAAAAAGAGAATCGGCCGAAACATTCCGGCCCGTGAGACCATCCAACCGGGCAGGGGAACGCGGCGCCATTTTCAGGGAGCCGCCGGCCTCGCATCTTCGTTCCGGGAGGGATTTTCATGGTGTTCAAGAAATCGTCCGGCTGGACCCATGAAGAGGTCACGCCGAAGGAAGTCTATTTCAACAGAAGAAATTTTCTGGCGGCGATGGGCGTGGCGGGTGTC
>DATLRW010000001.1:0-15085 GCA_035534495.1 Candidatus Dormiibacterota bacterium | reverse complement strand
TGCAAGATGGCGGCGATGACCTCGGGTGTGACTCGGGTGGGCTGGCGAAAATCGGGGCCGCCATGAACGACCCGGTGGCCGACGGCGGCGATTTCGCCGGGACCGGAAATCTGGCACGCCGGCCCTTCCCAGAGCCCGCCGAGCATGCGTTCAAGGGCGGCGGTCCGGTCCTGACCGCCCCGTATCTCGGAAGGCATCGGGCCGGCGTGAAAATCGATCGGGAGCGTTTCGGTTCGGCTTCGACCGGCCGCGTTGCGAATGCGAAGCTCGGCCTGGCCGCCGGCGAATCCCCATTCCATCCGCGCCTCCCAGAGCGGGGCCGGAGGATCGATGGGAAACGGCGGAGAGAGTTCGTAGAGGCAGCTTTTCTGGCTGCTCGCCCCGGAGTTGAGAGCGAGGATTTTCATGAAAAACGATCCAGCCCGAAAAAACCTGATTTAGTTGCGAATGGATTCGCCCCGGGCCGGCGGGGAATCCGGTTGCTCGGGGCGAAACGACAAATTCAGGGTGCTTGTGTGGCTGGGCGGCGCGTCGCGATCGGGCGCGCCGGTCATGCGGCGGGCACCGGAGGCGGGGTCGTTTCGGCCGGCTCTCCGGCCGCGTCGCGGCGGCGCTGGCGATTCGCATAAGCCGCCCCAATGAACGCGCGGAAGAGCGGATGCGGCGCGAGCGGCTTGGATTTGAATTCGGGATGGAACTGGCAGCCGAGGAACCAGGGATGGTCGGGAATCTCGACCACCTCGACGTAGGTCGCGTCGGGGGTGCGGCCACTGATTCGCAGGCCGGCGGCAACCAGCGGGGCTTCGTAGTCGCGGTTGAACTCGTAGCGGTGCCGATGGCGTTCGTGAATTTCGGTGGTGCCGTAGGCCCGCTCGGCGAAGGATCCGGGTTCGAGCCGGCAAGGCCAGCTCCCCAGGCGCATCGTGCCGCCCATCTCTTCGATGCCGATCAGCTCCCGCAGCTTGTAGATCACGCGATGCGGGGTTTGCGAATCGAATTCGGTGGAATTGGCGCCTTCCAGGCCGGCGGCGTGCCGGGCGAATTCGATCACCGCGCATTGCATTCCCAGGCAAATGCCGAAGTAGGGCACTTTGCGCTCCCGCGCGTAGCGGATGGCTTCGACCATGCCGCCGATGCCGCGCTTGCCGAAGCCGCCGGGAACCAGAATGCCGTCCATCGGGGCCAGCAGGCGCTCGGCGGTTTCCGGGGAATCGATCCGCTCGGATTCGACCCATTCGATCCGGGTGCGCAGTTTATGCGCCAGTCCTCCGTGCGCGATCGCTTCGTGCAGGCTCTTGTAGGCGTCTTCCAGCTGCACGTACTTGCCGACGACGCCGATGCGCACCTGGTCCTCGGGATGGCGAATGCGCTCGACCAGATCGATCCACGGGGCGAGATTCCGTGGCGGGGCGTCGATATGCAGGTGGGAAAGGATCTGCTCGTCGAGCCCGTCGCGGGCCAGCGATATCGGCACTTCGTAGATCGTGTCGACGTCGTTGGCGGAGATCACGCAGGATTCGGCGACGTTGCAGAAGAGGGCGATTTTCGATTTCAGGTCCTTGGGCAGGCGGCGATCGCTGCGGCAGAGGAGGATATCCGGCTGAACGCCGATGCTCAGCAGTTCCTTGACGCTGTGCTGGGTCGGCTTGGTTTTCAGCTCGCCGGCGCTGGGAATGAAGGGAATCAGGGTTACGTGGCAGTAGAGCGTGTTTTCCGGCCCCAATTCCAGGCGCATCTGGCGCATCGCTTCCAGAAACGGGAGCGATTCGATGTCGCCCACCGTGCCGCCGATTTCGATGATGACGACGTCAACCCCGTCCGCGACGCGCCGGAACGCCGCCTTGATCTCATCGGTGACGTGCGGGATCACCTGCACCGTCTTGCCCAGGTAATCGCCGCGGCGCTCCTTGGCGAGAATCGATTCGTAGATGCGGCCGCTGGTCCAGTTGTTTTCGCGCCGGAGCCGCGCATTGGTGAACCGCTCGTAGTGGCCCAGATCGAGATCGGTTTCCGCGCCGTCCTCGGTGACGTAGACCTCGCCGTGCTGATAGGGAGACATCGTTCCCGGATCGACGTTCAGGTAGGGATCGCACTTCTGGAGGGTGACACGGAGACCACGACTTTCGAGCAGGCAGCCGATCGACGCCGCGGCGACTCCTTTTCCGAGAGAGGAAACCACGCCACCGGTTACAAAGATATATTTGGCCGCCATCCGCTGGATTCCGAACTGACCTCCACGCCCGCCGCGAACTGCAGGGTGCTCGCTGCGCGCCATTTTACCGGAAGCGGCGTGGCCTCACAAGTTGGGATCACTGGCCGGTGGACGAGAGGCGGGCGGTGACGCGAGCGATGTCTTCGGGAACGTCGACGGCGATGGAATCGTAGTTGGTGATGGCGACGCGAATGCGGTAGCCGTTTTCGAGCCAGCGCAACTGCTCGAGCTGCTCGACGCGCTCGAGCTCGCCCGGCGGAAGGGTGGGAAATTCCAGAAGAGCTTCGCGGCGAAAGACGTAAAGGCCGATGTGCTTGAAATAGCGAGGGGTTTCCTCGGAGGTGTCGCGCAGCCAGGGAATCGGCGCGCGGGAAAAATAGAGCGCGTCGGATTCGAAATCCATGACCACTTTTACGACGTTCGGGTCGGCCAGCGGGCCGGGCTCGAGAATGGGCGTGGCGAGGGTGGCGATGGCGACGGTGGGATCAGCGGCAAGCGTTTCGACCGCCGTATCGATGGCCGCCGGCTCGATCAGCGGCTCGTCGCCCTGCACGTTGACGAAAATCGGCGCATCGACTTTCGTGGCGACTTCGGCCAGGCGCCCGGTGCCGGAACGATGATCGGGCCGCGTCATCACCGCTTCGCCTCCGAATGCGGCCACCGCGCCGGCGACGCGCTCATCGTCGGTGGCCACCAGGACCCTTTCCACCGCGCGAGCCTGGCGGGCGCGCTCGACGACGCGCTCGATCATCGGCTTGCCATTCAGATCGGCGAGCACCTTGCCGGGGAATCGCGTGGAATTGTAGCGCGCGGGGATGACCACGAGCGCCCGAGGCAGTGGAGTTGCGTTCATTCTTGCCGTTCCGAAGGGAAATGGTAGCACGCGGAGATGCGGAACGGGACCGGTGAATGGAAAAGCGGTGAGATTCTCCGATTCATGCGATGCCCCTCCTTGCGCCCCTGTTTGGCGGCTTCCCCCCGTCTGTACGATCGCCTGCTCGAACACCCGCTCGAACACCCGTGTGAACACCCGTGTGAACAGGTGCTCAGTGTTGCCGTGGCGGAGGCCCGGAGCCGTCCGGAAACGGCGTGAGTAACTGGATGCCCTTCGCGTTGTTGGCGGCCATCGTCGCCGGCACGTCGAGCTGTTCGAGCGGAACCACCATTTTGTCGCCCGAAGAGGCCACGAAATGCAGCTTGCCTTCATTGCCCAGCCAATATTGCGTCGCGCGCATGGTCGACCCGTTGGCAAAAACCAGGGTAACCGGCTCGTCCGGGGCCGGTTGGTTCATGGTGAATGCCGATGATCTCAAAGTGAATGAGGAAGAGGCATCGGGTGGCGCCGCAGCCGACGAAAATGCCGCGCCGTTCGAAGGGGAAGCGGAAGACTGGGGCAGGATCGAGGACGCGTCCGGGAAGCCGGTGTTGTTCCCTCCGGGCGCGAATGAGTCGAACCAGGTGGTGTTGCAGAGCGGGCAGGAAGGCGCGAAGAACGCGGGCGCCCATGGATCACCGCAAAAGAGGCTCGGGCCATAAAACGGATTCGCAAAGGGCTGCAGAGCGAACTGCGCGCCAAACGGGTCAAAGGCCCAATTGTTGAATGAAGTGAAACCGAAGCAGCCCGCCCCGGAAAAGCCGGAAAAGGCGGGAGAGAATGCGTAGTCGAACGGGTCGATGAAGAACCCGCTGCCGAAAAAGAACGGATTCCAGCCGGTGCCGCCCCAGAATCCCGGCCAGGAATAGAGCGAAACGGCGTACTGATTTTGAAGGGACCTGATGGCGGCGACTCGCGCGCGATAGGAGCTGGAAGTCATCGGCGTGTAAACGGGAAAGCGAGCGCCTTCTGCGTGCGCCGGGCTGTAGCCGCGTGGCGGCACAACCGTCCTGGCGCCCAACCCGAATTTCCCCTGGCGGCCGCCGTTATCTTGTCTGCGACCTGGCACCGGGACAGAGATGGATCCACTCGGTGGCATCTGTTTGGGGGGCCGCGCATGGGAAATGGGACGAACGGGATGGAAGGTGGAATTATGGCGCGGCATGTTCTCGGGGGGACGCATGGGAGGCGACGGCCGTGGCATCGGAGCCGGCCGCGGCGGCGGGGACATACGGGGCATGGACATGGGAGGCATGCGCATCGGTGGGCCCCCAAAATGGCCGCCGCGCTGGGCCCACGCGGGAGCCGCCAGCAAAGCCGCCAGGGCCAGCAAAGCTGTCACAGAAAGGCCCGAGGCTGTCCGGGCAGCCTTGCGAAGAAGAACCCTTCGAGTCAATCGATCGCTCAGGGTGCCTCCCTCCGCGCCGCGTCCAATGGGCATCCACCCTGTTTCGCCAGATGCAGCCTGCGCCCATTGCTTGGTTGGTTGCGGGGTCCGGGGTGAGCGCTGGTATCCGGCAGCGCAATCTTCTATCATCATCGCGCAATCGCAGAGGCAGTACAATCGCATTCCGAAAGGGCCTTTGCGAGGGCTTTTCACGGCGGGCGATGCCCTAGCGGTGACGCCTGGCCTGTTTGAATTTGCGGCAGCGGAAGCGGCGCGTTGCCTGCTGGCCGGCGCGCGGCCACTGCGTCCACTGCGTCCACTGCGAGGGAGACGACTATGGCTGAGACTCTGACAGCGCCGCCGACCGAAATGCCAGCGCCTCATTCGGTCAACGACACGAATATCCGGCGAAGCCTGCTCGAAGATCTGGCGCTGAAGACGCTATTCACGGCGGGCGAGCTGTCGCTGCGCGAGCTGGGCGAGCACATGCAGCTGAGCCTGCCCATCATCGAGGAACTGTTTCAGTCGATGCGCCGCGAGCAGCTTTGCGAGGTGAAAGGGATGATCGCCGGTATTCACCGGATCGCCGCCACGCAGGGCGGCAAGCGGCGCGCGCTCGATATGCTGGAGCTGAATCAATACGTCGGCCCGGCCCCGGTTTCGCTCGAAGAGTACCTGAAGGTGGTCCGGTTGCAGACCGTGCAGGGCGTCAACATTCACGACGAGGATATCCGCAAGGTGTTTTCGCATCTGGTGTTGAGCGACGAGGTCCTCGAGCGGGTCGGCACGGCCGTGGTTTCGGGAACGTCGATTTTCGTGTACGGTCCGACCGGCGGCGGAAAAACCTCGATCGCGGAAACCATCCCGAATATCTATCCCGACACCGTGTGGATTCCCTACGCGGTCGAAGTGGATAGCCAGTTCATCGTCACCTACGATGCGACGACGCACCGGCCCGTCGAGCAGCCGTCCTGGGGCGAAGCCGACACCCGGTGGGTGCGCTGCCGGCGGCCGCGCGTGTTCGTCGGCGGCGAACTGACGTCGGAAATGCTCGACCTGCAGATGAATCCGATCAGCAAGTTCTACTCGGCGCCGCTGCAGATGAAAGCCAACAACGGCGTGCTGATCATCGACGACTTCGGGCGGCAGCGAATCCGGCCGGAAGACCTGCTCAACCGCTGGATCGTTCCGCTCGACCGGCGCGTCGATTTCCTTACCTTGCGCGGCGGCAAGAAATTCGAGATTCCCTTCGACCTGTTCGTCGTCTTCGCGACGAACCTGAATCCGATGGAGCTGGCCGACGAGGCGTTCATGCGGCGCATCCAGAACAAAATCCGCATGGGCTATCCGGCGGTGCCGCAATTCAAGGAGATGTTCCGCCGCTTGTGCGACCGGTTCAAGCTCGAATACACCGAAGAAATGGTGGAATATTTCATTCGGGTGCTCGATGCCCGCTACCATCAGCCGCTTCGTCCCTGCTACCCGATGGATATCGTTCATCAGATCACCTGGACGGCCCGCTACGAGGGGCACGGCGCGGTGCTGAACCGGGAATCGATCGACCGGGCTTGCCGCAACTATTTCGTCAGCCCGGAAGACGCCGAGAAAGAGGCCCAGCAGGCGGCCAAGGGAATCCGTTCGTTCTAAGGCGAAAACAGGGCGGCCGCGCCGCCCGCCGCGAGGACGGAAAAGCGGCGGGTTCCGAACGGCGTTTAGTGCCGCTTTTGGCCGAAAACGGTGATGGAAACCGCCTGCGGGTAGGTTTGATCGAGGTGGATTTCCAACTGCTGCTTTTTCCCCGGGACAATGTCGATATCACGATCGGCGTGTTCCTGCCGCGGACCCGTCAGGCTCAGGTGGTGTTTGCCCGGTGACAGCGTGACGGTGAGCGGCGACTGACCGACGAATTTCCCGTCAACCCAGACCCTCGCTTGCGGTGGAACCGCGTCGATGGAAATCTGGGCGCCGTTATTGCCTGCCTGCTTGGCAAACCACGCCCGGTTGACTTTGTCCGGAGACGGCCCCACGGGCTTGGCCAGAGTGAGGGAGTTATTCACTTTTGCGGAACCGCCTGAAGCGAAGCCCCTCGGTTGCGAGGTGACCGTGCCGGCGCTCACGCCGGTGGCCCCGGCGTATTCGCCGGCCGCCTGCGCGCGGGCCGGCGGCGCTGCGGCAAAACCCGCCGCGAGACAAAGAACAGCCGCCATGCCCAGCCATCCGAGCGGCAGGCAGGCCGATTTCCGCAAACCACACCGCCGAGCAAACTTTTCATCTGCCATTCTGACCTCCATGACCGCAGTGAATCGGCCGGACGCTCTGTCCACCAGGCCAATCGCGCCACAGTATAACGCCGCCATTGCATCGCCAGCGCTGCCGGCCCGGAGGGTAGGCGAAAAGGATAATGGGTTGCGAAGGCGTAGGACATCCGTGGCCGCAGGCTGGGCGCGAAGAGGGGAAAAGCATTGTCGATGTCGAGGTCCCGCGGCGTAGAAGCGTCTGTGATCGGCTACAGGTGTTGCTTAAGGAGTTAACAGAGCGGCCCCAAGCAAATTTCCCCCATTGCAAAGAGCCGTACAGCGCGCCAAAGTGAAACAATATTCTGAATTCCGACGCAGGTGGTCCATGGATTTTCTGGTTCGCCACGAGCCTCGCTATCGTAATTGGATCGGCGCCCTAAAGGTGCTGCTCGGCAGGCGTGTGCCCGGGATGGGCCGGTGGATCGCGCTGTTCGACAAGCGGCCGATGCAGCTTCAGCATCCGCGCCGGCCGCGGATGGTTCTGGGCTCGCTTTTGTTTCATTTCTCGTTCTGCCTGCTCATCTTGCTGGTTCCGTGGGCGGCCTTGCTCCCACCGCCAAGCCATCTTCCCTTGCCGGTGATTACCGCCGACTATCCGCTTTTCTATCCCCTTCCCAAACAGAAGGTCGAAATTCATTCCCAGCCGAAATCGGCCGCGAAAGGCGAACACAAGGCAGCCAAGCCGGCTCCCAGCCGCGGCGCCGAAAGAGCTGCCGGTTCGGGCTTGAAGACGCCCCAGCCAACGCCCCAGTTCACTCTGGTTCTCAAGCCCCCGCGTCCCGATAACGCCGACCAGACGATCATCCAGACGACTACGGCTCCCGATCTGCGCCTCAAACATGACGTGCCTCTGCCGAATGTGCTGCTTTCCGGGCTAACGCAGGAAAATCCCAAGGTGCCGCTGACCGGATCGGCGCCGAAGGCCCAGGTGATTCCGACGGCCGGCGCGCCGGCCATGAACGTTCCAGCCCCGGTGCTCCCGAACATGGCTCTGGCCGTTCAGATTCCCAGCCAGAAACCTCCCTTATTGGCCGCTCCCGAAGTCGCCTTGCCGCTGCCGGCCGATCAGCAGTCGCTCGGCTCGATTTATGCGGCGAAACGGCAAAGTGCGGCGTCCAAGAGCGGCCGCGGGCTGCTGGTGCTCGGGGCCAATCCCGTTCCGCCGGGGACTCTGATGCGCCTGCCGCCGGGCAACCGCTATGGGGAATTTTCCGTTGCGCTGCTGGGCGGAAAGTCGGGCGTGCCGAGCGGTCCGGGCGGGCCGGCCATGGGCGGTGGTGGAAATGCCAGCGCCGGAGCGGCGAAGGCGGTCGGCAAGGGAGCCGGCCGGGGCTCCGTCTCGCTCTCCGGGGACGTGGGCGGCGCGGGAAAAGGATCGTCGGCCTTCGCGGCCTTCGGTCCGGCGAGCAACGGATCGGGCAATTCGGAAGGGATTCTGCCACCGTGGGCGGTGGCCAATATGGTTTATCCGGTGAACCGGGACCCGAAACTTCCCGCCATCAATCTGATTGTGACGGCCGGGCCGATTGGCGGCGGGGGGCTTGGGGCATTCGGCGTGCTGAGCTGTTCGACGATTTACACGATCTATCTTGCCATGCCCGGCAAGCCCTGGGTTCTTCAGTATTGCCAGCGCCATGCCGCCGCGCCAAAGGCTCCGGCGCCGGACGGGGGCAGCGTTCACCTCGGGGCGGGCCTCAGTCCGCCGTGGCCGGTGGAAAAGTACGATTTCCATCGGCCGCCGATCGCCGTATACAAGCGTGACCGCACGATCGTTCTGGAAGGCTTGATCGCGAAGAACGGAACGGTGGAGAACCTGAAGCTCTATCAGGGAGTCGGGCCGGTCGCCGATCAGGCTGCGCTCGCGGCTTTTGGGAAATGGAAATTCCATCCGGCCAGCGGGCCCGACGGCAAACCGCTCGCGGTTGAAATGCTCGTGGGAATCCCGGCAATGACGCAAAATTAAGTTGCGCGAGGGGCAGTGCCTACCTCGGGCAATTTCGTGCCATAGTTCAGGGCTGAAACAGTATATTTTCTATATTGTAGCCTACGGGTTAATACCATGGGCAGTAAGATATTGCTCTGCAGAAGGTTACCTGATAGGGTTCTTCCTACGCGACGCTCCAACGGTATTTACTGAATATGCAAAATAGTTGCTAAATTAGGCAATATCGTGATAGCGTGTCGCGGTATTCTCGCAGGCTGCACATAGAAGTTCGCGAGAGCCGATCTAGGGTTCAAGTTCGCTGCTGGAGGGAGATGCCTCGCCGTGATGGGCACTGTCTGCATTTACTTTTTCGGTCTTGATTCCAACCTGGCAAAAACCATGGGCCGCGAGCTCGGCGATGAGTTTGAGTTCCGCCAATGCGATAGCCTGGAGTTGCCGAAAGATACCGGGGAAGTGGATCGCTGGGCGGACGTGATTCTGGTGGATCTGACCGAGGTGGGATGCGACGGCAATCTGGATGCCGGTTTCGCGCTGATGGGGCAGGTCAATAAGCTGCAGCAGCCGCCGCCGATCGTGGGAATCCTGGGTGGCGAGAACCGGCGTTTGGAGGTGCGGGCGATCGAGCATGGCGCCTTCGACACGATTTCCGGTCCGCCGAACCTGAATGAGCTGCGCGTCGTGCTGCGGCGGGCGAATAAGTTCCGGCAGGCCGAACTCGAGCTGGCGCGCCTGCGCGGCGAGCAGACGGGGCCGCGGCAGGTATGCGACCTGATCGGCGCCTCCCGCCCGATGCAGGAAGTATTCGGCATGGCCGAGAAGGTGGCCGGGTACGACATCAACGTGCTGATTACGGGCGAGACCGGCACGGGCAAAGAGTTGCTGGCGCGCGCGATTCACCGGATGAGCCCGCGGCGCAACGCGGCCTTCGTGGCTTTCAGCTGCGTGAACCTGCCCGAGACCCTGATCGAGGATGAACTCTTCGGTCACGAGCGCGGGGCATTCACCGGCGCGGTGACCGTGCGTCGCGGCCGCGTGGAAGCGGCCGACGGCGGCACGCTGTTTTTGGACGAGATCGGGGACGTGGGCGTGGGGCTGCAGCCGAAACTATTGCGGGTGCTGCAGGAGCGGACCTTCGAGCGTCTCGGCAACAACCGCACGCAGACCGTGAATATCCGCGTGCTCAGCGCGACGAATCAGGATTTGCAGTCGCTCGTACAGCAGAGCAAATTCCGCGAGGACCTCTATTACCGGCTGAACGTGGTGGAAATCCATTTGCCGCCGCTGCGCGAACGAAAGGACGATATTCAGTACCTCGCGCAGCACTTCCTCGAACGCTTTGCCAAGCAATTCGGCAAGGACGTCCGGCGGTTTTCGCCCTGGGCGCTCCATGCGCTCGAGGAATACGATTGGCCCGGAAACGTGCGGGAACTCTCGAATACCATCGAGCGCGCCGTGGCCCTGACGCAAGGCGCCAGCATCGATGTGTGGCACCTGACCCGCTCGGCTCGCGACGTTTCCAAGGCGGCCGTGCTGGCGCGCACCTACGAAGGGGAAGTCCGGGAATTCAAGCGGCGCCTCATCCTGCGCACCCTCCGGGAATGCGGCTGGCGCAAGGCGGAAAGCGCCCGCATGCTCGGGGTGGCGCGCACCTACCTCCATCGCCTTATCAACCAGCTCGATATCCACGAAGAACAACCGATCGATGGCGAAGAGCCCGAACTGTCGGAAACCCCGCAGCACCTGATTTGAATCCGAAGGCGGCACCGCCAAAATGGTCCTGCGCGGCACGACAGGGAACGTGTTGAAACCAACCGGCGAATCCGGCCATGGCTTTCGGGAACGTGTGTGCCTGCCGTTTCTCCGAAAGGCGCAGAATGCCGATGGCGGCTGGGGCTACCGCTCGGGCACGGGCAGCGCCGTCGAAGCCACGGCCTGGTGCCTGCTGGCGTTCGCACAAGACGATCCCGGGGGCGAGGAGGCCGGGCGCGGCCGCCGGTGGCTGGCCGGCGCGCAGGACGCGGACGGTTCCTGGCCGACGCGGCCCGAGACGCAGCAGGGAAATTGGGTGACAGCGCTGGCGGGACTCGGGCTGCTGGCCGCGGGCGCGCCACCGGCGGAGGTTGCCGGCGCCGCCCGCTGGATCGGCCAGAACCGCTCGGTGGAGGGGGGATTCCGCTCGCGGCTGCTGCGCTTGCTGCCGGGAAAGAAGGCCGTCGAGCAAAGCCTCACGCTGCGGGGATGGAGCTGGACGCCGGACACGGCCAGCTGGGTCGAGCCGACCGCTGTCGCGCTGATTTTTCTACACGCTTTGCCGGATGAGATCCTTCCCGCTAACGCCGCCGAGCGCCGGCAAATGGGCGAGGCGATGCTCTACGATCGAATGTGCCCGGGCGGGGGTTGGAACTCCGGCAATCCGAAGGTGTATGGCGTGGCCGGGATTCCACTGATCGGGCCGACGGCCTGGGCGCTGCTCGCCTTGCAATCCCATCCGGCGAGGGAGGAAAATCGGCTCAGTCTCGACTGGCTCGGCTCCCGGTTCGATTCGATCGACGGGACAACGTCGCTGGCGCTGGCCTCTCTTGCGCTCGATGCCGCCGGCCGGCCCGCGCCGGGCTTTGAGCGGAAACTCTGCGAACACGCCGAAGCTGGCGATTTCCGGAGCAGCGTGATGGCTTTCGCGCAAGCCGCTTTCGCGCTGGGCCCGGGCCCAGATTTGCTCCGCTGGACGCCGCGCCAGGATTGAGGATTCAGAGATCATGGCCATCTCGACTCACCCCTTGATTCCGCCTTCGAACCGGCCGCCCTCCCGCGTGGCGATCCGCAAGGCCACGGACTACGACGGCAAATTGGTGGAAATCATCCATGAGAGCTTGCGGGAGTTCCAGCTTCCCGTCGCCGGTAAGAGCGTTCTGCTGAAACCCAACCTGGTGCAGGCCGATCCGGGACACGTCATCAATACCCACCCGGCGGTGATCGCCGCGGCCCGGGAGAGTTTTTTGCGCCTCGGCGCCTCTCGCGTCATGGTCGGCGAGGGGCCGGGACTCGAGCGCGACGTGGAAGGGATACTCGAAACGATCCGGATGCGCGACTGGATGGGACGGCTGGATGACCAGTTCGTGGATCTGAATCTGGATGAGGTTCGGGCCGTCGATTTGAGGACGCGCGCATCGAAATTGCGCCGCCTCTTTCTGCCCGTTTCAGTGCTGGAAGCGGATATGGTGGTGTCGATTCCGAAACTGAAAACGCATCACTGGGCCGGCGTGACGCTTTCGATGAAGAACCTGTTCGGCATCGTGCCCGGCAGCTGCTACGGATGGCCGAAGAACCTGCTGCACTGGGCGGGAATCGGGAACTCGATCCTCGATCTGGCCACAACGGTGCGCCCGGATTTCTCCATCATCGACGGCATCATCGCCATGGAAGGGAACGGGCCGACGCAGGGAACGCCAAAAGCGGCCGGCGTGCTGGTGATGGGAGACGATCCGGTGGCCGTGGATGCGACGGCGACGCGCCTGATGGGCTTGGCGCCCGAGCGGATCGGATACCTGCAGAAAGCCGGTTACGTGCTCGGAAACCTTCGCGCGGAAAAGATCGTGCAGATCGGCGAGAGCCTGGAAGAGACGCGCACGCCCTTCGTAGTACTAGAACAATTCTGTAGACTAGTTGAGCACAGTGCCCGAGTGAACCATTAGTGCTATAGGCGTTGCATAATGTAGCAATACATCATGCGTAACAGCCTTCATGCCGCTTCCGGCTACCGATCCCCAGGCCGCCGCGGCGAGCGGGGCGCCGACGTCTTCGAGGCAGCGCTCGTTTTGCCAATTGTCCTGACGCTATTTCTCGGGATGATTGTCCTGGCCCGCGGTTGGGATATCTACCAGTCGATGACGCGGGCGGCGCGCGAGGGCGTGCGGCAGGCCGTTACCACGAGCTGCGCGACCTGCGGCAACAGTTACGAACCCGACAGCAACATCCAAAACGACATCGTTTTCCCCGCGCTGAAGGCCGTCGGCATCAATACGTCCGACCCGACGCTGACCAGCAGCTATGCGCAGGGCTACGCTTGGCTCGATACGTCCCAGCAGGTTTGCGGGGCCTATATCACCTTTCAGTATCCCTACACGATCAAGCTGCCCTTTATACCCATAAATCTGGGAACGGTCGATCTGACAACGCGTGTGCAGATGCGACTGGAGAACGAGGACGGATCGTGTCCTCCATAGGGAGTGAGCCGATGAGAGCGTTCGCAGGCGTCCCAAAAGACTTGTCCGAGCGCGGCTCGCAACTGGTCGAGCTGGCCTTTGTGCTGCCCCTCTTGCTGGTGCTGATTGCCGGCGCGGCGGACTTCGCCCAGGCATGGAACGCGCGGCAAATCCTGGCCAATGCCGCGCGAGACGGCGCCCGGCTGGCCTCGGGCCAATCCAAGCTTGATCTGACGGATACGAATCCGCCGAATATCCAGCAAATCTGCGAACAGGTTGCCGAATACCTGATCGAGGAAAACATCAACCCGGCGTTCATGGGGATTAGCGGAACATCCAGCAGCAGCGTGACCACCGGATGTTCGAGCCCGGGGACGGTCGCCAGCACCAACGGGACCCTGACGCCCGAGGCGTTTACGTACTACGAAAGCGGGACGACCTACGGTTTGACAATCGAACGCAGCGTGGACGTGGCGCCCAGCGGCCAGACGTGCAGCTCGACGGTGAGTTGCGTTGATTCGACGCGCGTTACTCTGAATTACCCCTATAGCTGGTCCTTTGGGTTCAACCACATCATCAATTTGTTCGGGGTATCGTCCAGCTATGCTTCGACGATACCGATTCAGGTCTACTCCATCATGCCGAATATCGCCAATTGAGGAGCGCAGATGAGCCGGCAAAGCAATAGCGGCCAGCGGTGGCCGGAGCGAGGCATTAGCCTGGTTCTGGTCGCGTTGGGGTTGGTGATGCTTTTGGCGCTGGCGGGATTGGCCATCGATTTGGCCACGCTCTACGTTGCCCGCAACGAGGCGCAGCGGTCGGCCGATGCGGCCGCTCTGGCCGGCGCCGAGGAGTTTCTGAACACCGGAGCCACGATGGGGCTGACCGGCAATTCGGCGGTAGCAACCGATGCCGCCCAGCAGGCCGTCCAGGTGGGCAACGCGAACCTGATTGTTGGATTGAGCCCGAATCTGGATATGAATAATTTCAATTCCAGTTGTCCGTCGCCGACGGGCGTTTCCGGAGGATGCTTCAATTTTTCCACCCAGAACGACCCGCAGATTACCGTCGTGGTGCAGCAAAATCTCCCGACGTATTTCATGAAAATATTCGGGATTACCACCGTGCCCGTATCGGCCACGGCAACGGCGGAAGCCTATAACCCCATTGGGACGAGCGGGCCGTCGAGCACGGCGGAGTGCTTGAAACCCTGGTTGCTGCCCAATTGCGACTGGGACCACATGATCGACCCGACAGGAAGCATCGGCTACGAAGCGAACACGGTTTGTCCAGCCTCGGGAGGCCAGTATCCCGCCTATTTCGTCTATCCGCAGACGCAGCCGACGCAGGTGAGCGGCCAACCGGCTATTCCGGCCGCCGATCTGGGCCAGGTCGTTATGCCGACGCTGGCGAATAATAGCGCCAACGGGACCAACACCGGGGGCGCAATCGGCGAATACCTGAAGATCAAGCCGGGCGATCCCAGCCAGGCGCCCGCGCCGAGCCAGTTCTATCCCGTCTTCTTGCCGACACCGAGCAGCTCCACGTTCGAGTGCCCGAGTTGCGCCACGGCCGATAAAGAGAATGCCACCAGCAACAGCGCGGCCCGCTACCGCGAATTCATCGAATGCTGCAGCACGGGGAACATCGGTTGCGGTTCGACCACGGTCTACCCGGCTTCGGGGAACCAGGTCGGGCCGACAGGCCAGGGAGTCCAGTGTTTGATTCATCAAGGGAACGGCGGATCCGGGCAGGATACGATCAGCTTCCAGAATCAGACCGATCCCACGATTCCCTATACGATGTACGCAGGCGCAAACAATCCCTACACGCAACCGGCAGGAACCATCATTACGACGAGCGATTCCCTGGTGACGCTGCCGCTGTACGACGGCGAGAACCTTTGCCCGGGCAATTCGTGTCCCGCCAGCGTATCGGAGGACATACAGGGGATGCTGCAGCTTTTCGTCATCGATGTGGGCGCGGCGCACAACACGGTATATGCCTACGTGCTGACCATCTCGGGTTGCGGGGGAAGCGACGAGAATGGCGGGGGCGGCACGCCCACGCCCGTGCCAAGCTCAACCGGCTCGCCAATTCCGGTGCGCCTGATCCACAACTGATCTGGCGGTTCGATAGAGCGACTGCGGGCATTGCTCTCGCGTGCG